>NZ_PSTM01000002.1:0-263776 GCF_002930875.1 Rathayibacter sp. AY1A5 | reverse complement strand
ACATCCGCCTGGCCGAGGCCGACCGGATCGCGATGCTGCAGTCGCCCCGCGGGGCGACTGCAGCATCGCGATCCGGTCGGCCTCGGCCAGGCGGATGTACAGCTCGAGCCCGCGCAGATGGTCGCGCAGCTCCGCGCCCGCGGCCGTCAGCGGCACCCTCGAGACCAGGATCGTCCCGACGACGGCCGCGACGATCGCGACGAGCATCAGCACGAGCGGGAGCGCTCCGCCGAAGGAGCCGGTCATCAGGAGGATCGCGCCCAGGAAGGCGGCCATGACACCCAGCAGCAGCGGGACGATCACGAGCACGCTGCCGCCGATCGTCCCGGCCTTCTTCAGTCCCGCCTCGGTCACCCTGTTGCCCAGCGCGGTCTGGAACTGTCCGACGGCCTTGCCGAACTCCTTGTCCTTGCCCGAGAGCTCACGCACCGTCCCCGGCGCCCGGCCGAGGGCGATGTCGAGGAACTCGCGGTCGTCGGAGGCGAGGGGCCGCGGGCGTCCCGCGCGTCGCGTCGGCGTCGTCGCAGGGTCGAGCACCCGCACGGCGTACTCCTGCTTCCGCCCCTCCCCCGTCTCCTCGATGCGCACGAGACCGCGGACGGCGGCGTCCAGGAGTCCGGCCGCGGGGGCCTTCGACGTCTTCCGCAGCAGCGCGGCGGAGAGGAACAGCCCCTCCGCGGGCGGGTCGTACTCGGCGACGACGGTCGGGCGGCCGGGAGCGTCGCGGAGCACGGTCCGGCGGCGGTGCACGGCGAGCGCGAGGCCGATCAGGACCGCAGCGAGGCCGCCCAGCTGCACCCAGGACCAGCCGGAGGCGAGGTAGCGGTCGTCGCGCGGCGTGAAGGTCCCGGGAGCGAAGCCGATCGCCACGGTCACGTTCTCCCCCGGAGCCAGCGACTCCCCCGATGCCGTGACGACCGCGCCGTCGCGGCCGATCGGACAGGGCGTCGTCGAGCCCTCCGGTCCCCGGTAGCAGCTGACGGTCCCCGTCGCGGCGGAGGCCAGCGACCCGGCGAGCTCGACGCGCACGTCGTAGCGGTCGAAGGACTGGCGCCAGCCCGTGCCGTTGACGTCCCAGTAGAACTCGTCCTCGCCGCTGCGCGTGCCGGATCCAGGCAGGGTCGTGTTGTGCTGCGTGTAGGTGAAGACGTAGGTCTGGCTGCCGCTGACGAACTCGTCCGCCGCGCTGGTGACCAGGAGGAAGCCGTCCTCGCGCTCGGTGTCGACCGGCCGCGCCTCCCCGTCGCCGTCGGTGACGGACACCAGGTCGACGTCGGTCGGGTGCCCCTCGTAGTCGAGCGGGATCGCGCGCTGCATGCCGCGGTTCTGCGACGGCGGGAACTCGGCGACGAAGGTCTCGACAGTGGTCAGCGTCGAGCGGCCCTCCTCGTCGCGGTCGAGACGGAAGTCGGCCGAGTACTCCGAGAACCGGAAGCCGTCCACGTCCGCGCGCACGACACCCGCGACGGGCTGCGGAGCCGCGACAGGGTGCGGAGCCGCCACGGCCTGCGCCGCCGCTCCGCCGACCAGCAGCGGGACCGCGAGGGCGACGGCCGCCGCGCGCCGCGCGACCACCCCCGCCCGGCCGGTCGAGGCGGACAGGATCGTGCCGAGCAGCCCCCACATGCCTGCGATGCTACGCGCCGACGCTCGCCCGGCACGTCCCCCGGGCGGACTACTGGAGCAGGAACTGCGTGGGCGAGCCCGAGGGGATGCCGGAGACCGATACCGACAGGTTGTAGGCGGCGCCGCCCGCCTCGACCGCCTCGCGTCCGCCGGAGCAGGTGTCGGCGGAGGAGCGGGTGCGGTCCCACGTCAGCGCGCTGCCCATCACCGAGCGGCCCGCCTGGAGGAGCACCGGCAGATCGGCCGCGCCGGTCTGGCAGTCCGTGGAGGTCCAGATCTGCTCGGAGCCGCTCGTGATCGTGAAGACCTGCTTGCTCGTGCCCGCGTCGATCACGCAGTCGGTGCTCGAGATGTTGGCCAGCGAGAGCGAGAGCTGCGGATCCTCGCCGGGCGCGTAGCTCGTGGCGTCCGTGACCGCGGTGACGGCGACGGAGTCGGCCGTGCAGGCGGGTGCGGCGCCGGGCGTCGCACCGGGCGAGGTGGTCGGGTAGAGCGTCGGCAGCACGACGGTCGGCGTGGGGCTCGACGCGGCGTCGGAGCCGGTCATCCGCGGGAGCAGCGACAGCACCACCGCCAGGCCCGCGACGATGACGACCAGCGCGAGCAGCACTCCGGCGCGGCGTCGCCGGTAGACCCGGGAGGGCAGGCGGCGGGGCGGCGGAGTCACCGGGACAGGCTACGACGTGGCGGCGGTCAGAGCGTCTTCAGCATGCGGGTGTTGCCGAGCGTGTTCGGCTTCACCCGGGCGAGGTCGAGGAACTCGGCGACTCCCTCGTCGGGAGAGCGGAGCAGCTCGGCGTAGACCTCGGGGTCGACGACCTTCTCGCCGATCGGCTCGAAGCCGTGGCGGGCGAAGAAGTCGACCTCGAAGGTGAGGCAGAACAGGCGCTTCAGGCCGAGCTCGCGCGCGTCGTTCTCGAGGCGCTCCAGGATGTGGTGGCCCACACCCCTCCCGAGCCAGTCCTGCGCGACCGCGAGGGTGCGCACCTCCGCGATGTCGTCCCACATCACATGCAGCGCACCGCAGCCGATCGCCGTCCCGTGGCCGTCCTCGGCGATGCGGAACTCCTGCACGGCGCCGTAGAGCACCACGCGGTCCTTGCCCAGGAGGATGCGCTCGTTCACGAGCGGCTCGCTGAGCTCCTGGATGAAGGGGACATCGCTCGTGCGCGCGCGGCGCACCGGGTACTTCCAATCGGCCATTCGACAAGCCTAGGCCGCACCGGGCGCGGGATCCTGCGAGCAGGCGCCCACCCCCGGACGACGACGTGCCCGCCCCCTCGCGAGAGGGGACGGGCACGGGGTCGTTCGGCAGCCTGCTACGACATCAGGTCGGGCGTCGCCGGGCCGGCCGTGGCTGCTCCGGTGGACGCGCCGGCGCTGATCGAGATCAGACGCGGGGTCGTGGTGAAGACGAACTTGTTGTCGGCGAAGTCCACGTGGATGTGGTCTCCGGCGCCGAGCTCGCCGTGCAGGATCCGCTCGGACAGCTGGTCCTCGATCTCGCGCTGGATCGCGCGGCGCAGGGGGCGCGCACCGAGGGCCGGGTCGAACCCGACCTCGATCAGGCGCTCCTTGGCCGGCTGCGTCAGCTCCACCGTCATGTCACGGTCGAGCAGACGGTCGCCCAGGCGCTTGATGAAGAGGTCGACGATCTGGAGCAGCTCGGGCTTCGACAGCTGCGGGAAGACGATGACGTCGTCCACGCGGTTGAGGAACTCGGGCTTGAAGTGCTTCTTGAGCTCCTCGTTGACCTTGCCGCGCATGCGGTCGTAGCCGGTGGCGTTGTCGCCCTCGATCTGGAACCCGACGGGACCACCGGCGATGTCACGAGCACCGAGGTTGGTGGTCATGATGATGACGGTGTTCTTGAAGTCGACGACACGGCCCTGGCCGTCGGTCAGTCGACCCTCCTCCAGGATCTGGAGGAGCGAGTTGAAGATGTCCGGGTGCGCCTTCTCGATCTCGTCGAAGAGGACCACGCTGAACGGCTTGCGGCGCACCTTCTCGGTGAGCTGGCCGCCCTCCTCGAAGCCGACGAACCCGGGAGGGGCGCCGAACAGCCGCGAGACGGTGTGCTTCTCGCCGTACTCCGACATGTCGAGCGAGATCATCGCGTTCTCGTCGTCGAAGAGGAACTCGGCGAGCGCCTTGGCCAGCTCGGTCTTCCCGACGCCCGTGGGGCCGGCGAAGATGAACGAGCCCGAGGGGCGCTTGGGGTCCTTGAGGCCCGCGCGGGTGCGGCGGATCGTCCGCGAGAGTGCCGCGATGGCCTCCTCCTGGCCGATGACGCGCTGGTGCAGGGCCTTCTCCATGAAGACGAGCCGCGAGGACTCCTCCTCGGTGAGCTTGAAGACCGGGATGCCCGTCGCCTGGGCGAGGACCTCGGCGATCAGGCCCTCGTCGACCACGCCGGTGGCCTTGACGTCGCCCGACTTCCACTGCTTCTCGAGGCGCAGGCGCTCACCGAGCAGCTGCTTCTCCTCGTCGCGCAGCGACGCGGCCTTCTCGAAGTCCTGGTCCTCGATCGCGGCCTCCTTGGCGGAGCGGACCACGGCGATGCGGTCGTCGAAGTCGCGCAGCTCCGGTGGCGCCGAGAGGATCGAGAGGCGCAGGCGTGCGCCGGCCTCGTCGATCAGGTCGATCGCCTTGTCGGGGAGGAAGCGGTCGCTGATGTAGCGGTCGGCCAGGTTGGCCGCCGAGACGATCGCGCCGTCGGTGATGGACACCTTGTGGTGCGCCTCGTAGCGGTCGCGCAGGCCCTTGAGGATGTTGATCGTGTGGGGCAGCGACGGCTCCGCCACCTGGATCGGCTGGAAGCGGCGCTCGAGAGCGGCGTCCTTCTCGAAGTGCTTGCGGTACTCGTCGAGCGTGGTCGCGCCGATGGTCTGCAGCTCGCCGCGGGCGAGCAGCGGCTTGAGGATCGAGGCGGCGTCGATCGCGCCCTCAGCGGCCCCTGCGCCGACGAGGGTGTGGATCTCGTCGATGAAGGTGATGATGTCGCCGCGGGTGCGGATCTCCTTCGTGACCTTCTTCAGGCGCTCCTCGAAGTCACCGCGGTAGCGGGATCCGGCGATGAGCGAGCCGAGGTCGAGCGTGTAGAGCTGCTTGTCCTTCAGCGTCTCGGGCACGTCGCCGCGCACGATCGCCTGGGCGAGGCCCTCGACGACGGCGGTCTTGCCGACGCCGGGCTCGCCGATCAGGACGGGGTTGTTCTTGGAGCGGCGGGAGAGGATCTGCATGACCCGCTCGATCTCCTTCTCGCGCCCGATGACCGGGTCGAGCTTGTTGTCGCGCGCCGCCTGGGTGAGGTTGCGTCCGAACTGGTCGAGGATCTGCGATCCCCCCTGAGGCTGCTGCTGCTCACCGCCCACGGCGACCTGCTCCTTGCCCTGGTAGCCGGAGAGCAGCTGGATGACCTGCTGGCGCACGCGGTTCAGGTCGGCACCGAGCTTGACCAGCACCTGAGCGGCGACGCCCTCGCCCTCGCGGATGAGGCCGAGCAGGATGTGCTCGGTCCCGATGTAGTTGTGGCCGAGCTGCAGCGCTTCGCGCAGGGACAGCTCGAGGACCTTCTTCGCCCGAGGCGTGAAGGGGATGTGGCCGGTCGGCTGCTGCTGCCCCTGGCCGATGATGTCCTGCACCTGCTCGCGCACAGCGTCGAGCGAGATCCCGAGGGACTCGAGCGCCTTGGCGGCCACTCCCTCGCCCTCGTGGATCAGGCCGAGCAGGATGTGCTCCGTGCCGATGTAGTTGTGATTGAGCATCTTGGCCTCTTCCTGGGCCAGGACGACGACGCGCCGCGCGCGATCGGTGAATCTCTCGAACATGCTGTCACTCCCTACAGAACCCGCAGGGGTGGGCTCCGATACGTCGACTGTAACCAGCGCTCCCCCCGGTGAGCAGGCCTGTTCGCCCTGGGCGTGCACGCGATCCGGAGGGGTGCGGGCGGCGGTCCCGTCCACCGGTCCATGCGAAGGCATACACTTCCCGCATGAGCAACCTGGAGGAGCATCCCGACGAGCTCCCCGTCGCCGCGGAGCCGGTCCCTCGCGAGCCCGGCGCGGTCGAGATCCTGGAGGCGCGGCTCGTCCCGCTCGGCGGTCCGCGTGCGATCGAGGTGCGCCGCACCCTCCCCCAGCGCTCGCGCTCGACGATCGGCGCATGGTGCTTCGCCGACCACTACGGCCCGGTGCGGCTCGGCGAGGAGGCCGGGATGGACGTCCCGCCGCACCCGCACACCGGCCTGCAGACCGTGAGCTGGCTCTTCGAGGGCGAGATCGAGCACCGCGACAGCGTCGGCAGCCTCGCCGTGGTGCGCCCGGGCGAGCTCAACCTGATGACGGCCGGACACGGCATCTCGCACTCGGAGGTCTCGACCGGGGGCGCGCCCGTTCTGCACGGGGTGCAGCTCTGGGTCGCGCTGCCCGAGGAGGCGCGGCTCGTCGATCCGTTCTTCGAGCACCACCGCGGCGTGCCCGTGGAGCTGCCCGGCGCGCTGGTGCGCGTCTTCGTCGGAGGGATGCTGGGCGCGTCGGTGCCCGCGAGCACCTTCACTCCGCTGGTCGCCGCCCAGATCGACCTCGAGCCGGGTGCCCGGGTCGAGCTGCCGGTCGAGGAGTCGTGGGAGTACGGCGTGCTCGTCGACGCCGGCCCCGTGGCGGTCGAGGGCGCGGACGTCCCGCGCTCGGACCTCGCCTACCTGGCGCCCGGCCGCTCGCACCTGGTGCTGACGGCCGGGGACGCGGGCGCCCGCGTGGTGCTGCTCGGCGGCGAGCCGTTCGCCGAGGAGCTGGTGATGTGGTGGAACTTCGTCGGCCGCAGCCACGACGACGTGGCGGCCGCCCGCGAGCGCTGGCAGTCCGACGTGATCGCCGGGGCGGATCCCGCGGGACCGTTCGGCACCGTCGACGGGTACGGCGGACGCGCGCTCCCCGCGCCCGTGCTGCCGACCGTGCGCCTGAAGCCGCGCCGCCGGGCCTGAGCCGAGACCGTCAGGCCGAGGCGCTCCGAGGCGGGGCCCACGACTCGGGAGCGCGGGAGTCGAGATGATCCCGCTCGACCACCGCGACTCCCGCGCTCTCACCGGCGCGTCAGGACGCGTCCGACTCCTTCTTCGCGGCGGCCTTCGCCGCGGCCTCGCGATCGGTGGCCTCGGCCGTCTCGCGGAAGGCGCGGCGCGGATCCTGCAGCGCGCTCATCGGCGAGAGGTCGCGCGGAGTGACGGCGTCGACGAGCCAGCCCGTGATGATCCGCCACTTGCGGTCCAGGGTCGGCATCGCCGCTCCGTGGTAGGCGCGGTGGGCGAGCCAGGCGGGGAGGCCGCGCAGCTTCACGCCCTTGATCAGGCCGGCGCCCTTGCCGATGCCGTACTCGGCGACGGTCCCGACGGAGGCGTGGCGGTACTCCTCCACGGTGCCTCCGGTGAGGTCGGCGATGATGTTGCGCGCCAGGAGCTTGGCCTGCCGAACCGCGTTCTGCGCGTTCGGCGGGTAGTACGCGGGCTGCTTCTCGCTGGTGAGGTCCGGCACCTGCGCGCCGTCGCCGGCCGCCCAGGCGCCGCCCACCGGCTCGCCGTCCTCGCGGATGACCCGCAGGCGCGCATCCGCCATGACGTGGCCCTTCGGCCCGCGGGGCGCGTCGGTCGCGTCGAGGATCGGGTTCGGCTTCACGCCGGCGGTCCACACGATCGTGGCCGTCGGGATGCGCTCGCCGGAGGAGAGCTCCACGACGCCGTCCTCGCAGGAGGGCATCGTCGTCTTCAGGTGCACGTGCACGCCGCGCGAGCGGAGGTGGTCGAGCGTCCACTTCGAGAGCTCGGGACCGACCTCGGGGGCGACCCGGTCCAGTGCCTCGACGAGGTGCCAGGTGACGTCGCCCATCGAGAGCGAGGGCTGCGCGGCGAGGGTCTTGCGGCTGAGGTCGAGCAGCTCGCTCAGCGCCTCGACGCCGGTGTAGCCGCCACCGACGAAGACGAAGGTGAGCAGGCGCCGGCGCTCGGCGGGGTCGGTGGTGAGCGCCGCCTTCGCGATGTTCTCGATGACGCGGTCGCGCAGGTGCGCCGCCTCCTCCACCGTCTTGAAGCCGATGCCGTGCTCGGCGAGGCCCGGCGTGGGGAACGTGCGGGTGACGGCTCCGAGCGCGAAGACGACCTGGTCGAACTCGATCGTGCGGGTGGAGCCGTCCATCGCGGCGACGGTGGCGCTGCGCTCGGCGAGGCTCACGCCGGTGATCGCGCCGCGGATCACGCGGGTGCGCTTGAGCGCGGAGACCAGCGGCACCGTGACGTGGCGCGGCTGGACGTGCCCGCCGGCGACCTCGGGCAGCAGCGGCTGGTAGGTCATGTAGGGGTTCGGCTCGACGACGGTGACGTCGATCGGCGCCTCCCCCAGTCTCTTCTCGAGGCCCCAGGCCGTGTACAGGCCGACGTAGCCGCCGCCGAGGATGAGGATGCGCGTCGTACGGGATGCCGTCATGTCCGTTCCCTTCTCGAACCCGGCGCCGGGCAGGCGGAACCGGATGGTGCTGAGGACGCTCCGACGCTACGCGGGGCGCGGCGGCCCGCACAGGGCCTTGCGCGACGAGCCGGGGCCGCGCATCCTCCGCCTGCGGGCGGACGGGAGCCGCGCTACTGCAGCGCCGAGGTGAGCCGCGCCAGGTTGTCGAGCAGGGTCGAGCGGAGCGGCTGCTGCCGCCACTCGCGGAGGGTCAGCTCGCGGGAGTGCTCGCGGTAGTCCTGCTGCACCTGGCGCAGATCCTCGACGAACTCCGAGCCGCGCACCATCAGCGAGACCTCGAGGTTGAGCGTGAAGGAGCGCATGTCCATGTTGCTCGAGCCGATCACGGCGACGTCGTCGTCGATCGTGAAGTGCTTCGCGTGCAGGATGGTCGGCTTGCGGTACATCCAGATGCGCACGCCCGCGGTCAGCAGCGTCTCGTAGTACGAGCGCTGGGCGTGGTAGACCACGGCCTGGTCGCCGATCTCGGAGACGAAGAGCTCCACGTGCACGCCCCGCCGGGTCGCCGTCGTGATCGCGTAGAGCATCGCCTCGTCGGGCACGAAGTACGGGCTGGTGATGATGATCGACTTCTGCGCCGAGTAGAGCAGCGTCAGGAACAGGCGCAGGTTGTTCTCGCCCTCGAACCCCGGGCCGCTCGGCACCACCTGGCAGTCGATGGTGTCGCGCTGCTGCAGCGCCTCCATCGGCTCCGACTCCCGCAGGAGCAGCTCGTCGGTCTCGCTGTACCAGTCGGTGATGAAGATGGCGTTGATGCCCTGCACCACCGGCCCCTCGAGGCGCACCATCAGGTCGTGCCAGTGCAGGCCGCGGCGGATGTTGCCGCGCTTGTTGTAGCTGGAGTCGACGACGTTCTGCGAGCCCATGAAGGCCGCGTTGCCGTCGACGATCAGCAGCTTGCGGTGGTTGCGCAGGTCCGGCCGCTGGTACTGCCCGCGCCACGGCCGCACGGGGAGCATGTACGACCACGAGGCGCCCGCCCGCTCGAGGGCGCGCAGCCGGCGATGGGTGCCGCTGTAGTAGCCGGGCACGCGGATCGACGCGATGTGGTCGAGGAGGATCCGCACCCGCACCCCGCGCGCCACCGCGCGGTCGAGCGCGTCGAAGAAGGGCGCGGTGGTCGAGTCGGCGGCGAGGATGTAGAACTCGCAGTGCACGTACCGGCGGGCGCGGTCGATCTCGGCGGCCATCGCGCGGATGGTCTGCTCGTAGTCGCCCTGGAGGCGCGCGTCGTTCCCGCCGACCAGCGGCATCGCGCCGAGGTTGCGGTTGAGGGTGACCACCGACTCCAGCCACTGCGGCCACGGGTGCTCCCGGGCGACGCGGTCGATGCCGTCGGTCGACTCCAGGATGAACCGGTTGATCTCCTGCTGCTTCCGGCGGCGCTTGCGCGGCAGCCGGTAGCTCCCGATGAAGAGGAACAGCAGGATGCCGACGTACGGGATCAGGAAGATCGCCATCAGCCAGGCGAGGCCGGTGGTCGGACGGCGGTTCCGCGGCACGACGATCACGGCGATCACGCGGACCACGAGCTCGACGACGACGGCCGCGATCGGGAGGATCACCGCCCAGTCGGGTGCGGGCACCGCGCCTCCTCGTTCGTCGTGCGGAGCCGCTCAGCGGGCGCGGGAGGCACCCGCGCGGCGGCGGTGGTCAGGAGGCGTCGCGGGGAGGCAGGCCGCGGCGCTCGCGCTCGCGGGCCTCGATGCGGTCGTACGCGCGGCGCTCGTTGCGGTCCGAGCGGATGAGGGCGCGCATCACGAACCAGAAGATGGCTCCGACCGTGATCGTCGGCACGAGGGCCCACAGCCCCTGGTTCCACAGCTCCCAATCCATGCGGCGATCATACTGGCGGCACCGGCGCGGGAGCCGTGAGCCCGGAGGCCCGTGCGCCCAGCGGCCTTCGCGGGCGCTGGGCGCTACTGGCTCTCGACCGACTTGTTCAGCGCCGCGGCGTCGGAGTTGAGGCCCTCCAGCTCCGAGCGCAGGCCGTCGTACACGGCGATGTCCGCGTCGATGGCGGCGCGGGTGGCGTCGACGGCCTGGCTGCGGGCGAGCAGATCGGCGCGCTCCGTCTCGAACTCGGCCGTCGATCCGAAGTCGCCGCTGTCGGCGCGCGAGTTGAAGTCGTCTATCTCGACGTTGAGCGCGTCGTACTCGGCGTTGTTCGCGTCGACCCGCGCCGTGAGGTCGGCGTACATCGTCTCGATCCGTGAGACCAGGTCCTCGATGCGGTTCTCGAGATCGGTGAAGACCGCCTCGTAGCGGGAGTTCAGGCCCACGACGACGGAGCGGTCGTCGAAGAACTCGGCGTAGTGCGCCTCGAGCGCCGGCGGCAGGTCGGCCACCTCCGTCCCCAGGATCGAGTGCAGCTCGTTGACGCGCTCGCCGAGGCCGCCGGTGCGGTACAGCTCGAGGCGCTCGGCGATCGTGCCGTCCTGCGGGAGGGTCTCGTACGCGGCCTCGAGCTCGTCGCCCAGCTCGGCCTGCTCCTCCGCGTCGAGCCGCACCCACGCGGCGTGCAGCATCTCGTGGGCCGCCGTGACGTCGCGGATCCCGTCGAGGTCGGGGTTGGCGACGTCCGAGATGTAGATGCTGGTGCCGGTGTAGCAGCCGAGGACGATGTCGTCGGAGGCGCCGTAGCCGCAGAGGTCGTTGAAGCCGGCGGTCGGCTCGACCGACGGGCTCGACGCGTAGTAGAGGGCGCGGCCGCGGTCGGACATGGCGGTCCGCTCCGCGAAGCCGGCGATCGTGGGGTCGGGCGTGAACGCCTCGGCCGCCCGCCGGTCGGCCAGCGCGGTGCCGACGTCGCCGGAGGAGGTGAGGACGCTCGCGGCGACCGCGGTCCCCACTCCGAACTGCGCGATCGTGAGGACGCCCGCCGCGACGGCCGCGACGATGCTCGATGCCCTGACCATGTCTCCCCCTCGGCTCCTGCGACCCTACTTGACGAGCGGGAAGAGGATCGTCTCGCGGATCCCGAGGCCGGTGATCGCCATCAGGAGGCGGTCGATGCCCATGCCCATGCCGCCGGTGGGGGGCATGCCGTGCTCGAGGGCGCGGAGGAAGTCCTCGTCCAGGCGCATCGCCTCGTCGTCGCCGGCGGCGGCCTGGCGGGCCTGCTCGACGAAGCGCTCGCGCTGCACGACCGGGTCGATCAGCTCGGAGTAGCCGGTGGCCAGCTCGAAGCCGCGGACGTAGAGGTCCCACTTCTCGACGACGCCCGGGATGCTGCGGTGCGCGCGCACGAGCGGCGAGGTGTCGACGGGGAAGTCCATCACGAAGGTCGGACGCGTCAGGCCGCCCTTCACGAAGTGCTCCCACAGCTCCTCGACGTACTTGCCGTGCGTGGGGACGTGCACCTCGACGCCCTCGCGCGCGGCGAGGGTCTCGAGCTCGGCGAGCTCCGTCTCCGGGGTGATCGCGATGCCTGCCGCGAGCGACAGGCTCTCGTACATCGAGATGCGGTCCCACCGGCCGCCGAGGTCGAACTCGGTGCCGTCGGCCCAGGTGACCACGTGCGAGCCCGCGACGGCCTGCGCCGCGTTCTGGATCAGCTCCTGGGTGAGGTCGGCGATCGAGTTGTAGTCGCCGTACGCCTGGTAGGCCTCGAGCATCGCGAACTCGGGCGAGTGGGTGGAGTCGGCGCCCTCGTTGCGGAAGTTGCGGTTGATCTCGAAGACCCGGTCGATGCCGCCGACGACGGCGCGCTTGAGGTAGAGCTCGGGCGCGATGCGCAGGTACAGCTCGGTGTCGAACGCGTTCGAGTGCGTGGCGAAGGGGCGGGCGGAGGCGCCGCCGTGCATCACCTGCAGCATCGGGGTCTCGACCTCGAGGAACTCGTGCGAGGCGAAGGTGTCGCGGAGGGAGGCGTTCACCCGGGCGCGGGTGACGACCGTCTCGCGGGCCTGGGGGCGCACGATCAGGTCGAGGTAGCGCTGGCGCATCCGGGTCTCGTCGCCGAGCTCGTTGTGCAGGTTCGGCAGCGGCAGGATCGCCTTCGCGGCGATCGTCCACTCCGACACCCACACGCTCAGCTCGCCGCGCTTGCTCGAGACGACCTCGCCCTCGACGAAGAGGTGGTCGCCCAGGTCGACGAGCTCCTTCCACGCCGCGAGCGACTCCTCGCCCACGTCGCCGAGCGAGACCATGGCCTGGATCCGCTCGCCGTCGCCGGCCTGCAGCGTCGCGAAGCAGAGCTTGCCCGTGTTGCGCTGGAACACCACGCGGCCCGCGAGGCCGACGCGCTCGCCGGTCTTCACGTCCGGCTCGATGCCCTCGTGGCGCGCCCGGACGGCCGCGATGGTGTCGGTGACTCCGACCGCGACGGGGTAGGCGCCGGCGCCGAGGTCGTCGCCCGCGAGCTCGAGCAGGCGCTCGCGCTTGGCGAGGCGGACGGCCTTCTGCTCGGAGGCCTCCTGCTGCGCGGCCCGCTCGGCGGCGGCCTGCTCGGAGTCGGACTGCTCGGCGGCGGGGGTCGTGGTCTCGGGGACGTCGGGGGTGTCGGCCATGAGGGGTCGCGGTGCTTTCGGTTCGGGGCGGACGGCCGCGATCAGGCGAGCAGGATCGGGGCGTTGTCGAGGAGGCGGGTGGTGCCGACGATCGCGGCGACGAGCACGAGTGCCGGGCCGCGGTGGTCGGCGTCGACCGGGAGGAGCGTCGCGGGATCCACGACGACGAGGTAGTCCAGCTTAACGAGCGGCTCGGCGTGCGCGACGGCCTCGGCGGCCTCGATCGCCGCGGCGGCACCGCGGTCCGCGACTTTCGCGGCGGCCGCGAGGAGGCGCGGCAGCACGAGGCCCGCGCGCCGCTGCTCCTCGTCGAGGTAGCGGTTGCGGCTGGAGCGGGCGAGCCCGTCCTCCTCCCGCACGATGCCGACGCCCTCGATCGCGACGGGCAGGTCGAGGTCGCGGACCATGCGGCGCACGAGGAACAGCTGCTGCGCGTCCTTCTGCCCGAAGACCGCGACGTCCGGCTGGGCGATGCTCAGGAGCTTGGCGACGACGGTGAGCATCCCGTCGAAGTGGCCCGGTCGCGCGCGCCCCTCGTAGAGGCCGCCGACCTCGCCCGCGACGACCCGCGTCGAGGACGGCCCGTCGGGATACATCTCGGCGACTCCCGGGGCGAAGAGGAGGTCGGCCCCGGCCGCGTCGAGCAGGGCGGTGTCGCCCTCGAGGTCGCGCGGATAGCGGTCCAGGTCCTCGGTCGGACCGAACTGCAGCGGATTCACGAACACCGACACGACGACGACGTCGGCCAGCTCGCGCGCCCGCTCGACGAGGGCGAGGTGCCCGGCGTGCAGGGCGCCCATCGTCGGCACGAGCGCGATGCGCCGACCGGCCCGCCGCGCCTCCTGCAGCCGCTCGCGGAGGTAGCCGATGCGGTGGACGGTGCTGATCACCCGACGATGCTACCGGCGGGCCCGCGACCACCGGGGCCCTCGGCACGGAGACGCCGTGCTCCTTCGCGAGGCACCGCCTCCCGAGCGGCGTCCCACCCGGGGAGCGGCGTCTCGAGCGGCGCCGCCCGTCAGCCCGCCGCGCGGCGCAGGGCGTCGTCGACGGAGGAGCGGACGAGACTGGAGAGGAAGAAGCCCGGCTTCTCGACGCCGATGCCCGCCAGCAGTCCCGCCGCCTGGTCGACGATCGCGGTCGAGAAGGTCGTGGCGGTCGAGACGGCCTCCGCGTAGGCGGCGCGGTCCGACTCCGCCACGGTGACCGGCTCCCCGCCCATCTCGACCACCAGCGCCTGCGCGATCGGCAGCACCGGGCCCGGTGCCGACACGGCGAAGTAGGTCTCGGCGAGGCGCGCCAGGTCGAGGCTGGTGCCGCTGAAGGCCATCGCCGGGTGGACTGCCAGGGGGATGACCCCGGAGGCGAGCGCCGGAGCGAGCACCCCGTAGCCGTGCTCAGGCGCCGTGTGCAGCACCAGCTGGCCGGGCTGCCACGCTCCGGTCGCGGCGAGCCCCGCGACCAGGGCGGCGATCTCGCTCCCGGGGACGGCGACGATCACCAGCTCGCTGCGCTCGACGAGCTCGGGGATCGCGAGCACGGGGACTCC
Organism: Rathayibacter sp. AY1A5; assembly: GCF_002930875.1. NCBI lineage: Bacteria > Bacillati > Actinomycetota > Actinomycetes > Micrococcales > Microbacteriaceae > Rathayibacter > Rathayibacter sp. AY1A5. The sequence goes on along the minus strand of NZ_PSTM01000002.1, from coordinate 249,572 downwards.
GGGGAGCAGCGCGTCGGCGCGCTCGCGGCCGCTCTCGCTGGTGGTGGCGATCCCGATCACGGCGTGGCCGGCCCCGGCGAGCGCGGCACCGAGCACCGGGCCCACGCGTCCGGCACCGATCACGCCGACGCCCAGGCGTCCGTCGCGGCGGTTCTCAGGCATGCGGTTCCCCCTCCGGAGCGGGCCAGTCGGGCAGGGCGGGTGCGGCCGCGCGCCGCCCCCACTGGTGGCTCGCGTCGCGGTCGGCGGCCCGCACTCCGGCCGTCGCGAGGCTCTCGAAGAAGGCGAGTCCGTCGGCCGCGCTCATCACCGGCACGAGCGGAGTGACGGGGCCGGCCACCGTGTGCACGCGCGCCGAGGCCAGCCCGAGCAGGCGCTGGAGCGGTCCCTGCTGGACCCCGACGCTCTGCATCCGCGCCAGGGGCACCACGGCGACCCGCCGCCAGACCGCTCCGCTGCGCAGGATCGCGACCTCGTCCGTCAGCCGGTACCCGGTCCTCCGGAACGAGAAGGGGCGGAGCCACACCGCCGACCGCGGCGCCCGGGTGAAGCCGGCCGCGTCGCGGTGCCGGAGTGCGTCTCCGACGGGCGTCGACTCCGCTCCCTCGGCCGGTCCGGGCAGCAGGAGGGCGAGGACGCGCTCGACCGCGGCGAGGTCGCCCACGGGCAGGATCGTGGTGTTCGGCTCGCCGTTCGCCCCGCGGGAGGCCGCGTGGCCGGCGCGGTCGATCCGCACCTGCCACCAGCCGAAGGGGCGCCAGAGCAGCGGCTGCGTGATCTCGACGGCGTGGATCCGGCCGGGCGGGATCGTGTCGCTGCTGGTCGAGAGCACGCCGTAGCCGACCCGCACTCCGTCGGGCGTCGCGGCGATCGAGTACCGGAGCGAGCGCACGAACTGGCGGACGTAGTAGCTGCCCGAGCCGATCAGGCCCGGCAGGATCGCGAAGAGCACGTAGGGCGAGCCGTAGACGGCGACGAACACCACGGCGACGACCGAGGCGGCCAGGAACAGCGTGAAGCCGCTGAAGACGAGCGAGCCGAGGAGTCGGCCCGGCGGGATCGAGACGACCGACTCGGGCGGCGTCTCGTCCTGAGGCTCGCCGAACTCCTCCAGCCGGCGCGCCAGGAACCCGCCCGCCGGAGCCGCACCGTCGACCGTCGCCTCCCGCTCGCGCACCCCGGACGCGAGCCGCAGGATGTCGCGGCGCAGGGCGTCAACCAAGCGCGACCCGAGGTACGACAGCTGGACGTTCGCGTCCTGCCCGGCCACGCTCACCTCGAGCTTCGCGGCTCCGAACAGCCGCGCGAACAGCGGACGCTGCACCGCGATGCCCTGGATGCGGTCCAGCCGCGCCCGCCGGTTGGTCCGGAAGAGCACGCCGGAGCGCACCTCGACGAGCTCGTCCGTGATGCGGAAGGTGTGCATCCGCCAGGACAGCCAGAACGCGAAGACGGCGACCGCCAGGCCCACCGCGACCGCCAGCAGCGCCCAGCCGACGAGACCGCGGCGCAGCAGCTCGTCGACCGGATCGCCGCTCTCGTACCCCTCAGGCCCGGGCAGGAACAGCTCGACCAGGCGCTCGCGGAGGTTCGTGATCACGATGCCGAGGACGACCAGCAGGCCGATCCCGCCCTTGAGGACCGGGGTCGCGGGATGGAGGCGGTGCCACTCCCCGTCGGCGAGGTCCGTCTCGACGGCGCGGAGCTCGGTCACAGGCCGGCCCGGCGCGACTCGGCGAGCTCGACCAGGCGGTCGCGGAGCTCCTCCGCGTCCTGCTCGGCCAGGCCCGGGATGCTGACGCCGGTCGCCGCGGCGGCGGTGACGAAGCGGAGGTCGGCGAGGCCGAGCGCCCGGGCGAGCGGCCCGCGGTTGACGTCGATGAGCTGCATCCGCCCGTACGGCACCGACACGAAGCGCTGGAACATGATGCCGCGGCGGAAGAGCAGGTCGTCCTGGCGCAGGAGATAGCCGTAGGCGCGCGCACGGCGCGGGGCCACGATCAGGAGGGTCACCGCGAGGGCGGCCGCGGCGGCCAGCGGGATCCAGCCCCACGGCAGGCCGATCAGCATCAGCACCACGGGCACGGCGAGCAGCAGCACGCTCGACACGACGGCCGACACGATCTCGACCGCGACGTACCGGGGCGAGACGCGGCGCCACTCCCCCGTGATGTCGAGGCGGTCCCGCCGGCGTCCCCTCGCGTCGCGGCGGGTCGTCGGCGACGCGTCCTCGGGCTCGGCGGGCATGGCGTCGTCCTCACTGCCCGCGGCGATCCGGGCGTCGGCGTCAGGCGTGGTTCACCTCGCCGACGGCGCTGTCGTCGTCGTCGCTCGGCGGGATGGTGCACAGGTGCTCGGCGACCAGGCCGGCCACCAGCAGGACGAGCGCACCCACGATGGTCGCGACGTCCTGCCACACGGAGCCTAGCGAAGGGATCGCACGGCTCAGCAGGTACACCAGGATGCCGCCGGAGGCTCCGAGCAGCAGAGCACCGACGTGGCTGGACGCCTTCGCCAGCACCACGACGCGCATCGCCCGGAACGGATCGATGGGCCGGCGCAGCGTGCCTTTCGTGGCGCGGTGGATCGGGACGGCGAAGCCGAGCACGAGGGCCGCGACCACGATCAGGGTCAGCGGAACCGTCAGCGGCGGGATGAGCACGGGGCGGCCGGCGGCGGCGATCGCGAGGTCGAGGAGGAACCCCGCGACGGCCCCGGCGAGGCCGAGTCCGAGCAGGGTGCTGATGCGGGTGCGCCTCACGGGGTCCTGCTCTCGGGGTCGGCGGTGCTGCCGCGGGCGGAGTCGCGCCCCGGCCAGGTCAGCCCGGCCGGGTGGTCGGTCACGCGGTCGGTCGCCCGTGCGCGCAGCTCGGCCACGGGTCCGGCTCCGGGAAGGACCGCCGCCGGCTCGACGTCGAGCCAGGGCTCGAGCACGAACGCCCGCTCGGCCGCCCGCGGGTGCGGGAGGGTCAGGTGCGCGTCGTCGCGGAGCACGCCGCCGACCGCGATCACGTCGATGTCGAGGGTCCGGTCGCCCCAGCGCTCCTCGCCCTCGCCGCGGATCCGGCCGCCGGCCGATTCGATCGCCGCCGTCGCCGCGAGCAGGTCGTCGGGCTCGAGGACGGTCGAGCCGGTCACGACCGCGTTGAGGTACCCGGGCGCGTCCTCGTCGACGCCCTCGGGCTTCCACGCGGGCGACTCGACGACCTTGGACACCGCCTCGATGCGCAGGCCCGGCGTCGTGGCGAGGGCCCGCAGCGCCTCCTCGAGGTGCGCCAGGCGGTCGCCGAGGTTGCTGCCGAGCGCGAGCACGACGTGGCGCACCGGGCGGACGCGCTCCTGCCGCGGCCTCACGAGCGGGTCCTCGTGATCTGCACGGCGACGTCCTCGAACGGCAGCGGGATCGGCGCGTCCGGCTTGTGGACGGTGATGCGGACGACGTCGGCGGCGGCGAAGCCCAGGGCCACCCGGGCGAGGCGCTCGGCCAGGGTCTCGATGAGGTCGACCGGGTCGCGGGTCACCGCGTCGGCCAGGGCGATCGCGAGCTCGCCGTAGTGCACCGTCTCGGCCAGCGCGTCGCCCTCGGCCGCCGGCGCGGTGTCGAGCCAGACCGTCGCGTCGATCACGAAGTCCTGGCCGTTCTCGCGCTCGAAGTCGAAGACGCCGTGGTGCGCGCGCACGCGCAGCCCGGTGAGGGTGATGGAGTCGCGCACGGCCAGGGCGGCGGGGTCGATCGCGGTCACGGGGTCTCCTCCTGGAGTCGGGCGGCGAGGGCCAGGGCGCGGGCGGACGAGCGGACGTCGTGGACCCGGACGCCCCAGGCGCCGTGCCCGGCGGCGACGAGGCTCAGCATGGCGGAGACCTCGTCGCGCTCGGCGGCCGGGGCGCCGGCGGGGGCGAACGGAGCGAGGAACCGCTTGCGCGAGTGGCCGACCAGGACCGGGAAGCCCAGCGAGACGATCGCGTCGAGCCCGGCCAGCAGCGCCCAGTCGTGCGCGCCGACCTTCGCGAAGCCGAGGCCGGGGTCGAGGAGGAGGCGGTCGTCCCGGATCCCGGCCTCACGGGCGGCGTCGACGCGGCGCTCGAGCTCGCCGCGGACGTCCGCCACCACGTCGCCGTAGGAGGCGAGAGCGGTCATGCCCGCGCTGTGCCCGCGCCAGTGCATCGCGATGTAGACGGCGCCGCGCTCGGCGACGAGCGGGAGCATCCGCGGATCGGCGAGGCCGCCGGAGACGTCGTTGACGACGACGGCGCCCGCGTCCAGAGCGGCCTCCGCTGTGGCAGCGCTCATCGTGTCGATGCTGACGCGCACCCCCTCCGCGGCGAGGGCGCGGACGACGGGCAGCACGCGGCCCTGCTCGGCGGCGGAGTCGATGCGCGCCGCACCGGGGCGGGTGCTCTCGCCGCCGACGTCGACCAGGTCCGCGCCGAATGCGGCGGGTCCGTCCCCGGCGGGCCGGGTCAGGTCGAGGCCGTGGCGGACGGCGTCGTCGACGGACAGCCAGCGTCCGCCGTCGCTGAACGAGTCCGGAGTGACGTTGAGGATCCCGAGGAGCGCGGCGCGGCCGGTCGGCGTGAGGTCGGCGACGGTGGTGGCCACGTCACTCCCCCCGCGCGGCGCCGATCAGCGCGATGATCTCGGCGCGGGCGGCCGGGTCGGCGAGGGAGCCGCGGGCGGCGACCGTCACGGTCGAGCTCGCGGTCTGGCGCGGCCCGCGCATCCGCACGCAGCCGTGCTCGGCGTCGACCACGACGAGCACTCCCTCGGGAGCGAGGCCCTGCTCGAGCGCGTCGGCGATCTGCTCGGTCATCCGCTCCTGGATCTGCGGTCGCGACGCGACCGTCTCGACCACGCGCGGCAGCCGGCCGAGGCCGACGACCCGCTCGCGCGGCCGGTAGGCGATGTGCGCGACGCCGAGGAACGGCAGGAGGTGGTGCTCGCAGACGGAGCGGAAGGCGAGGTCGCGCACGATCACCGTCTGGTCGAGCGGCGACTCCTGGCCGCCCTCGACCACCGCGAACGTCTCGGTCAGCTGGGCCGCGGCGTCGTCGTCGAACCCGCCGAAGAACTCCTCGTACGCCTCGGCGAACCGCCGCGGCGTGTCGAGGAGTCCCTCGCGGCCCGGGTCGTCCCCGATGGCCGCGAGGATCTCGGCGACGGCCGCCTCGATGCGCGCCTTGTCGACGGGCACGCGCGCGCTACGCCGTCGCGGGGCGCGGGTTGATCAGCGGCGGGCGCTTCGGCGCGACCTCGTCGGCACCGGCGGAGGAGACTCCCCCGTCGGTCGCACCCGAGTCGATCGGCGCCTTGGCGACCGGGACCGCGATGGGCGGCAGGTCGGACAGGGGGCGCTTGTCGCTCGAGAGCCACTGCGGGCGCTCGTCGATGCGGCGGACGTCCTTGAAGATCTCGGCCAGCTGGTCGTGGTCGAGCGTCTCCTTCTCGAGCAGCTCCATCGCGAGGCGGTCGAGGATGTCGCGGTTGTCGTTGATGACCTGCCACGCCTCGTCGTGCGCCTGCTCGATGAGCTGGCGCGTCTCGGCGTCGACCGTCTCGGCGATCTGCTCGGAGTAGTCGCGCTGGTGGCCCATGTCGCGGCCGAGGAACATCTCGCCCGACGACTGGCCGAGCTTGACCGCTCCGACGTTCGCGGACATGCCGTAGTCGGTGACCATCTTGCGGGCGATGGAGGTCGCCTTCTCGATGTCGTTCGACGCTCCGGTGGTGGGGTCGTGGAAGACGATCTCCTCCGCGACGCGGCCGCCCATCGCGTACGTGAGCTGGTCGAGGAGCTCGTTGCGGGTCGTGGAGTACTTGTCCTCCAGCGGGAGCACCATCGTGTAGCCGAGGGCGCGACCGCGCGGAAGGATCGTGACCTTGGTCACGGGGTCGGTGTGGCGCATCGCCGCCGCCGCCAGAGCGTGTCCGCCCTCGTGGTAGGCGGTGATCAGCTTCTCCTTGTCGCGCATGACCCGCGTGCGGCGCTGCGGCCCCGCGATGACGCGGTCGATCGCCTCGTCGAGCGCGCGGTTGTCGATCAGCTGCGCGTTGGAGCGGGCGGTGAGCAGTGCGGCCTCGTTGAGGACGTTGGCCAGGTCGGCGCCGGTGAAGCCCGGGGTCTTGCGGGCGACGACCTCGAGGTCGACTCCCCCGGCGAGCGGCTTGCCGCGGCCGTGGACCTCGAGGATCCGCTTGCGGCCGAGCAGGTCGGGGGCGTCGACGCCGATCTGGCGGTCGAAGCGGCCCGGACGCAGCAGCGCGGGGTCGAGGATGTCGGGACGGTTCGTCGCCGCGATCAGGATGACGTTCGTCTTGACGTCGAAGCCGTCCATCTCGACCAGCAGCTGGTTGAGGGTCTGCTCGCGCTCGTCGTGACCGCCGCCCATGCCGGCGCCGCGGTGGCGGCCGACGGCGTCGATCTCATCGACGAAGATGATGGCCGGCGAGTTCTCCTTCGCCTGCTGGAACAGGTCGCGGACACGGCTCGCGCCGACGCCGACGAACATCTCGACGAAGTCCGATCCGGAGATGGAGTAGAAGGGCACGCCCGCCTCGCCCGCGACCGCGCGCGCCAGCAGGGTCTTGCCGGTGCCGGGAGGGCCGTAGAGCAGGACGCCCTTCGGGATGCGGGCGCCGACGGCCTGGAACTTCGCGGGCTCCTTGAGGAACTCCTTGATCTCGTGCAGCTCCTCGATCGCCTCGTCGGCGCCGGCGACATCGCCGAACGTGACCTTGGGCGACTCCTTCGAGACGAGCTTCGCCTTCGACTTGCCGAACTGCATGACGCGGTTGCCGCCGCCCTGCATGCCCGAGAGCATCAGCCAGAAGAACGCGCCGATCAGCAGGATGGGGAGCAGGAAGCCGAGAGCCGAGAGGAACCAGTTGGTCTGCGGGACCTCGTCGTTGTAGCCGGTGCTGCCGAGATCGGCCGCGGACACCGCGTCGACGACCTCCGCGCCGCGAGGGGCCACGTAGTAGAACTGCACCTGCGTGCCGTTGTCTCCGTCGGCCTGCTTGAGCGTGAGATCGACGCGCTGCTCGCCGTCCACGATCTTCGCCGAGTCGACCTTGCCGTCCTTCAGGAGGTCGAGACCCTCCTGCGTCGTGACCGGCCGGAAGCCGGACATGGTGATCAGCGAGGAGCCGATCCACACCGCGACGATCGCCAGGACGACGTAGAGGATGGGACCCCGGAAGATGCGCTTCACGTTCATGCTTGTTGCGGGTGCGACACCCGGCGCCTTTCTGACGAGGAGATTGTGCCTGCCAGGCTACCTCCCGCACTCTGAGCGCCGCCCACGCGTTCGCCGTGGGCCGAACGGCCGCGGGCTGTGTCGTCTGGCGGGGATGCGGCGGGCCGCATCCCCGCGCGCGGTCGGCTCCACGAGATGGTGCGTTCCGCAGAGCGGGTCTCGTCGGACTGCCGGGAAACGCTGACACGCGTTTCCCGGTCCGCGTCCTCTGCATTGTGGGTGGAGGTCGCGGGGATCGGCGCTTCGGCGGTAGGGACGCGCCGCGAGAACGCAGGAGTTGTCGCACTCGAGCTCGACAGCGACGACTACTGCGGTCTCGGGGGGGGGCGAAGGTGTTCGAGCGGGGCGCGCCGCGAGAACGCAGGAGTTGTCGCACTCGAGCTCGACAGCGACGACTACTGCGGTCTCGGAGGGGGCGAAGGTGTCCGGGCGGGGCGTGCCGCGACGAGGGGCAGCAGACGCAGACGGACCGGGCCCGCCCGGCCCGGGTCAGGCCGACTCGAGGAGGGGCTCCGGGTCGCGGAGGGCGGGCACGAGGCCGCGGCGGCGGCGGGCGACGGCCAGCACGGTCACGGCGAGCGCCCCGACCAGCCAGAGCACGAGCACCAGGACCGCGTGCGCGACTCCGATGCTGCCGCCGGCGATCAGCGAGCGGAACGCCTCCACCGTCCAGGTCAGCGGCAGCACGCCGTGGATCGCCTGGAAGAAGGCAGGCGCGGTCTCGACCGGGTAGGTGCCTCCGGCCGAGGACAGCTGCAGCACGATCATCAGCAGCGCCAGGAACCGGCCCGGGGCGTCCAGCAGCGCGATCAGCGCCTGGTTGATCGCCACGAAGGTGAGGCTCGTGAGCACGGCGATCCCGATCAGCCCGGGCAGGTTCGACGCCTCGACGCCCACTCCGAAGCGGATGACGAGCGCGGCCAGGACGCCCTGGGCGACCGCCATCAGCGCGCCGGGCAGGTAGCTGCGCAGCGCGATGACCCAGGCGGGCCGGCGCGCGGCGAGGAGGCGGGAGCTGAGCGGGGCGCTCATCAGGTAGAAGGCGAGCGCGCCGACCCAGAGCGCGAGCGCCATGAAGTAGGGGGCGAGGCCGTAGCCGTAGGACGGCACGCGGTTCATCCGCTCGGCGTCGATCCCGACCGGGGCGGCCGCGACGGCGCTGAGCTCCTGAGCCTGCTCGCCGGTGTAGGTGGGCACGTCGTCCGCGCCGTCCGAGAGCTTCGTGTCGAGGGTGCGCGATCCGGAGGCGAGCGAGTCGATCCCGTCGGCGAGGTCCTGCGAACCGGTGGCCGCGTCGGCCGAGCCGGTCGCGGCGGTCTCGGCGCCGTCCGCGAGGTCCGAGGCGCCCGTCGCGAGGGCGGCCGTCCCGGAGGCGAGGTCGGAGGCGCCGGCGGCCGCGGAGGCGATTCCGCTGGTGAGCGGGCCGACCGCGCCGGAGAGGGTGTCCACTCCGCCGGCGACCTGCGCGGCTCCGCCGTCGAGGGTCGCAGCTCCCTGGGCGAGGGCCTGCGCACCGGTCTGCAGCTTCTGGGCGCCGTCGGCGGCGGAGGTCGCCCCGGTGGACAGAGCGGCGGTGCCGGTCGCGAGGTCGGCGGCTCCGCCCGAGACCGTGGCGGCACCGGCGGCGAGCGCCGTCAGTCCGCTGCCGTCGTCGCCGACGAGCGCGGTCGCACCGGAGGCGAGCGTCTGCGCGCCCGCGTCCGCCGAGGCGGCTCCGCCCGCGAGAGCGGCCGCACCCTGCTCGAGGGCGGTCAGCTCGGCCACGCGCTGGGCGTCGGACAGCGAGTCGTACCGCGAGAGCAGGGAGGCGAGGCCGGAGTCGACGCCGGTCGCCCCGGTGGCGAGTTGCGGAGTGGCGGTCGCGAGCGCTCCCGCGCCGGTCGCGAGCTGCTGGGCTCCTGCGAGGGCCTTCCCCGCTCCGTCGGAGAGGGAGGCGGACCCGGTGGCCAGCGCCTCGGCGCCGGACGCCGCCGAGGACGCGCCGTCCTTCAGGGTCGACGTCCCCGCGGCGAGGTCGGTGGCGCCCGAGGCGAGCGACGCCGCTCCGCCGTCGAGCTGCTGGGCGCCGTCGGCGACCGTGCGGGCTCCCGTGTCGAGCGCCGCCGCCTGGTCGGGCAGCTGCCCGGTCCCGCTCGCGATCCGCTGGAGTCCCGACGAGAGGTCGGACGCTCCGGAGGCCGCGCTCCCCGCGCCCGAGCGGAGGGAGTCGGCGCCGGTCGCCATTTGCGCGGTGCCGTCCTGCAGCTGCGCTAGCCCGACGACCAGCTCGGAGAAGCCGGACGCGGCGGTCCCGGCGCCGTCCGCCAGCTGAGCGGCGCCGTCGGCCGCCTGCTCGAGGCTCGAGTGCACATCGGTGAAGCCGAGGTAGACGTTCTCGAGGTAGGTCGCGCCGACCTTCTCCTCCAGCGTCTTCGTCACGGTGGTGCCGATGGTGGAGGCGATGTTGCCGACGATCAGGTTGGCCGCGTCGTTCGTCTCGATCGACAGCTTCGCCTGCACGGCCGCGGCGGGGTCATCGCCGCCGACGGAGGCGACGTCGGCCGAGAAGCCGGCCGGCACCGTCAGGACGGCGAGGACGTCGCCGGAGGCGAGCTCGCGGGACGCCTCGTCGGCACCGGTCGCCGTCCAGGCGAAGTCCGAGCCGGAGGTGTCGGTGGTGAGCTGCTCGGTCAGGTCGTCGCCGAGGGCGAGCGCGGAGCCGTCCGAGGCGGTCGCGCCGGTGTCCTCGTTGACGATCGCGGCGGGCACCGTGTCGAGGTGGTGCGTGGGATCGAGGTTGGCCGAGGTCAGCAGTCCCGCGTAGATCAGCGGGATGAGCGCGATCGCGGCGAAGACGACGACGAGGCGCGGGTTCACGGCGCGCAGGGCGCGGCGGAGCGGGGAGGTGGTCATGGTCCTTCTACTTCGTGGAGTGCAGGGCGGCGAGCCGCGGCGAGGCGACTCCGGTGACGAGGAGCTCGGCGATGTCGGCGGAGGCCGAGGCCGCGGGACGGCGGGCGTCGCCGTCGAGGAGCCAGCCGACGACAAGCCAGGTGGTGCCGGCGGCGAGGAGGACGGCGAAGCGCTCGACGCGGGCGTGGTCGCCGCCGCCCGATCCGCGCTCGGCGAGGGGCGAGAAGGCGAGGAGCCGCTGCGCGAGGAACGCGACGACCGACTCCTGCACGGCGCGGGCCGTGCCTCCGCTCAGCACGCGGCGGTAGAAGTCGGCGTGCACGAGCAGGCCCTCGAGGAGCCCGCGGACGATGCGGGGGACCGCGCCCTCCCAGTCGGCGGGGGCGGTGCCGGGAGCGACGTCGCCGAACAGCGCGTGCATCCGCTCCACCGCGGCGGCCTCGATCAGGGACGGCACATCGCCGAAGTGCTGGTAGAACGTGGGGCGGCTGACGCCCGCGGCGCCGCAGAGCTCCGTGATGGAGGGCTGGTCGTCGCCCGGGCGGTCGAGTGCCGTCGTGATCGCGGTGAGCAGGAGCTCGCGCGAGCGGGTGAGCCGCGGATCGGTCACGGGGTCCTTCTTCCCGGCGCGAGGAGCGCCTTCTTTACGTCCGTCAGATACCTTACAACCGTAAAGAAGAGCGCGCAAGCGTCAGGAGGAGGGCGGCTCCGGGAGCAGCGTCGCGATGGCGGACGTGTCGACGATCACCGAGTCGTGCGGAGTCAGTCCAGGGCTCCGGGGCGTCGGCACCGGCAGGCGCACGAGCAGGGCGCCCGGATCCACGCCGAAGCGCCCGGAGCGGGTGCGGCCGACCGGATCCCCGTCCAGCTCGGCGAGCACCGGCTGGTCGAGCTCGAACGAGAACTCGCGGCCGGGCCACTGCCGGAGCGAGGCGAGCCCGTTGCGGTTGCCGGTCGCGACATCCAGCGCGAGGCCGAAGCGCCGACGCAGCAGCACCAGCTCCAGGTCGCCGTCGTCGAGCACCGCGCCCGCGGCCAGCTCGATGTTCGCCACCACGGAGCTGCAGTTGCAGGCCAGCACCATGTAGCAGCGCTGCGGAGGCTCCTCCGCGCCGTCGATCGTGAGGGTCACCTCGAATCCGGCCTTGAACATCGCCGGCGCCCCCGCCGCGAAGTAGGCGCCCCAGCCCACCCGCTTCTTCAGCTCCTCGTCCGTCTTGTCCATGATCTCGGCGTCCAGGCCCACCCCGCCCATCACCATGAACACCCGCTCCTCGCCGTCGTCGAACGCGGCCGTGCCCACGTCGATGGCGCGGTCCTGCCCGAGCAGGGCGATCTCGACCGCCTCGGGCAGCGAGCCGAGCGGGATCCCGAGGTTCCGCGCGAGGAGGTTGCCGGTGCCGCTGGGCAGCAGGCCGTAGGGGACGCCGGTCCCGCGCAGCACCGTGGCGACGGCGCGGACGGTGCCGTCGCCGCCCATCGAGCAGACCAGGTCCGGGCCCGCCTCGAGTGCGGCGCGGGCCGCGGCGGCACCGGAGTCGCCCGGGCTGGTCTCGAACCAGAGCGGCTCGTTCCAGCCGTGGCGGCGCGCGATCGTCGCGACCAGGTCCTCCGCGGCGCCGACGTCGTCGAACTTGCTCGGGTTGATCACGACGGCGACGGTGCGCTTCTCGGGTGCCTTCACCCCGTCAGTCTGACGGCACCGGCGACCGGTCCAGTCGCGCTGACGCCTCCAGGGCGAGCACGGCGCCGATCTCGGCCGAGAGCGTGGCGGGCAGCGACGGAGGCGCGTCCCAGCGGGGCCCGGCCAGCAGCACCCCGCGGCGGACGCTCGAGCTCTGCAGTGCGGCGACGCTGCCGGCGACGAAGCCGCGGACGCGAGCCGCCACCGCGGGCGCCACTCCGGCCGTCGTGGCGAGGTCGACGAGGTGCCGGTAGGCGATGCCGCCGAACAGGGCGCCGTCCCCCGATCCCTGGTCGACGAAGACGCCGTCGGGGGCGAGCCGGTCCAGCAGGTCCTCGGCCGTGCGGGAGGCGTGGGCGACCAGGCGGGGGTCGGGCCGCAGGCGGTGCAGGGCGAGCGCCGCGCCGACGTAGACGGCGTGGTTGTAGCTGAAGGCCCAGTCGTCGCGGGCGGAGCCGCCCTCGCGGCCGATGCCGTCGGCGACGAAGCCGGTGTCGTCGTCGCGGAGGCGCACGTGCATCCAGTCGAGGGCGGCGCGCGAGAGCTCCTCCCGGCCGTCGGGCCGCAGCCGCTCCAGGCGCGCGCCGAGGATCGCGAACGGGCCGTTCGCGGGCGTGTTCTTGTAGTCCAGCTGCCGGCGGCGCCAGGCGAGGCTCGCCCCGTGCCGGAGGTTCCAGCCCTTCGCGACGGCGAAGCGCCACAGGCGGTCGGCCCGGTCGAGGAACCGCGGGTCGCCGGAGGCCTCCCCGAGGCGGGCGAGCGCGCCGCCGAGCCACATCATGTCGTCGAAGTAGCCGTTGACCAGGCGCCCGCCGTTGCGGAGGCGGATCGCACGGTGGATCCGCCGGGCACGCTCCAGGTGCGCCTCGTCGCCCGTGCGCTCGAAGGCGTCGACGGCCGCGTCGATCGCGTGCGCGAGCCACCAGTAGTTGAACTCGAAGTCGGCCCGCAGAGAGGTCGGGTAGCTCATGTGGTAGCCCAGCAACGGCACCGCGAAGAGCCGCTCGAGGCTCTCCTGCGCGGTGTCCGCGGCGCTACTCGTAGACGTGCGGGGCGAGGACGGCGACATCGCGGAGGTTGCGGTAGCGCTCGGCGTAGTCGAGCCCGTAGCCGATCACGAACTCGTTCGGGATGTCGAAGCCGACATAGGCCACGTCGACCTCGACCTTGGCGGCCGCGGGCTTGCGGAACAGCGCGCAGATCTCGACGGACTCGGCGCCGCGGCTGCGGAGGTTGCCCTGCAGCCACGAGAGCGTGAGGCCGGAGTCGATGATGTCCTCGACGATCAGCACCTTGCGGTTCGTGATGTCGGAGTCGAGGTCCTTCAGGATCCGCACGACGCCGGAGGACTTGGTGCCGCTCCCGTAGGACGAGACGGCCATCCAGTCCATGACGATGTCGAGCTTGAGCTCGCGGGCCAGATCGGCCATCACCATCACGGCGCCGCGCAGCACCCCGACGATGAGCAGGTTCTCGCCCGCGTAGTCGCGCTCGATGGCGCGGGCCAGGGCGCGGATCCGCTCGTGGATCTCGGCCTCGGTGTAGAGGACCTCGGTGATGTCGTCGGCGATGTCGGCTGCTTCCACCCGGCCACTCTACGGGTGACCGGCCCCCCTCTCCCCTCCGCGAGACTCCGCTCCGGTACACCTCCGTCGGCGAGTCGCGTGCCGGAGCGGCATCTCGCGGGGAGGGGTCGGGCATCTCGCGGGGACCGGCGTCGCGGGGACGGGGTCAGGGGGCCGCGGGTGCGAAGACGAGGGTGGTGCCGCGGCGGGTGGCGAGGACGCCGGGGAGGTCGACGCCCTTCTGGCCGTGCCAGTCGGTGACCAGCGCGGCGACCGCCAGCGTCTGCGAGCGCGAGAGCGCGACTCCGAACTCGTTCGCCACGACCAGGCGGATGATCCGCTGCCGCAGCGCCGGCGGGTCCGCGGCGAGCCCGCGCGCGTCGACCGTGACGTGCCCCGCCTCGTCCTGGCCCACCAGCTCGAGCGCCCAGTCGAGGGCGAGCGCGTCGAGCGCGTCCCCGTCCTCCCGCAGCTGCTCGGCCGTGCGCGCCAGAGCCTGCGCCACTCCCGGCCCCAGCTCGTCCTCCAGCACGGGCAGCACGCGGTTCCGCACCCGGACCCGCGAGTAGCGGGGGTCGTCGTTGTGCGGGTCGTCCCACGGCACGAGCCCCTGGTCGGCGCAGGCGAGGCGGGTCGTCTCGCGCCGCAGGCCCAGAATCGGCCGACGCAGCGGCCCGCTGACCGGCGCCATCCCGTGCAGCGAGGCCGCACCGGCTCCGCGGGCGAGCCCCAGCAGCACCGTCTCGGCCTGGTCGTCGAGGGTATGGCCCAGGAGGATCGCGGCGGCGCCCGTCGCGGTCAGCGCGTCGTCGAAGGCGCGGTAGCGCGCGCTGCGGGCGGCCGCCTCCGGACCGCCCTCGGCGGACACCGTCACCACCTGGCGCAGCACCGGCGCGAGCCCCAGCCCGTGCGCCTGCTCCGCGGCCCGCCGCGCGACCTCCGCCGACGCCTCCTGCAGCCCGTGGTCGACGATCACCGCGCCGGCCCGCCTCCCGCCCCGCGGGGCCTCGAAGGCGACCGCCGCCGCGAGCGCGAGCGAGTCCGCTCCCCCGCTCAGCGCGACCAGCACGAGCGCTCCGGGGTCGAGCCCGTCGAGGCTCTCGCGCACCGCCCGCCGCAGATCGGCGACGGCGGGGGTCAGGCGGGGGCGATCGGGCACATCAAGTAACGTAATGCCAGCGATCCGCCCCTCCCGCGCGCGCACCCGCGCGAGCGTTCCGGAGGCCGATCCGTCCGCCGATGCGCCGCTCACGGCGCCACCGACTCAAGGAGAGAGCATGGCCGCATACGACGTCGTCGTCGAGATCCCCAAGGGGAGCCGCAACAAGTACGAGGTCGACCACGAGACCGGTCGCGTCTACCTCGACCGCGTGCTCTTCACCTCCTTCGTCTACCCGACGGACTACGGGTACTTCGAGAACACCCTCGGCCTCGACGGCGACCCCGTCGACGCGCTGGTGCTGCTCGAGTACCCCGTCTTCCCGGGCGTGGGCGTCTCCGTCCGCCCGGTCGGCGTGCTCAACATGAGCGACGAGGCCGGCTCCGACGCGAAGGTGATCGTGGTCCCCGCGAAGGACCCGCGCTGGCAGCACATCCAGGACATCGGCGACGTCCCGGAGCAGACGAAGAACGAGATCAAGCACTTCTTCGAGCGCTACAAGGACCTCGAGCCCGGCAAGTGGGTCAAGGTCGACGCGTGGGGCGACGCCGCCGAGGCGGAGCAGATCGTCCAGGACGGCATCAAGAAGCTGGCCGAAGAGGGTCACTGACCCCTCGCATCAACGAAGGAACCCCCTCCCGTCGTCTCGACAGGAGGGGGTTCTCTCGTTGTGCTGTGTGGCTGCGGCTCAGGCGGCCGGGCGGCCGACCATGCCGGCGGGCGTGCCCCAGGTGTTCCAGATGCGCACGGGCTTGCCGTAGTCGGCGGCCTCGATGATCTGGTTGTTCCCGAGGTAGATGGCCACGTGGTAGTAGTCCCCGCCGCCACCCCAGAAGATCAGGTCGCCGCGCTGGCGCTGGCTGTAGGGGACGAGCTTGCCGGCGCCGGCCATGGTGTTGTACTGGTTCGTCGCCGAGTGGGTGCCGATGTAGATGCCCGAGGACGCGTACGAGGCCTTGGTGAGGCCCGAGCAGTCCCACTGGTCCGGGCCCATGCCGCCGAGGACGTACTCCTCGCCGAGCTGAGCCATCGCGTACGAGATCGCGTTCTCGACGGCGCCGCTGGTCGGCACCAGGACCGGAGCGGTGACCGGCTGCGGGAGCGGCTGAGCCGCCGGCTGGGCGATCGGCTGAGCAGCGGGCTGGGCCGGAGCCGGAGCCGGAGCCGGCTGCTGCTGCGCGGGCTGCGGAGCGGCGGGCTGCGGGAGGGACGCGGTCTGACGCGACGGGGCGGCGGCGTCGGCCTGCGCCGAGGACTGCTGCTGGGCGGAGCGGGCGGTGGACTGCGCCTGAGCGGCGGCCTCCGCCTCGGCCTGCGCCTGGGCGGCGGCCTCGTCGGCCTGGCGCTTCTGCTCGCCCGCGAGGTACTGGGTCTCGGCCTCGACAGAGGAGTCCTTCAGCAGCGCGAGCTGGGCGACCAGCTCCTGCGACTTCTCCTCCTGCGCCGAGAGCGACGCGCGGGCCGACTCGGCGGCGGCGTCGGCGTCCTTGCGGGCTGCGTCCGCCTCGTCCGAGAGCGCCTGGTGCTCGGTGACGGCGAGGTCGGCCTGGTCGCCGAGCGACTCCGCGTTCTGCTTGTCGGCGAGGGCGTCGGCGTAGACCTTCTGCGACTGCTCCGAGAGCTGCGACATCGCGCCGAGCTGGTAGAGCAGGTCGCCCGCGTCCTTGCCCTTGGCCACGAGGCTGGCGGAGAGGTCGCCACCGGCGGCGCGAGAGAGGTGCGCGGCCAGCAGGCCGGCGCGCATCTTCGAGGTCTGGGCCTTGGCGGAGGCGGTGGTCGCCTTCTCGTCGAGGTCGTCGACGGCCTTCGCAGCGGCGTCGAGCGCCTCCTTGGCCTGCCGCCAGGCCTCGGCCTTCTTCATCGCGGTGATCGACTTCTCGTCGACCGCGGTCTGCAGGCTCGCGATGAGGCCGGTGATCGAGTCGATCTCGGCCTGCTTGCTCGCCTCGTCCTTCTTGGCGTTCTGCACGTCGTCCCACGAGGGGTACTTCGCGTCGTCGGCGAGGGCCGGGGTGATGCCGAGGGACGCGGTGACCGCCGTGACCGCGAAGGCGGCGGAGATGACGAGCGGGAGGCGGCCCTTCCAGGCGCGCTCCCGGGGTGCCGGGGTGAAGGTGCGTGCGGTCGTCTGTGCGTCAGCCAAGGGTGACTCCTCGTTGGGCCATGAAAGGTTGGGCGTCGACGGCGGAGCCGTTGACGCGGGTCTCGAAGTGCAGGTGGCAGCCGGTGGAGGCGCCGGTCGAGCCGACGGCGGCGATCTGCTCGCCCGCCTGGACCTGCTGGCCGACGCGGACGTAGATCCCGCCGGACATGATGTGGGCGTAGCCGGTGCTGATGCCGCTGCCGTGGTCGATCAGAACCCAGTTGCCGTAGGTGCCGTTGGGGCCCGCGTAGGAGACGGTGCCGCTGTGCGCCGCGAAGATCGGGATGCCGCAGCCGCCCGCGAGGTCGGTGCCGCGGTGGTACGAGCCGGAGGATCCTCCGCCGGTCGAGATGCTGTCGCGCGGGCCGAAGGTGCCGGTGATGCGGCCCCCGGCGGGGCGGACCCAGCCGGAGTCGCTGACGGCGCTGGAGCCGCCGCCGCCCGAGGGGGCGACGTACCCGCCGCCACCGCCGCCGCTGCCGCCGCTTGACGCGGCCGCGGCCCGGGCGGCCTCGCGGCGCGCGGCCTCGGCCTGGGCGGCGGCCTGGCGGGCGGCCTCCTCCTCGGCGAGCTTCCGGAGGCGCTCGGCCTCGCGGGCGGCGACGCCGGCCTCGTACTCGGCCACGGTCTTCGACTCGGTGTCGCGGAGCGCGGCGAGCTGCTGCTCGAGCACGACGCTCTGCTCCTGCTGCTCGGCGAGCGCGGCCTCGGACGCCTCCTGGGCGGCGGTCGCCTCGGCCAGCTTCTGCTCGGCGGCGACGCGGAGGCGCTCGCGCTCCGTCTGCGCCACCTCGGCCTGGTCGGCGAGGGAGGACGCGGTGTTGCGGGCGGTGCTGGCCTGCTCGTAGATCGCGGAGGAGCGCTCGACCAGCTTGGTCATGCTCCCGATCTTCGACAGCAGCTGGTCGGCCTGGCCGGCCTTCTGGTCGAGGAAGATGTTGACGGACAGGTCGGTGCCGGTGCTGCGGTAGAGCTGCGCGGCGAGCAGGCCCGCCTGCTGCGAGGCCTTGTCGGCCTCCTCGGCGCTGGCGGCGGCCCGGTCCTCGAGCTTCTTCGACTGGTCCGAGGCCTCGTCGAACGCCTGCTGAGCGGCGAAGTGCTCGTCGCCGCGCTGCTGCGCGAGCTGCTGAGCGGAGGCGACCTCGCTCTGGAGGTCGCCGATCAGGGACGTGATCCGGTCGACCTGAGCGGCCGCGGCGGCGGTGTCGCCCTTCGCCGCCTCGACGTCGGCCCACGACGGGTACTCGACCGCCTGGGCGGGAGTGGCGACGAGCAGGCCGGCGACGAGCGCGACGACGGCGGAGGCCAGGGCAGCACCTCGGAGTCGCCCGAGTCGCGGCGCGCCGGGGAGGCGGGCGGAACGCGGACGGCGCAGGGAGTGGGGCATGGGACCTCGGGGATAGGGGGCCCTCCCTCCGCGGCGGTGCGGCTCCGGCGCGCGGGTGGGGGGAAGAGCGATTCCGCCCCACCCTAACCGCGGCCCTGCCCGATCTCCTAGACCCGGGTCAACCCCGGACGGGGTGCACGCCGCCTGCGGAACCGTCGATTTTGCATCCTGCGCCGCGGCCCCCTATGCTTGCGTGTCGGTAGTCATGGGGGGTCGGCCGCAGGGTCGCCCCGCGAGTCTCCGGCCCCATCGTTTAGTGGCCTAGGACACCGCCCTTTCACGGCGGCAGCACGGGTTCGAATCCCGTTGGGGTCACGGATGGGTCGGTACTACCAGCACCACCAGAAGTACCAGCACCACCGGAAAGTGCATCGGCTCGCGAGGGTCGGGGCGTGAAAATAGAACAGCCTCGAAGACAGTATGCTTGTCTTCGCAACGAGGCCCTGTAGCGCAGTTGGTTAGCGTGCCGCCCTGTCACGGCGGAGGTCGCGGGTTCAAGTCCCGTCAGGGTCGCAAAGAGGCCCTTCCGAGAGGAAGGGCCTTTTTCAGGAGATCACCTCTCCAGCGACATCACGTCGCAACGGCTCTGTAGCTCAGTTGGTAGAGCGCACGACTGAAAATCGTGAGGTCACGGGATCGACGCCCGTCGGAGCCACTGCCCCGAGTCCAGGCTTCTACTGGATTCGGGGCTTACTCCCTAGAACGACCCAGTTAGGCACGGCGCTTCGCCTACTAAGTCGAGGACGCAAGCGGGATGCGACGCCGACTCGCCAGCTAAGGGGCGCACAGCGCAGTCAGGTGGAACAAGGCCAAACGGTTCAGTAAGGGCTCTGGCACTGGCCGTTCTGCGACCACTTAACTACCGGCTCTACTTCGCCCGCCATGAACGGGCCCCTCAATAAGGACGCATTGAAACTCGCCGGAAGATTTGGCCGGGTCGCCGTCTCTGACTGCATTGATAGATATTCACAGTTGTTTGCTTCCACCGCAGATGTTGCCACCGTCCGCTCATCGGGCGATACGGCCGCGAACGGTAGCCTGAGAACTGGAGACAGGCGTGGAGTCAGTGATCGAATGCGGCACCGCCTCGCCAACCCTCGTTGCTGCCATGACCGCGCTCACCAAGAGGGTCAAGATAACTGCGGAATACCTCGGCCGGATCCGGCGGCCTGAAGGCCCCGCGGAGGTTCAAGGCGAGCTCCGGAAAGTTATCTCCGACATTCACAAAATCTCGAAAGCCGGAGCCGCCCTCCGGGCTGTGGTCCCTGCTTATGCGCACCGAGTGAACGAACTACGGACAGTGATTTCTGGCCTGGCACGTGGGCAGGACACCGGCCCGCAGAGCTTCATCCGGCTTTACTTCAACACCACCACGGCCATCATAGGGCACCTGTTGTCGGACTTTCCGGATGTCGAGACAGTTCGAGCAGGTATCCCGTCGCTTTCTCTCTACGACCGGCGTGACCGTGGCGGGCCAGTCGGCATGGCAGCGCAACGGCGCATTCCAGCGATTGGAAGCATGCGGGGACCTCTAAGCACTTTTTCTCACTCGTTCCAGCGAGGACGAACGGGCTACTTGCGTTGCGTCCGGTCCTCGCTCCGCTTCGGTCCGGGTGCTCCTCGTAGTTCGTCTCTCCTCGCTGGAGCTCGCGCTTGACAACCATAGGCCCCGACCCGAGTAGCTTCCCGTTCAGTACGTCAGCCTCGGAACGACGTGTCGGAGTTCCGATCCAGGAAGCAGTCTTGACCGGTCGACTTTTGGACGCCGCGGGCCGATTATTCCGTCCGGGACCCGGCCGCACGAGCTGGCTGTTGCTCGAGCCAAAAACCGGGTTCGGGATACCTGATGCGCTCGTGATTACCGCATCAGAAAGCGCAGTTAGCGCCCACGTCAGGCGTCAACTGAGGTTGCCCTCAGTAAGCGCTGCAAGGGCACTTACTAATGCGTCCATGGGAACGTCAGGGCTTTCAGAACGTTACGCACGTTCGCTACGGCGAGAACTCCAGGAAGCAGGATGGGACAGCAGGGCAGTCAGGAAGAGCGCCAGCGTCATCCACGACTCTCTGGCGATAGAAGTGAAGTTGCGTGACGCGCGCCGAGCGCTACAGCAGATCAATAAGTTCAGAGTATCTGCCAACAGAACGGCGCTGGTGATGCCAGCGACGACAGCCCGAAACATCTCAACAACTTCACTTCGTCGACTTGGTGCCGGCTTGATCGTGGCGGAGGCTGACTCATTGCAGTGGCACCTGTCTCCGCAACACCAAGTCATAGATTCGTATCGGAAACTGTGGCTCACGGAACTCTTAGTTCGCGGAATCGAAACGAACCGCGCCTACAAGCTTTCAGCTGCCCGGAAAGTTCGGATAGATTCCAAGATTGCCGCAACTCGACTTGAATAACGCCGAGTGAGAGGAATTCCAAGTCGCTCGATCGAGGCAAAAGAACCCTCGGCTTCTAGAAGCGACGATTCTACATAATCCAATTTTTCGCTAACTCCGCCCGCAGAAGCTACGAGGCTCGCCTGTTGCGACAAGGATCGAAGATACTGTAACTGAGCATCAACGACACCCATCTCAGTAAGTGGCTGGGAGCGAATGTACTCCTGATCTTGCGCGGTGAAAACCCTATCTCGCAACTCTGAGCTATAGAGACTATCCGCTTCGACAGCGGCCAGGAGTGGTGACCACAATCGCTGCGCGTAAAAACGCACATTCGGCTGAGCTCCCCCTTTACGTTCCACCGGCTGCCACTTAGAAGGCTTGAATTGACGCAGAGAGTAATTCCAACCAGCAGCAAGAGCCGAGGCTCCAGCCGCGAGGCCGGCTAAACCCTCACCATCCGAGTATCCCCAGCAGACTTCGTAACCATTCAGTTCCGAAAGCACGTAAATCAATCGCAGCAGATTCGCTAGCCTCTCCGACGACCACGGGGCTGGCGGGTAGCCCGCGTCACTCCGCCCCACCAGGACGTAGAAGCCACGAACGTCGAGCGTCGTAGCGACATCCAGCCAAGTGTCCACCTGCCGCCAGGTGTCAAGCGCACCTTCGTCAATCGCGAGCGTGGCAACGGTTTTGTCTCGCCCCCATTCGGATGAAGCCGTGCGCGCAAGTTGAAAAGCTGTGGGAGTCCAAACATCATCGAACGAGGCTTGGAGAACGGTAGGAGCGATTCTGACGCCGTCGGGATTGAGCTTCTCATGCATCGCGCCTACACGAGCAATCTGATCGATAATAGCATCGACGCCCTGCGACCAATGCAGATCGTCAAATTGTATATCGTGAGACTCATGCTTGCGGCCGAGACCACGCGGGGTCGTAGAGTAGACATATGCTTGCGGGTCAATGTAAACCCGAAGGCCTCTTGAACGCGCATCGAGGACTGTTCGCTCGAGTGAGCCATACTCCTCGTCGGCTGGACTGAGAATAACACCTCTCAATGACCCGGAAGAAGCCAGCGTGGAGAGCTTCTGCCCCTTACCATAACCATGCTGCAGGTAAAGGTTCACAATACTCCTAGGATTATTAAGGGCTCATCGGTGGTCCGATAGCGGCGGTTCGGTTTCGGTGCGAGAAGGCGTTTCAGCACGGTCCTCACCTCCGACGAGCACGCCAACTCGTCAACATCGACGCGATCGAAGGTCAGGAGCTTAAGCACGAACTGGTGCTCATCCATGCCGGGCTCGTAAATGGCATGCTTCCCACTGATGGCAGAATAGACGACTAAGCCGACCAGGAAATGATCGGTCCGGAAATCAATGGAAGCATAACGCCGCTCCTCATGTTGCTCAGGCGCTGAATAGACGGTGGTTCTTGGTGATGCGAATCCAGTTTGAGTGATGTCATTCAAATCTAGATGAAGCGAGATACCCGGATCAATAAGGACCGCATTATCCGCGCCGTCATAGACAATATTACCCGGCTTAATGTCGCGGTGCACAATGCGATGAGACCAGAGTTCGTGTACCGCTAGAAGGAGAGAGATCAGAAGTTGTTCCGCCTCGCCGCTGGACAATGATCTGGAAGCCAGCTTCCCTTGAAGCGTGCCCCCGTTATAAAACGGTTCCTCATAGGCGATATAGTAATGGTCGCCAATTTGAACTGCCTGCGGCGGGGAGAGGATTCCTCCAAGATGCGGCGACGCGGCAATCTCCATGGCTCGCAGTTCGCGTAAGAATCGCTCGGGAAGCACTGAATCGTCAACCTCGCTACCCTCAAAATCCGATGGAAGTGGCTCCGTGAGAACCTTCAGGACCGATAGTTGATCGCCGTCGACCTGGTACGCCACCTTGAATGCGCCTCGACCAAGTTGAGGGCGGAGCAACGTCAGGCTCGGGAAGGCAGCGTCTAGTTCCTCGTGCGTGAAAGGCATCGGTCCCAGCCCCATGGATCTCCCTTGACATTTACTCATGTTCAGCGTGTGAGACTGCGCGCGGCGCTGTTGCCCCTCGAACGGGTAATGGCAGGTCTATTCAGGAAACCAGTGAGGTCGGCGCTCACCATCAACACTGACTTGGACCATCATCCTTGCCAACCCCTAACATAGTCATGCGCAATGACCCTCGAGAGACAAAGTTTGCGACTGAGAATCGCTGACTCGCGGGATCTTGGCTCGTCGGAGCCACGGAAACCCTTGCCTAGCTTCTACATGGCGGGGGTTTCTTCGTACCCGGAGCCGTCGCGGCCGCGCGCGCTCCGATCCGCCCTGCACGCTGCGACCCGCCGTGCACGCTGCGATCCCCCGTGCGTCCCGCTGTCCGGGCCCGCGCCGAGCAGCGCGTGCGGCCCGGATCCCGTCCAGGCGGTCTGCGTAGGCTGGCCCGGCCATGCAACCCGACGCCTTCCCGCCGCCCGATCCCGCGACGCTCGCGCCCGACTCCGCTGCGGCGCCCTCGTGGCCGGTCGAGCCCCTCCCCTCGGTCCACGCGCCCTACTCCTCCCTCCTCTACCTGCCCGATCCTCGGGTCCGCTGGGGCCTGCCGACCGCCGTGCTCACGATCGTCGGGATCGTCCTGCCGCTGGCCGTGCTCATCCTGCTGTTCGGGTTCGGCGTGCTCCCCTACTCCGCCGGACTCGCCTTCGCGGAAGCGCTCGCGAGCTATCTCGTCGCGCTGATCGTCCCGTTCGCGGCGTCTCGGCTGCGCGGGCTGGGCACGATGGCGGCCGACTTCGGGCTGCGGTTCCGCTGGATCGACGTGCCCATCGGGATCGGGCTCGGCATCGCGGTGCGCGTCGTGATCCTGTTCGTGCTCGCCGCGTTCGCTCCGCTCCTCCAGGACGCGCAGGGGAACCTCGACATCGACCCCGACCCGCTGTGGTTCGTGCTGAGCTCGGTCCTCATCCCCGTCGTCGTCGCGCCGCTGGTCGAGGAGGTCCTCTGCCGCGGCGTCGTGATGCGCGCGGTGCGGAACCGGATGCTCCGGGGCTCCGCGGAGTCGGCGCCGCCCACCCGCGGCCGGCGGGTCTGGGCGATGGCGTTCAGCATCCTGGCGTCCACGGCGGTCTTCGCCCTGCTGCACGGGCACCAGATGGTGAACCCGGCGACGATCGTGACGCTCGGCGTGACGACGGTCACCGCGGGACTCGCGCACGGCTGGATCGCGACGATCACCGGGCGGCTCGGAGCAGCGATCGTCTCGCACGCGACGCTGAACGGCTCCGCGGTGCTGCTGCTGGCGCTGCTGCCGCTGCTGACTCCGTAGGGGGATCTCGAGACGCCCGTTGCGCGGGCTGCTCGATCGGCAGGAGTCGGGGCGGCCCGATCGGGGGCGTGGGGCGGCGCGTCAGACGTCGTAGGTGCGCGCCCCGGGCAGCGGGCCGCGGACCTGGCGGTGGAGGCGCTCCATGTCGGCGTCGAGGGTGGCGGCGGTGCGGGCCGCGTCGGCGAGGCCGTCGAGGAGCTCCTGCGGGACCTGGCGGTCGTACTTGTAGTAGATCTTGTGCTCCAGGCTCGCCCAGAAGTCCATCGCGATGGTCCGGAACTGCACCTCGACGCAGACGTCGACCGATCCGCCGGAGAGGAACACGGGCACCTCGACGATCGCGTGCAGGCTCTTGTAGCCGTTCTCCTTCGGCTCGGCGATGTAGTCCTTCACCTCGAGCACCGTCACGTCGGACTGCGAGGTGAGCAGGTCGAAGACGCGGTAGACGTCCGAGACGAAGCTGCAGGTGATCCGCACGCCGGCGATGTCGGTGATCGCGTCGGCGATGCCCTCGAAGGTCGTCTCGCAGCCCTTGCGCTCGATCTTCTCGATCAGGCTGTCGGCCGACTTGAGCCGGCTCGTGACGTGCTCGATCGGGTTGTACTCCTGCAGCTCGCGGAACTCCTCCTGCAGGATCGACACCTTCGTGACGATCTCGTCCATCCCGAACTTGTACTGGAGCATGAAGCGCGCGAAGTCGTCGCGCAGAGCGCGGATCTCGGCGACGGTGGTGGCGTCGAGCGCCTCGGCGACGGCGTCCGTCAGCGGAGGGACGGCGTGCGCGGGTTCGGGGATGCGGGATTCCACAGTCGGACACCCTACGCGCGGAGTCGTTCGAGACCGGTGGTAGGCGCCCGGCCTAGCCTGGGAGCGTGATCACCGAGCCCCGCCCGCTGCGCTTCTGCGCGTTCGTCATGAACACCGCCTCCCACATCCAGCACGGCCTCTGGCGCCACCCCGACGCCCGGCAGCACGAGTTCGACGACGTGCAGCTCTGGATCGACCTCGCCCGGACGCTGGAGCGCGGCCGCTTCGACGCGATGTTCTTCGCCGACGTGGCGGGGCTCTACGGTCCGGCGGACGGCGACTGGGACGTCAACGCCCGCGAGGGGCTGCAGCTGCCCAGCAACGACCCGTCGGTGCTGCTCTCGGCCCTGGCGGTGAGCACCGAGCACCTCGGCTTCGCGTTCACGAGCTCGGTGCTGCAGTCGCATCCGTTCGACTTCGCCCGGAAGGTCTCGACCCTCGACCACCTCTCGAAGGGGCGGATCGCCTGGAACATCGTCACCAGCGCCCTCGACGGCGCGGCCCGCAACTTCGGCTACGACCGGCTCGAGGAGCACGACGAGCGCTACGCCTGGGCGCAGGAGTACCTCGACGTGGTCTACAAGCTGTGGGAGGGCTCGTGGGATGACGGCGCGCTCCTGCGCGACAAGAGCGGCTCCTTCGCCGACCCGGCGCGCATCCACCGCATCGACCACGTCGGGAAGCGCTACCGCGTGCAGGGGCCGCACCTCTCGGCTCCGTCGCCCCAGCGCACGCCCGTGCTCTTCCAGGCCGGCTCCTCCCCCGCGGGACGGCGCTTCGCCGCGCGGAACGCGGAGGCGCAGTTCGTGTTCTCGGGGTCGCCGGAGAAGACCCGCGAGCTGATCGAGGACACGCGGGCCCTCGCCGCGGCGGCCGGTCGCGGAGCGGGAGCACCCTCCTTCTACCTGGGGCTCTCCTTCATCACCGGCGACACGGAGGAGGAGGCGCGCCGCGCCGAGCGCGAGATCGACGAGTACCTCTCCTCCGACGCCTTCCTCGTGCACTCGAACCTCGGCTTCGACCCGGCGACGGGCGAGAGGCTCGACCCCGACCTGCCGCTCTCGGCGATCGAGACCTACGCCGGCCAGAGCCACCTGCAGTGGATCCGCGACGCCTCCCCCGACCGCGAGCCGACCGTCCGCGATCTGGCCCGGCTCTCGGCGAAGCTGCGCGGACGGGTCGTCGGCACTCCGGAGCAGATCGCCGACCACCTGGCGGGCTGGCGCGACGCGGGGATCGATGGGATCAACGTCGTCAACTGGATCCTGCCCGGCAGCTACGAGGAGTTCGTCGACAGGGTGATGCCGGTGCTCCAGGAGCGGGGCCTCGCGCAGACCGAGTACGCCGAGGGGACGCTGCGCCGCAAGCTGTTCGGGACGGACGAGCTGCCGGCGACGCACCCGGCGCGGGCGTACCGCGGGGCGTTCGCGGGCTGAGCCGTCGCGGGCCGGGCTCTGCGCGTCCACTGCCCCTGCACCGGCTGCCCGCCCCGCCCCGCGCTCTCCGCCGAGCGGGGGACGCGAGGGCGGGCGCGGCTCCGTTGCGTCGAGGGATGATCCAGACCTGGGGAGTCCTGACCGCGCTGTACGGAGTCGTCGTGACGGCCGTCGCGGTGCTCGCGATCGTGCTGCTGGTGCTGCTGTGCCGCCTGGTGCTCGCCGCGCGCGAGAACCTGCAGGCCTCGACGAGGCTGCGCGAGCTGCAGATCGAGCGGATGCTGCTCGAGGACGAGTAGCGGGCCGCGCGTCGCCGGCCGGGACCAGGTCTCCTCAGCGAGGAGCACTCGCGGCCGACGACGCGGTCCGGTCAGGGCAGAGCGGGTCGCGCCTCCGGGCGGGGCGCCCGCGGGATGAGCAGGCCGAGGGCGACGGCGACCAGCGCTCCGATCGCGCCGATCACGAACGTGGTCTCGAAGCCCTGCGAGCTCGGCAGCTGCACGTCGCCGACGGACACGGTCAGCTGCGCGAGCACGCCCGCGGTCACGGCGGAGGAGAGCGTCGTGCCGAGGGTGCGCATCAGCGAGTTCAGCCCGTTCGCGGCCGCGGTCTCCGAGGCGGGGACGGCGTGCATGATGAGTGTCGGCATCGCGGCGTAGGCGAGGCCCAGGCCGACCCCGATGAGGGCGTTGATCACCAGGATCTGCCACACCTCGCCGCCGAACGGGAGGATCAGCAGGTACGAGACCGCGATCAGCCCGGAGCCGGCGATCAGCACGAGCCGCGGCCCGGACTGCGCCGAGAGGCGGGCGGCGAGGGGGGACGTGGCCATCATCGCCAGGCCCGAGGGCGCGAGCACGAGGCTCGCCACGATCAGGCTCAGGCCGAAGCCGACGCCCGACGCGGCCGGCAGCTCGAGGCGCTGCGGCAGCGTGATCTGGGCGCCGAAGAACGCGAAGCCGACCGCCACCGAGGCGAGGTTGGTGAAGAGCACGGCGGGGCGGGCGGCCACCCGGAGGTCGACGAGCGGGCTCTCCTGCCGCAGCTCGTACCAGCCCCAGAGGAGCAGGACGGCGATGCCGCCGAGGCCGGAGCCGAGGATCGCGGGGCTCGTCCAGCCGGAGTCGTTGCCGCGCGAGACGGCGATCAGCACGCCGCTCAGTCCGAGGGCGAGGCCGATCGTGCCGACCACGTCGAAGGTGCCGGCCGAGCGCAGCGTCGACACCGGCACGACCAGGAGGACGAGGACGATGTCGAGGACGCCGAGGCCTGCGGACATCCAGAACAGGACGTGCCAGTCGGTGTTCTGCGCGATGAGGGCGCTGAGCGGCAGGCCGAGCGCGCCGCCGATGCCGAGGGTCGCGCTGACCAGGGCGATCGCGCCGGGGAGCCGGTCGCGGTGGAGGGTGTCGCGGAGGATCGAGATGCCGAGCGGGATGACGCCCATCACCGCGCCCTGGAGGGCCCGGCCCACGACCAGCGTCCACACGTCGCCCGCGAAGGCGCAGACGATCGAGCCGATCACGAGCACGACCAGCGCGGCCACGGCCATCCGCCGCTTGCCGTAGAGGTCGCCGAGGCGGCCCGAGACCGGGGTGAGGATGCAGGCGCTCAGCAGCGTCGCGGTGATCACCCACGCGGTCTCGGTGCGGTCGGCGCCGAGCAGCGTCGGCAGCTCGGACTGGATCGGGACGACCAGCGTCTGCATGAAGGAGGCGCTCATGCCCGCGAAGGCGAGGACGGCGGTGATGAGGCGCGGGTCCGGCGAGCGGGTCAGGGAGCGTCTGTCGGAGTCGGGCACGGCGGTCCTTCGTGTCGGCGGCGGACGCGCACCCGGACCGCGGCGGCGGGCGGGCCGTCGTCGGCGGGATCGTATCGCTCGGCTCTGCTTTCGACCGGCTCGGGGCTCAACAGCGCGGGCCGCCGCTTTGTTCCCTCCTCCTCCTTCCCGCGCGCGTCGGGCAGGACGAGGATGGGCGGATGATCGACATCGAGAGCTGGATCACCGGCTACGAGAAGGCCTGGGCCACGGACGACGCGGCCGACGTGGCCGCACTGTTCACCGAGGACGCCGAGTACTTCACGGCGCCGCACCGCGACGCGATCACTCCGCGCGACGCGATCGTCGAGTGGTGGCTGGCGGAGGAGGAGCCCGCCGACCCGACGTTCGCGTGGGGCCTGGTCGCGCTGACGGAGGAGACCGCCGTGGTGGAGGGGCGCACCGTCTACCCGGGCGACCGCACCTACCTGAACCTCTGGGTCATCCGCTTCGCCCCCGACGGGCGGGCGCGCTCGTTCACCGAGTGGTACATGGAGGAGCCGGCCGACTCCGTGTCCTGACCCGCGCGGGTCCCCAGGGAGCGGCGAGGAGTCCTCAGCGGCGCCCGGTCAGAGCTGCGCGGCCGCGAAGGTGTCGCAGCTGGTGGCGTCGCCCTCGAAGCCGGCCTGGAACCAGCGCTGCCGCTGCTCGGCCGAGCCGTGCGTCCATCCCTCCGGATCGACGGTGCCGGTGGCCTGCTCCTGGATGCGGTCGTCGCCGACGGCGGCCGCGGCGCCGAGCGCGTCCTGGTACTCCTGCGCCGTCACCGGCTTGAGGTAGGGCGTGCCGGTCTCGTCGGGCACCGTCGAGGCGTCGCCCACCCAGGCTCCGGCGAAGCAGTCGGCCTGCAGCTCGAGGCGCACCGAGTCCGACTCGGGGCCGGTGCCGGAGCGGTCCGCCGACTCCATCGCGCCGGTCAGGTTCTGGATGTGGTGGCCCCACTCGTGGGCGAGGATGTACATCTGCGCGAGCGATCCGCCCGAGGTGTCGAACCGGGTGCGCAGCTCGTCGAAGAAGTCGGTGTCGAGGTAGATCGTCCGATCCGGCGGGCAGTAGAACGGGCCGACCGCGGCGGTCGCGCTCCCGCAGCCGGTGGTGGTGCTGTCCTCGAACAGGTCGACGCCGGTCGGGGTCGTGTAGGCGACTCCGAGAGTCGGAGTCTGCTCGCCCCAGTAGCGGTCGAGCGACTCGGCCGCACCCTCGAGGCGGCAGTCGACCTGCGTGTTCGCGTCGGCGCCGCTGTCGCAGGCCACCGCGGTGGAGGTGACGCCCTCCGGCGAGGACCCGCCTCCGCCGAACACCTCGCCGAGGCCCGAGAGGTTCACGCCGAGCAGCTGCGAGAGCAGCGCGAGCACGACCACGCCCACCGCGCCCCCGCCGACGGCGATGCCGGTGGTGCGGCCGCGGCGGCGGACCTTGCCGCCGCTGAGCTGGGAGTCGTCGTTGAAGGTCATGCCGACGAAGCTAGCGCTCCGCGGACGGGCTCCGCTCGGGCTTGCGGTCAGCCCCAGCGCGACTCGCTGGCCGAGCGGATGATCTCGAGCAGCGCCTCGCGCAGGGGGCCGTGCTCGAGCGAGCCCGGGAACATGTCGACCTCGAGGCGGTGCGCCCGGCGCCAGGCCTCGCCGCCCGCGTCGGTGAGCGCGACGAGCTGCCGGCGGCGGTCCGACGGATCCGTGGTGCGCGAGACGTGGCCCTCGCGCTCGAGGCGCTCGATGGTGCGCGACATGGTCTGCACCTCGACGTGGGCCGCGGCGGCCAGCTCCTTCTGCGCGACGGGGCCCGCCTGCAGGAGGTGCAGCACGATCAGGCCGGCGTGGGTGAGGCCGATCTCGGCGAGGGCGCCGTGCCAGGCGTGCTCGACCATCCGGGAGGCGGTGGAGAGCAGCCGGCCGGTGGGCCAGTCCTCCATCCCGGAGGCGTCGTCCGCGCGCATCTGATCAGGGTAGACCCGCTCCCGGGACACGACGGCACCGGGCGCGGGACGCTCAGGCACGGGCGCCCGGGCATCCCGGCCGCGAGGCGCGGACCGCCCCGCGCGTCAGGACGCGAAGCGGTCCGTCGCCTCGATCAGCGCGTCGAGGATCCCCGGCTCGTCGAAGGCGTGGCCCGCGTCGGCGATCATCCGGAAGTCGGCCTCGGGCCAGGCCCGGTGCAGGTCCCAGGCGGTGAAGGCCGGGGTGCACATGTCGTAGCGGCCCTGCACGATGACGGCCGGGATGTCGCGGAGGACACCGGCGTCGCGGATCAGCTGCCCCTCCTCCAGCCAGCCCCTGTGCACGAAGAAGTGGTTCTCGATGCGGGCGAAGGCGAGCGCGAAGACGGGATCGGACCAGTCCGCGATCAGCTCCGGCTTCTGCACGAGGGTGATGGTCGACGCCTCCCAGGTGGTCCAGGCGACGCCGGCGGGGCCGTGCACGGCGGGGTCCGCGTCGTGGAGCAGGCGGTAGTACGCCTCGATGAGGCTGCCCCGCTCGCCGGCCGGGACGACGGAGGTGTAGCCCTCCCAGAGGTCCGGGTAGACCGCGGCGGCGCCGCCCTCGTAGAACCACTCGAGCTCGGCGCGGCGGAGGGTGAAGATCCCGCGGAGGACGATCTCGCTGACCCGCTCGGGGTGGGTCTCGGCGTAGGCGAGGGCGAGGGTCGAGCCCCAGGAGCCGCCGAGCACGAGCCAGCGCTCGACCCCGAGGTACTCGCGGAGGCGCTCGATGTCGGCGACCAGGTACCAGGTGGTGTTGGTCGAGAGGTCGGCCTCCGGCTCGCCGGCGTGCGGGGTGGAGCGGCCGCACATCCGCTGGTCGAACAGCACGATGCGGTACTTCTCGGGGTCGAACAGCCGCCGGTGGGCGGGCGAGGTGCCGGCGCCGGGGCCGCCGTGCAGGAACACGACGGGCTTGCCCTCGGGGTTGCCCGAGACCTCCCAATACAGCGAGTGGCCGTCGCCGACGTCGAGCATGCCGGAGTCGTGGGGCTCGATCTCGGGGTACAGAGTGCGCATGGCCCGCACCCTACCGACTGTCAGGGTCGCGGTCCGCGAGGCGGGCGGCCCGGCCCCGGAGTGGGCGGGAGCGCCCGCGTCCACCCGGCGCACCCGCCTCCCGCGGTCGTTACTGTGGATCGGACCTGCACGCCCCCGTCGAAGGAGCCCCCATGCCCACCACTGTGCGCGGCGTCATCGCCCGGTCGAAGGGCGCTCCCGTGGAGCTCGTCGACATCGTCGTCCCCGATCCGGGCCCGGGCGAGGCCGTGGTCGACATCGAGACCTGCGGTGTCTGCCACACCGACTTCCACTACCGCGAGGGCGGGATCAGCGACGACTTCCCCTTCCTCCTCGGTCACGAGGCGGCCGGACGGGTCAGCGCGATCGGAGAGGGAGTCACCCATGTCGCGGTCGGCGACTTCGTGGTCCTCAACTGGCGCGCGGTCTGCGGCGAGTGCCGGGCCTGCACCCGGGCCGAGCCCTGGTACTGCTTCGACACCTTCAACGCGACGCAGCGGATGACCCTGGAGGACGGCACCGAGCTCAGCCCCGCCCTCGGGATCGGCGCCTTCGCCGAGAAGACCCTCGTGCACGCGAAGCAGTGCACGAAGGTCGATCCGGAGGCGGACCCCGCCGCGGTGGGCCTGCTCGGCTGCGGGATCATGGCCGGCCTCGGCGCGGCGATGAACACCGGGAACGTGACGCGCGGCGACTCCGTCGCGGTCATCGGCTGCGGAGGAGTCGGCACGGCCGCCGTGGTCGGCGCCGCTCTCGCGGGCGCCGGCACGGTCATCGCGATCGACCGGGACCCCAAGAAGCTGGTCGCGGCCGAGAAGCTCGGCGCCACGCACGTCATCGACTCCAGCGGCCTCGACGAGGCGGGCGTCGTCGCGGCGGTGCAGGCCCTGACGAACGGCTTCGGAGCGGACGTCGTCATCGACGCCGTGGGCCGCCCCGAGACCTGGCGCCAGGCGTTCTACGCCCGCGACCTCGCCGGGACCGTGGTGCTGGTCGGGGTGCCGACTCCCGAGATGACGCTCGAGATCCCCCTGCTCGACGTCTTCGGCCGCGGCGGCTCGCTGAAGTCGAGCTGGTACGGCGACTGCCTGCCGGAGAGGGACTTCCCGATGCTGACCGGCCTCTACCTCCAGGGCCGCCTGCCCCTGGACGAGTTCGTGAGCGAGCGGATCGGGATCGAGGACATCGAGGAGGCCTTCGCCACGATGGCCGGCGGCGACGTGCTCCGCTCGGTGGTGGTGCTCTGATGGGCGCGCGGATCGAGCAGCTCGTCACGAGCGGCACCTTCAGCCTCGACGGCGGCACCTGGGACGTCGACAACAACGTGTGGATCGTCGGCGACGACTCCGAGTGCGTCGTCATCGACGCGGCCCACGACGCGGACGCGATCCTCGCGGCCGTCGGCGAGCGCCGGCTCCTCGCCGTGCTGCTGACCCACGGGCACGACGACCACCTCGACGCGGTCGAGGGAGTCCGCGCTGCGACCGGCGCCCCGGTGCTGCTCCACGAGGCCGACCGGATGCTGTGGGACGCCGTGCACCCCGGCACGGCCCCGAGCGGCGCCCTGGTCGACGGGCGGATCGTGCCCGTCGCCGGCGTCGAGCTCGAGGTGCGGCACACCCCGGGCCACACCCCCGGCGCCGTCTGCTTCGTCGCCGAGGCGCTCGGCACGGTGTTCACCGGCGACACCCTCTTCCAGGGCGGG
Organism: Rathayibacter sp. AY1A5; assembly: GCF_002930875.1. NCBI lineage: Bacteria > Bacillati > Actinomycetota > Actinomycetes > Micrococcales > Microbacteriaceae > Rathayibacter > Rathayibacter sp. AY1A5. Next base: position 217,021 of record NZ_PSTM01000002.1, on the reverse strand, counting down.
CCGGGGGCCACCGGCCGCTCGTACAGCGACTTCCCGACGATCATCGACTCGATCACGGAGCGCCTGCTGACGCTGCCCGCCGAGACGGTGGTCCGGACCGGCCACGGCGACTCGACCACGATCGGAGCGGAGGCGCCGCACCGCGAGGAGTGGATCGCGCGCGGGCACTGACCGGGCGGGGCGGGGGCAGAGGCTGCCGGCCCTCCCGCTTCGGCGTTCTGCTCGCCCGGATGTCCGACGGGTGTGGGAGTTTCGCAACCGATGGTCGTGCTCCCTTGTTACCGTGAACAATCGCCGGTACCGTGCGAAGACCATACCGCTGGCGGGATCCCCCGTCCGCCCACCGGTTCGCTGCAGAACCCGAGAGGACACGTCGACGATGACGTCACGACCCCCGGGCGGAGGCAGGCCCTCGCGCCTGCTCGCCGCCACCCTCGCCGCATCCGCGACGATCGCCCTCGCCGCCGGCGCCGCCGTGCCGGTCGCCGTCGCCGCGACAGCGGCGACCACTCCCGCGCAGAGCCTGCTCGCGGACTTCACCTTCGACACCGCCCCGAGTGGAGGCGCCTTCACCGACAGGTCGACCCGCGCCGCCGTGAAGGGCACGCCGACCCTCGTCGCCGGCCGCACCGGGCAGGGCAGCGCCGTCTCGCTGTCGTCCTTGTTCTGGCTCGACCTCACTGCGACCGACGGGCAGCCGCTGCTGAAGGGTCGCGACTCCGTCACTCTGTCGTACGACTCCAAGCCCGCCGCCGCGGACAACGTCGGCTGGTCGGTCTTCGCCGCTCGCTCGGCCGCGACCCAGGACTACGCCCAGGAGAAGTACGTCGGCGTCCTCGACAGGACGAACGGCATCACCGTCGAGCGGTACGCCAACAGCGGCGCCCGCGACTCCTCGGGCAACCTCACCGGCCCGAGCAGCACGGAGTGGAAGCACGTCGATCTCGTGCTGAGCGCCGGCACCGCCCGCCTCTACGTCGACGCGAAGCCCGTCGCCGTCACGACGGCCGGCCCCTCCCTCGCGACGGTCCTCGGATCGACCGGCGGAGTCCTTCAGGTCGGCAAGGCCAACTGGGGCGGCGGGGAGTACTTCGCCGGACTCCTCGACAATCTGCGCGTTTACGACCGCGCCCTGACCGGGGCCGAGCTGGGCGCGACGAGCAGCACCGTGGCAACCGACCTGCGCGCCGCCCTCGACGTCCCCACGACCGTGCTCGGCGACCTGCCCGCGCAGGTCCTCGGGAACACCGTGACGTGGACCGCCTCCGGCGCCGGCGCCGCGCGCGTCTCCTCCACCGGCGCCGTGAACCTCTCGGGCCTCACCGCTCCCGTCGCCGTCCGCCTCCAGGCAGCCGTCGCCGGGCAGACCTACGCGTGGGACAGCACCCTCGCCGTGCCCGGCGGGCGCATCGCCACCTCCGTCAAGACCGTCACCACGACGAACGGAGTGAAGGACGACCCGCTGGCGTACAACGACGACCGCCGCGCGGACTCGCTCTTCACGGCCGCACTGCCCGCCGGCGCGACCACCTGGGAGCCGCTGAACCGCTCGCAGTCGATCCTCTCCGTCCTCAAGGACGGCGATCAGGCGCAGCGCCCGAACGCCCAGATGGGCTCGCCGCTGCTGTTCCGCTCGAAGGACGGCTCGCTCGGCGCGGTCTCGTCGCAGAACAACGCCACGGACTCCGTCTACCTCTGGAGCTCCGCCGACGGCCGCACGTTCCGCGACCAGCGCGTCCTCCGGGTCGCGCCGGGCTCGGTCGTGACCGACCCGCGGATCGTCTTCGACTCCGCCCTCGGCGTCTACAAGCTGTTCTGGACCGATCTGCTCACCACCGAGGGCCGCGTGACGCTGTTCACGGACCTCGCCTCCGGCACCGCTCCCGGAGCGACCACCCGCGCCGACGCCCGCGTCCCCGGTGTCCAGGGCTCGGGTCTCCCCGCCGGGTTCACCCAGGGCCAGGCCGGCGAGACGGCGCTGACCTCGACCGAGTTCAGCACGTTCTACCGCGAATACGTCGACCTGAAGAACACCGGTGTGAAGTCGCTCAGCGGCTCCGTCGACTCCGGCGCCGGATCCGCTGCGATCGCCGCAGCGCTCCCGGGGCAGGCCGTGATGGAGTACAACGACGGCTCGACCAAGTCGCTCAACGTCGACTGGCAGGACGATCTGACCACCGCCGTCGACACCTCGCGTCCCGGGACCTACCGGGTCACCGGCTCCGTCCAGCAGGACCCCGAGGCGATGGTCAACGAGGCCCGCGCGGATCCGCACGTCTTCTTCAACGAGGACGACGGCTACTACTACCTCACGGGCTCGCACTACGGTCAGGACTCGCTCGGCCCGATCGAGGAGAGCTCCAGCTACCGCAAGATCGGGCTCAAGCGCTCGAAGACCATCGCCGGTCTCGACTCCGCTCCCGAGCAGATCGTGATCGACCCCGACGCCGGCACGCCCGGTCGCCAGAGCCAGTACCCGAACACCTTCTACGGCTGGGGCGGATACATCTGGGCGCAGGAGTTCCACAAGATCAACGGCACCTGGTGGATCGTCGCCGGCATGAACAAGGGCTACGCGCCCGTGGGCGGCTGGTGCGACAACACCGTCCTGATCCCCTACACCGGGACCGACGCCTCGATCGCCGAGGGCGGATTCCTCGACCAGACGAAGTGGGGCGAGCCGGTCGTCCTCGAGGGCGCGGCCTTCGACGTCAGCTACATCGACCGCCAGGAGAACGGCGCCACCCAGGGCTACTGGGTCCTGCCCAACGGCAACACGCTCTCCCTCGCCAAGGCGACGATGGGGCCCAAGGGCACCGTCCCGCTGGTGACCGGTGCGGTCACCCGCATCTACGGCGAGAGCCAGCCGTGGGAGTCGGGCAAGCGCTCGCCGACCCCGTCCGACACCACCGAGGGCAACGACCAGGGCGTCGTCGAGGCACCGTTCATCGTGTCCAAGGGGGGACGCATGTACCTCACCTACTCGGGCGGAACGGTCGACAAGTACTACTCGCTCGGCCTGCTCACGGCCGACGCGAGTGCCGACCTCCTCAACCCCGCGACGTGGACGCAGACCGCGTTCCCCGTGCTGGACACCGAGGACACCTACCTGGGCCGCCTCGGCGCGGACGAGACGCAGTACTTCTCGCGCCAGCAGGCCGGCACCGGGCACAACTCGTTCGTCGAGGACGAGTCGGGCAACCTGCTCCTCGCCTACCACGCCCGCCCCTACCCGGACCCGCACACGGCGACCGATCCGCAGAACGCGGGCGGCCTGTTCGATTCGGACCGCAACACCTGGTTCAAGGGCGTGAACATCCGCGCGAGCGGCCGGCTCGACCTCTCGCTCTCGAAGGAGCAGGAGGTGGCCTCGGCCAACCGCACCGTCACGGCGACGATCACCGTGAAGGCGCCGGCTGTGCCCGTCACCGCCACTGCAGCGGCTCGCTGCGTCGCGGGCAAGGTGGTGGTCACGCTGACCACTGTCAACAAGGCCGCGTCGACCGCCGACCTCCGCTGGAACACCCTGTGGGGCGCGAAGACGCAGCAGATCGATGCGGGCCGGACCGCCTCGCTGGCCGTGACCACGCGGGCCGCCTCGGTCGCCGCCGGCACCGTCCAGGGGGTCGCCACCGTCGGCAGCGCCTCCGCTCCGGTGAGCGCCGCCTACCCGGCGCTCCGCTGCGGCTGACCTGACCGGGTCCTCCGACCGACGACGCCCGGCCGCCTCTCACCTGAGGGCGGCCGGGCGTCGTCGTTCCGGTCTGCGGTGATGTGCCGGGCGACCGGGTCGCGACCCTCGATGATCTCGGCGGTGCAGCCGGCATCGCGGGAGAAGACCCACCGGATGACGCGGCCGCGTCGGACGACCGGACCGTTGCGATCCACGAACGACTCCCCATCGAGGGGAGGTCGTCGGTCGGCGACGTACGGGGTGTCGTGAGTCGGACGGGAAGAGGCGAGCCGGTCTGCCGCTGCTGCACGAACCGGCCCGCCCCTTCGGCATCGTCTCAGTGGACGAGGGCGGCCTCCGCCTCGTCCCAGGCGGGGTTCAGGTCTTCCTTCTTCCCTCGGATGAGGAGGAATCCGGTGAGAGAGGCCGCGACCATGGTCACTGCTGCGGCCAGGAACACGGCCTTGTAGCCGTCGGTGAATGCGGTGAGCTCGGCCGTTCCGGACGCGATGGCGGAGTCCGCGGTGCTCGCGTAGAACACGGTGAACACCGCGAGACCGATGGACCCGCCGATGTGGAAGACGGAGTTGACGACGGCGGAGGCCACTCCGGCGTCCTCGTTCTCGACCCCGAGAAGGGCGAGGTTCTGGACGGGCACGAAGAGCATGGAGAGTCCGATTCCGAGCACGACCAGGGCGGGCAGGACCTGGAGGAAGTAGTTCCCGTCCGGGGTGATGCCGAGGAGCAGGAAGAGCCCTGCTGCCGAGACGAGCGGCCCGACGATCATCAGGGGTCGGGGGCCGAACGTGTTGAGGATCTTCGTGGTGACGGGCGAGAACGCCATGATCGCGACGGTCATGGCGAGGTTCGCGAGTCCTGCCATCAGCGGTCCCATTCCGAGCACGATCTGGAAGTAGAACGCGAGATAGAGGATGGCCCCGATCATCACGGCGCCATTGGCGGCCTGGATCAGGATCGCGCCGCCTCGCACACGACGCAGGATGACGCGCAGGGGCAGCAACGGCTGGTCGACCGTGCGTTCGATGAGCACGAAGACGGTCAGCAGGACGATGCCGAGTGCGAGGAAGGCGACGGTGTCGATCGCGCCCCATCCGTGCTCGGCTCGGGTGAACCCGTAGACGATCGCGCCCAGTCCCAGGGTCACGGTGACGGTTCCCCAGACGTCGTAGCGGTTGTCTCCTTCCGCCTTGCTCTCGCGAAGCACGAGAGCCCCGCCGACGAGGCCGAAGGCGACGAAGATGAGGTTGACGAAGAGGCACCAGCGCCAGTCGGTGAATTCGGTGAGCACGCCGCCCAGGATCAGGCCGATTGCGGCTCCGGATCCGGCGACCGTGCCGAAGACGGCGAAGGCGAGATTGCGCTCCTTGCCGTGGGCGAACGTCACGGTGAGCATGGCGAGTGCGGCGGGGGCGAGCAGTGCCGCGAAGGCGCCCTGGACGCCGCGAGCGATGACGAGTTCCATGCCGCTCTGCGACAGTCCGGCCCAGAGCGAGGCCGCTCCGAAGCCGATCATTCCGACCATGAAGGTGCGCTTGCGGCCCCAGTAATCGGCGATCCGACCGCCCAGAAGGAGAAGTGCTCCGAAAGCGAGGGCGTAGGCGGTGACGACCCACTGGCGCAGGCTGTCGCTCATCCCGAGATCCAGTTGGGCCTGAGGCAGGGCGATGGTGACGATCATCGTGTCGAGGACGACGACGAGCTGGGTCATGGCGAGAACGGCGAGCGCCCACCAGCGGGCGTTCGGCTTGTCCGCGATTCTGGACATGAAGAAACCTCCAGGCTTCTGAGGAATGAAGTCGCTGGAGGTTTTCAGCCTCGGATCCCGCACCGGCAGTGCATCTGACCGCCCGCAGCTCCGAAGCTGGGCAGGTCGTTACCGTACCACAACTGTACAATCATGAATGTACAGTTGCTTCCTGATTCGTCGACCGTGACAGCCGTCCCTCCGGCTGCAGTCCGTCGTCAGGACGGCTCGACACCGAGGGGGTCGAGCCTCGCCTTCCGACGTCGGCAGGAGAGGATGGCAGACTGGCGGCCGACGCTGTCGCACCCGCTCGTGCGGTGACGCGTCGACACCCTCCGGGCGCCTCAGCACCCGCCGTCCCTAGCCGCTCACTCGGACCGAGGGAGCGGCGGAATCGATCACGACATGGAACCGAACCCGCCCAGCGGTGAGGGGGTCCTGGCTTCTCCTCGGACGTCTCCTCGCGCGACGCGACCCAACAACCGGACTCGGATCCTCGACGCAGCGGTCCGTGTCGCGGCGAGGGAAGGTTCTGTTCGCGTCACGCTCGAAGCGACTGCCGAAGAGGCTGGGCTGACACGCGGTGGAATGATGTACCACTTCCGCGATCGAGCCGATCTCGCCCATGCTCTCCAGGAGCACGTCGCGGCCGGCTGGGAAGCCCAGCTGATCGACGTCGCGGGGAAGACCGCGGACGAGGCCACCTTGACGGAGCGCGTGAGTGCCTACGTCACCGTCGCCCTGACGCCGTCGACGCACATGCAGATCGGACTCCTCCAGGCCACGGGCAGCGACACCGCTCTCCGAGCGCCGGTAGCGGAGGTGCGCCGAAGGTGGACGCCCTCCGCAGAGGAGACCGCGACCGATCCGATTGCTCTCCGCCAGTTCATCGCCTGCCTTGCGGCTGACGGCCTGTGGTCGCACCACTCCCTCGGAGGCGATCGGATACCGGACGACACTCGAGCCGCGGTGATCTCCGAGATCGTCCAGCTCTCCAGCCCGGGGTGATGCACGAAGGGCACTTTCCGGCGCGAGGCGGATCCCGGTCGGAGGAGCTCGACCGGGACCGAGACTCTTCCTTCTGCGGTCGAGGATCAGGACAGGCCTGTCCCCGGACCCGGCTCCTGGGTCGAGGCGAGCCCCAGGCCGGCCTCGCACTGCTGAGGATGCAGCAGTGACGGCCTCCTCGAGGAGCGCCGCCATCGCGTCGCGCCACGGCAGCACGGTCGCGAACGCGGCGCCCAGGATGGTCGGCGACGCCTCGTGCTGCCCCGGAGCGCCCAGGACGCAGCCGGAGGCGACGTCCATGTCGAAGTCGCGCCACGTGGAGCGTCACCGACACGACCGATCCGACGACGGCCGACCAGGAGACGTCCCGCGTGCGCCCGCACAGGCACTCGGCTCGTCAGCGGGACAGCAGCGCGACGTGGATCTCCTCGGCGAGGAGGTCCAGTGCTCTGGCGTGGGACGCCAGGAAGGCCCGGCCGTCGCGCGTGATCGAGAAGCGCTCGATGCGCTGCAGCGGGGTCCTCCTGCCTCTCTCGAGGAGCACCAGACCCCGGCGGGAGAGCCGCAGGAGGCGCTTGCGCACCTCGACGACATCGACACGGTCACCGGAGCGGTGGTCGAGAACCTCTCGGAGGCGGGACTCGCCGCGGTTCTCGCCGGTCGCGAGCGCGATCAGGATGAAGACGTCGGTGCTGCAGTCGAGCCCGCAGGCTCCGCAGCGGTTCGTGCACCGCGCAGAGCGTGCCAGGGACACGAGGAATCGATCGAGGCGCATCACGGGTGTCTCCTGGGGAACGGCGGTCTCCTGCTGCAACGAGAGGAACGGGCCGGACCGGTCACGGTCGGCCCGCATCCGGGAGTCCGCTCAGGAGAGGTTCGCACATCAGCGATCGGTCCGGACAGCAGGATACGGCCCGATCGCCGCCCCGGTCCGCAGCCGGTGGTGATGCCGCCGCGGCGGGATCGTCGGGCGATCAGGGTCGAGGACCCGTCCGTACGGCGCAGGGGGGCTCAGGAGAGAGGGAGGGCGTTGCCGTTGATCAGCAGGAGGTCGTGTCCTCCGACCGCAGCTGCGCTGCCGGCCGCTCCGTCGTCCTTCTCCTCGGTGAGGGTGTGCGACTGCGCGACCTTCGTCAGCACGGGCCCGATGGTCGGGACCGTCCCGGTTCTCACTCTGTGGTGCATCTCGTCGGTCGTCCTTCTGAGGTGGCGGCACTGCAGGGCGGCGCAGTGCCGGTCGGGGGCGGGGCGACGAGGGAGCGGGCGATCGTGGCGCCCGCTCCCTCACCATCTCAGCGGCAGCTGCGCGCCGGGTAGTCGACGCTCGTCTGCGTGCTGACCGTCTTCCCGTCGACGACGGCCTTTCCTGTCGCGGCCACCGACCCCGCGGGGATCGAGACCGCTCGGGTGGTGACGGCGCTCGACGCGGACGATCCCGGCGCGACTCCGGTCACGGTCTTCGAGCCGAAGGCGGTGACGGTCGTGATGTCCATGATCGAGCGGCTGTCGTTCTTGACCACAGTGGTCAGGACGACCTTCCCGCTGACGCAGCGGGTCGACGCCGTGGCGGTCACGGTCAGGGGCGACGTGACGGTGACCTTGGCGGTCACAGTCCGGTTCGCGGGTGCGACCTCCTCCGTCGGCGTCAGGTCGAAGACCGGCCGGCCGTCGGCGGCGTAGTGGATGCGGGCGAGACGGGTGTCGCGGCCGTCACCCCCGACTCCGTTGCCCCAGGTGTGGTAGACGTACACGTCGTTGCCGTCCTCGTCCTGGGTGACGGCTCCGTGGCCGGGACCCTGCTCGTAAGTGCGGTAGTCGAGGACGCCGTCGGGCATAGGAACGCTCTGCAGGAGCGGGGCGTCGTACTTGGTCCAGCTCGCGATGTCGGTCAGGTCACTGCCCTCCTTCGCCCAGGCGCCGCCCACGATGTACTTCGGGCTGACGCCGCTGCTGGAGTAGACGAGCGTGATCCTCCCGTCGCGCTGGATCGCGAACGCTCCCTCGGACAGGTGGTCCTCGAACGTCAGCGAGGGCACGATGATCGGGGTCGGCTCGCCGATGACGCGGGTGGGGTTCGCGGGATCGACCTTGGCGATCCAGGTCGCCGGGTCGCTCACTCCGTTGTCGACGTAGCGCTGGGACCAGGCGTAGTACGCAGTTCCACCGGACTCGAAGTAGGTCATGTCGAGGCTGATGTTGCGTCCCGTGCCGGGGCGTCCGAGGGCGCTCCCATCGCTCTTCACGACGGCGCGCGGCGCGCTCCAGTCGGAGGGGTTCGCGGGGTCTCCGCCGTCGCGCAGCTGCATGATGTGCGCCTGCACCGTGAACCACTGACCGTTCTGGTTCGACTGGTCGTTGTCCGGGTTGAAGCACGGGGCGAACAGGATGGAGAGCTTGCCGCCGATCTCGTGGATCTCGGGGGCCCAGTAGCAGCCCGCGATCACCTTGCCCTCGGCGGTGCGGTCCATCCGCGTGGTGCGGTTGAGGAGGTCCACCTCACGGGCCCGTCCGCCGTTGTCGTCGCTGAGCTGGTCGATGCTGTCGGCGACCCGGATCGGCAGGTGCTGCGAGGCGACGTTGTTGTTGTTCGTGTCGTCCGTGGCGGTGAAGAGGTACTGCGTCTTCCCGTTGCGCTCGTAGCGGTAGATCGTCGGATCCGCGCGGTTGTAGGCGAACGGCTCGTTGTACTGCCGCTGGCGGACGGTCCCGGAGAGGTCGTACGTTCCCGGGCCCTTCGCGGCGAGGTCGGCGAGCTGCTGCTGGTTCCAGTCGATGCCGAGGCTGCCGGTCGAGCCGTCGTTGTAGGAGAGCTGCGCCTTCACTCCGGACAGGGCGGAGGTATCGCCCTGATCGATCGTCTGCGGTGCGACCGAGGATCCGGTGTTGACCGTGCGGCCGAACCTCTTCACGAGCGAGTCGGCGACGGAGCCGGAGACCGTCAGCGCGCCGCCCGGCAGAGCGTCGGCGACGCGGCCCGGGACTCCGGAGAGGTCGGGAGCGGCGACGGTGGCGGGGCTTCCTCCGAGGACCGCACCGCGGTTCCCGTCGGTCACGACGACGCTGCGACGGCCGCCGTCCTTCGGCCAGAACGCCTGCGCGCGGAGCTCGGTGCGGGCGAGGTCCGTGACGGTCGTGTACTTCGCCGCCCCGGAGGAGTCCGTCCAGGAGACGAGGTAGCGGTTCTGGTCCGTGTCGAAGACGGCCTTCGGCGCGACGACGCCGCCGGTGGTGCCGAGGTCGATGAGGCCGAGCTCGGTGAAGTCGGACGCGGTGGCGTCCGTGGCCTTGAAGATCAGAGCGCTCGAGGCCCCGGTGCCGTCGGACGCGCCCGACTGCAGGACGCGCGTGGCGATCACGCCGACGGTGCCGTCGGCGAAGGTGAACAGCGAGGGGTTCGCGAGGCCGCGGTTGTCGGCCTTGTCGGTTCCGAGGAAGACCCCGTCGGCGAAGAGGACTCCCGAGTTGCCCGAGAGCGGTGCTGCGTCGGCGACGGACGAGCCGAGTGCCAGGTGGAGGCCGCGGGCGATCGTGTCCTGGTTCGCCTTGTCCTCGCCGGTCGGCGTCCGGGTGTACGACACCACGGTCTTCGCCGTGGAGGCGCTGAGGACGGTGGTGCGGAAGGTCTTCGTCAGCGTGGTGGCGCCGACCTTCACGGAGGCGGTGAGCGCGAGTGCCCGGTCGGTCGCCGAGTCGTTCACGAGGCGGCTGCCGGACAGGCCGGCACCGTCCGCGCTCCACGACACGGTGTAGCCGGCGACCGTGGGAAGAGCGGTTCCGGAGGCGACGGTCGGCGGGACGACGAGGGCGGTGCGCAGGCGCGCCGTGGCGTCGGCCTCGGTGTCGGCGGCGACGGTGACGGTTCGCGCGGTGCCGGTGGCGGCGGATCCGGCGAACGTCGCGGTCGGGGTCAGGGTCACGGTGGCGTTCGCCGAGCCGGGTGCCGGGCGGCGCACGGAGCCGTCGGTGCCGATCACCGCGGGGTCGCTGCTCGCCCAGGTGAGGACGGAGCCGCCCGCGCCGCGGGTCGGGAGGGAGAGGTCGCTGGTGACGGGTCCGGTCACGGCGATGGTCGCCGCGGCGGCGTCCGATGCAGCGATCGCGGCAGCGGCCGGAGCCGCGTCCTCGCGCACCTGGTCCTGGGTCAGTGCGGAGGAGTAGACGTGCACGTCGTCCATCGCCCCGGCGAAGAGAGGGTCGGGGCCGTAGAACGACTTGCCGAGGAGGCCGGAGAAGGCGGAGGTGCCGACAGTCGCCGCTCCGGTCGCGGAGGTCGGGGTGGTCTGGGCGAGCCGGCCGTCGACGTAGGTCGAGACGCTGACGCCGCTGCGCAGGACCACGGCGACGTGGCTCCAGCGGCCGGTGGCGGCGGGACCGGAGTCGGCCGCGCGCTGCTCCGAGCCGTTCTTCACGGCACCGATCAGGCTGCTTCCACACTGGGGCGTGGTGAAGAGGTACCGCTCGGTCGACTGCCCGAGCGCGTACGCCCAGCTGCAGTTCTGGTTCCCCTCCCAGCGCAGCCAGGCCGACATGGTCACGTCGGTGGTGGCCGCCGTGGTCAGTCCCGGCGCGATCTCGGCGTAGGCGGCGGAGCTGCCTGCGGCGCCGCCGGGGAGGCGGAGTGCGCGGTCGGTGCCGCCGCGCGGACCGGCGACGGTCGTCGCTCCGGTCCCGCGTACGGTGGCGGAGCGGCCCGCAGCGGAGTCGGTCAGGGTCGTGCCCGCGCCCACGGCGGAGCCGACGGCGGCGGACGAGGAGAAGTCGTAGGAGAGGACCGGGCTGGGCACCGCGGCCTGTGCGGGTGCCGCGCCGAGCGCAGCCCCTCCCGCTGTCAGGCTCGCGGCGACCAGGAGGGCCGTCGTGCGTCGGAACCGCATTGTTCGTCTACTTCCGTGGGAGAGGTGGATGCGGGGAGCACGGACCCAGGGTCCATGCTCCCCTGCTCCGGTGGCCGGAGGCCCCGGAACGGAGGAGGTCAGGGGAGGGGCGGCTGGACGCCGCCCCTCCCCTGTCACCGGCCTAGCGGCAGGTGAGCGCCGAGTACGGCGCGGTGGCCGTCCTGGTGCCGTTCGCGTCCTTCGAGGCGACGCTCACCTCGCCCGCGGTGACCGAGGCCGCCCGGGTGGTGAAGGCGGCGGACACGGACTTGCCGGGAGCGACCCCGGCGAAGGTCCTGCTCCCCCACTGCGAGCCGACGGTCATCTCGACCGTGGAGCCGCTCGTGTTGGTGCCGGTCGCGGTGACCGTCACCTTGCCGGCGACGCAGCGGCTCGCGGCCGAGGCCGTCAGCGACGGTCCGGGAGGAGCCGTGGCGGTGATGGTGGCGATGGCCGGCGTCGCTGCCGAGTTGGCGAGCTGTCCGCGCACCTGCACGGTGTCGCCCGCCTTCTTCAGCGAGCTGAGATCGGCGGTCGCCCACGTCACGGCGACCGTCTCGCGGTGGCCGTCCTTGAACGTCGCGCCCACCGTGGCGGGCAGGTCGACGGTGGTCGATCCGGCCTGAACGGTCCGCGCCACGGCGTCGATCGAGGTCACCAGGAGCGACGGGTTCCACTTCGCGGCGAGCCCGTCGCGCTCCTTCGCAGTGATGGAGACGACGGATCCGTGGCGGGGCGACGTCGGCAGCGAGAAGCTGCTGGGGATCGTCCACTGGATGTCGCCCTCGAGCGAGTTCGTGCCGAGCGGGATGTAGCCGCGTCCGCCGTAGTTGTCGGTCCAGAGGAAGTACTTGTACCCCGCCCGGTCGCCCTCGTTGGTCTTGAAGATCTCGGGACCCTCGACCTCCGGCGTTCCGGCGGTGCGGCCGATGCAGGTGTCGATGAGGCTCCACGCACCGGAGGCGGTGGTGGCGCGGAGGTTCGTCGACTTCTGTCCGATGATGTCGGGCGAGGGGCAGCCGCTGGTCTGGGTCGCCTTCGTGAAGCGGTAGTAGGTGTCGCCGTCCTTGAGCATCGTGGCGTCGATCAGTCCGTTGCTCTTGTTGAGCGAGGGGACGTCAGCCGCCTTGAACCAGACCTCGGGGGTGGTGAAGTCGCGGAAGTCGCGGGTGGTGGACGTGAGGATCTGCGGTCCGTTGCCGTCCTCGACGTTGCGCGTGCTGTCGGTGAAGAGGGCCGAGGTCCAGTAGACGACGTAGGCGTCGATGGTGGGGTCGTAGGTGGCCTCCGGTGCCCAGGTCATGCCCGCGTTGGGCAGGTTGACCTCGACGTGGCGCTGCTGGCCCCAGTTGACGAGGTCCGTGGACTCCCAGATCTCGAGGTAGCGGCTGCCGCGGTTGGTCGATCCGCCGAAGCCGGTGGTGCCGACGGAGAGGTCGGTGGCCATCAGGAAGAAGCGGTCGCCCTCCTTCGAGCGGAAGACGAACGGGTCGCGCAGCCCCTTCGTGCCCATGGTGGAGGTGAGGATCGGCTGGGCGTCGTTCAGGGTCTTCCACGTGAGCGAGTCGTTGCCGTCGGAGGTCGCGAAGCGGATCTTCTCGCCTTCGATGCTGTCGCCGGTGAAGTACGCGAACAGGTACGCGTCGAGGTCACTCGCGGCCACGGGAGCCGCGGCCGGAACGGTGCGCGTGAGCGTCCGCACGAGGGGCGTGGTGCCGGGCACCGTGACCGTCGCGGTGAGGGTGACGGTGGTGTCGGCGGACGGACGCGTGAGCGAGCCCTTCGCGACGACGTTCGGCGCGGTGCCCTTGTCGGCGGAGGTGATGACGGCCTCGTTCGACGAGGTCCAGCTGACCACGGCGCTGGAGCTGTTCGCGCGCGCGGCGGTGGCGGCGACGTCGGCTCCGGTCGAGGGCAGGTTCAGGCTGCCGCGCACCGGTCCGGCGAGAGCGGGATCGTTGCTGATGCCGTCGGCGACGGCCCGGGCGAGCTCGGCCTCGGCGCTGTCACCGGCGGCGTACGCCGGGACGAACACGGTGGTGGCACGGCCGACGACGGTGATGCCGCCGTGGACGGCGGTCGGGGTCAGCGTGACGGTGGCGTCAGGGCTGCCCGCGGCGGGCCGGGTGACGACGCCGCTGGTGCTGACGACGCCGGGGGCGCTCGACGTCCAGGTGATCGTGGAGCCGTTGGCGCCGGTCGTGGGGAGGGCGAGGTTCGAGGTCACGTTCGAGGTGTCGCCGAGCGAGACGGCGGCGTCCTGGTTCGCGAGCACCGAGTGCACGGACGCGGCGCTCTGCTGCACCTGGCCGGCGGTGAGCGCGGAGGTCCAGACCTGCATGTCGTCGATCGCGCCGGCCCAGTAGGCGTCCGCGCCGTAGAAGGACTTGCCGAGGAAGCCGGAGAACGTGGAGGTGCCGATCGCCGAGGCGGCGGTGAAGGTCGTGCTGCCCTGGCCGACGAGAGCTCCGTCGAAGTAGGTCGAGACCGACTGGCCGCCCTTGACGACGACCGCCATGTGCACCCAGCGGTTCGCGGCGACCGGAGTGTTGCCTGCGGCCCGCACCTCGGAGCCGCTCTTGATCGCGCCGAAGCCGGCCGGTCCGCACTTCGTGGTGGAGAGGACGTGGGAGTCGACGCTGGAGCCGAGCGTGAAGGGCCAGGTGCAGTCCGGAGCACCGCTCCAGCGCAGCCAGGCGGACATCGTGACGTCCTGCGTGCCGGCGGGGATCAGGCCCGGAGCGATCCGGACGTGCGGCGCGGCCGACGTGCTCGATCCGCCCGGGAGCGAGAGAGCGCGGTCGGTGGAGGCGCCGGAGGGGCCCGCGACGCTGGTCGCGCCGGAGTTGATCAGGGTCCCGGGGTGGTTGCCCGGAGCGGAGTCGGCGACGACGGCTCCGTTGGCGAGCGTCGCGCCGATGCCGTCGAACGAGTACTGCAGCGCAGGAGCGGGGACCGTCTCGGCGGCACCGGCGGCCCCGATCGGTCCGAGGACGCCGCCGAGGCAGGCGATGGCGAGCGTCAGCGCGGCGCCCGCTCGAGGGAGGCGTGAGCGCCGGGTGCGCTCCTGCCGGGGGGTTCGTGACATGGGGGGGTCCTTCAGGTGAGGGGTCGGAGGGGGAGGACGGAGCCCGCGCGATCGGCCGGCGGAGTGGTGTGTCCGGCGTCCGTCTGGCGGGGAGGGAATCGCCGGGAGGCGGCCCGGGACGCGGGCCTGGCGACCCGTGATCGGGAGGCGGAGGTCGACGTGCGTGCGAGGACGGGACGTCGCGCGCTGCGGGCGCCGACCGCGGTCACCGCGTGGGAGGTGTCGGCGGGGCCGACAGTCATCGGGGCCGGGCGTGGGCCTGCGGCGGGAGGGTGCGGCGGGAGGGTGGTGCTGTCGTCATCATCGACGTTCCTCTCAGGTTCGCCTTCGAACCGGTCGGAGTGGGACGCGAGGCGCGAGGACGCGCTTGCCCACTTCAGGTGACACCGTACCGACTTTTGTTAACGGTAACAATGGCGGATTCCCGGGGATGCCGCAGCAGCGGCGAGTGTGAGCGCTCTCTCCCTGCGAGCACGGGGATCCGCGTCGACGGATCACCCTCGCCCGGCGGGGCTCGGACCGGATCCGCTCGAGACCGGCACTTGACACCGGCTCCGCGACCGGTCGATGGTTGTCCACGTCAACATGCAGGTCGTGATCAGCTTCCCATCCCACTCGGAGCGTCGGCGCTGACGCGTCCCGCGGCGGGACGACCGGATCACCATCCCGGTCGCTCCGGCGCATCCTCTGCCGTGCTCCGACCCCTTCGGACACGGCTCCTTCCTGCGACCCTCACCCGCGTCCCTCCGGGGACGCCGGATGTCTGTGAAAGGCACCCATGTCCCGGACAACGAAGTCCCACCCCTCCAAGCGCCTGATCGGCGCCCTGATCGCGGCCGTCGTCGGCATCACGACCTTCGGCATCAGCTCGCCCGCCTCTGCAGCCACCGCCCCGGTCGGCCTCGGATCGGCGCAGGAGATCCGCAACCAGCACAGCAGCATGTGTCTCGACGACTTCGACTTCGGCACTCAGCCCGGAGCCGAGGTGCGGCAGTGGAGCTGCACCGAGGGGAGCAACCAGCGCTGGCAGGTCACCGACCTCGGCACAGGCTACGCCGAGATCAAGAACACCTTCAGCAACCTCTGCCTCGACAACTTCGACTTCGGCACCACCCCGGGCTCGGAGGTGCGGCAGTGGAGCTGCAACGGCAGCACCGCCCAGCAGTGGCGGATCACCTCCGTCGGCGGAGGCTACGCCGAGATCGCCAATCGGCACAGCGACCTCTGCCTCGACAATAACGACTTCCGCCAGCTCGACGGCTCCCCCATTCAGCAGTGGACCTGCACCGGCTCCAAGGCCCAGCGCTGGGCACTGACCGATCCGACCGTGCAGAAGATCACCTGGACGCTGAACCGCGTCGCGAGCCCGACCGCTGACGAGGCCGACGCCTACGCCCGCATCACCGACGCGATGGACCGCGCCGTGGCCCGCTACAACCGCCTCAGCAACATCTCCCGCTCCCTGACCGTCTCGTACAGCCCCGGAACCCCGACGGCCGATGCGAACATCTACGGCCAGATCCGCTTCGGCAAGGAGCGCGTCTACATGGTGGAGGGCACCGCCATGCACGAGATCTCGCACACCGTGGGCTTGGGCACGTCGACCACCTTCAACACGAACTGCGAGAACAGCAGCTGGGACTCGGCCCTGGCACTGCTGCGCACCTGGGACGGACCGGACGCGACGATCCAGTGCACCCCGGGTCACATCTTGAACTACGGCCTCAACTACAACAGCGAGTTCAGCCAGCTGAACCTCGATCGCCACGTGAAGCTGGTGCAGTCCATGCTCAGTGACGGCATGTAGCCGTCACTCGAGGCACGCCCGAACGAGCATCCTCGCCGCCCCTCGCGGGCGGCCGGCGCCGGCGGGGCGGGGAACCAGAGCCCTCCACCCCGCCGGCGCCGCATGCCCCGATGTCTCCCTCCGGAGGCGCGGGGCAGCGGAGCGCTCGGGAGTCGAGGAGGGCCCCTCGACCGGGTGGTCGCAGCCGACGTGCCGGACGCCGCACCCTGGGGAGGGGGCGTCCGGCACGTCTTCCTCGTGTCCGCGCCGTCCGGTCCGCCGGACCCCCCCGGAGGCGCATGACGGGCGGCGTCTGCGGGCGCTAGCGGTTCTGCTCGACGGTGCTCGGCGCGGTCCGGTGCGTCTCCGGCGCCTCCGTGCCGACGGGCTCCGCCTCCCCGCTCGCCGCGGCCTCCCGCAGGTACTGCGCCGACATGACGCGGTAGGAGCGGGTGAGCATCGCCGCGCCGGCCGCGATGATCATGACGACTCCGCCGACCAGGAACACCAGCGCGATCCCCCGGCCGATGCCGTCGCCGAGCAGCCCGCCGAACGCCGAGCGCCCGGCCGGCGACTCCATGTACGGGATGAGCGCGAACTCGGCGATCGGGGCGATGAGGAACGACGTGATCGGAGCGGCGGCCGACTCGAACGCCGCCGCGAAGCCGAAGACGCGCCCCTGGGTCTCGAAGGGGACGACCTTCTGGATCACCGTCTGCTCGGCGGCCTCGACCGCCGGGATCAGGGTCATGTAGATCCAGATGCCGCCGGCGTAGAGCCACCACCAGTCGCGGAGGGTGAAGACCGCGCCGATCAGGCCCATCGCCATCACGAGCAGCAGCATCGTCCGGATCGGGTTCCTCCCGAGACCGAACCTCGCGACGAGCAGACCGCCGATGACGAAGCCGCTCGCCGTCACTCCGAGCACCACGCCCCACAGCTCGACCGGGAACAGCTCGAGGCCGTACGGGTCCATCAGCGCCATGTAGACGCCGCCGATCAGGTTGTTGAACGTCGAGAAGACGATGAGCGCGAACAGCCCGGTCGCCGCCCGCACCGCGGTGATGCTGCCGCGGAGATCGATCAGCGGCGCCCTCTCCCCCGTCGGCGCGGGCCGGTCCTCCAGGATGCGCAGGAAGAGGAGGTGCAGGAGCGCGGCGGCGGAGAGGCCGATCGCGATCACCAGCGTCCACCCCATGCCGAGCAGGCCGATGGCGAGCCCGCTGAAGACGCTCGTCACCACGAAGGCGAGGCCCTGCACCGTGCCGACGAGGCCGTTCGCGCGGGCGTGCCCCTCCACCGGGACCAGCAGGGTCACCGTCGTGGACAGGGCGATGTTGCGCATGTTCTCGATGACGGCGCCGAAGAGGATCGTGCCCGAGAACACCCAGAACCAGGGGGCGCGGAAGTCCAGGAGCGCCGCCTCGGGCAGCGCGAGGAAGAGACCGCCCGCGACGCCGAAGGACACCAGCGTGACCGCGCCGGCGAACACCATGACGCGGAACTTGCGGTGCCGGTCCACGATCGTGCCGAAGGCCATCGCGAAGACCGCGACGAGCAGCATGTAGGCGCCGCCGATGATCCCGGTCGCCAGGACGGAGCGCGTCTCGAGGTACACCCAGAACGTGAGCGCGAACCAGAGGAAGCTCGTCGTCACGTTCGCGACGGCGGTGTTGAGGAGGATCTGGTGGAAGTCGCGGAGCCTCGTCGAGGCGTCGACGGCGGGTCCGGGCACGGGGGCGGTCGAGGACACGGCTTCCCTCCGCTCGCGACGGCGCCGTCGGTCCCGCGGCGGGAGTCGAGGGTCGTCGCAGCCACTGTAGGACCGCGCCGTCGGCGAGTCGAGAGGGGCCGGGCGTCCGGCGGGGATGCGCTGCCGCCTCCCGCGCGGACGCGGGCGCCGCCGCCCTCGCGACCCGGATCAGCGGGCCTCGGGGGCGGCGGCGCCGACGGGTCAGACGATGGCGGCGCGGAGGGCCGCGGCGGCCTCGCCGACGTCCGGGGCGCCGTAGATGGCCCCGCCCGCGACGGCCACGAGGGCGCCGGCGCGCTGCACCGACTCGATGGTGGCGGTGCTCACGCCGCCCGCGACCGAGAACGGCACGCCGGAGGACTCGCCGTCGCGCAGCAGGGTCTCGAAGGTGAAGCCCTCCTCTGCCTGCTCGTCCAGACCGGCGTGCATCTCGACGAACTCGGCGCCGAGGGCGACGACCTCGCGGGCGCGGGCGGCCTTGTCGGGCACGCCGATGAGGTCGACGACGACGCCCTTGCCGTGCTTCCTCCCGGCGGCGATCGCGCCGGCGATGGTGCTGTCGCCGGCGACGCCGAGGACCGTCACGAGGTCGGCGCCGGCCGCGAAGGCCATGTCGGCCTCGAGCTCGCCCGCGTCCATCGTCTTGAGGTCGGCGAAGACCGTCTTGTCGGGGTGCGCCTCCTTGATGGCGGTGATGGCGGAGAGGCCGGCGCTCTTGATGAGCGGGGTGCCCAGCTCGAGGATGTCGACGTGCGGGGCGGCGGCAGCGGCGAGCTCGAGGGCGGCGTCGGTGCTGAGGGTGTCCATGGCGAACTGGAGCTTCACGGGGTTCTTCTTCCTGTCGAGGTGGGGAGTCGGGTCATTCGAGGTTCGCGTGGCGCGGCCAGAGCTCGTCGGCGCTGTCGCCGCGGCGCTGCCAGAGCGCGTGGAACAGGGCGTCGCCGGTGAGCACGACGACCTGCTCGAAGAGCCCGCCGGAGTACTGCGCCGAGGCGGCGCCGGAGCGGTCGAGCTTGTCGGCGGCGGGCACGACCACCACGGCGGAGGCGAGCCCGGCCAGCGGGGAGTCGGCGGCGGTCGTGATCGCCGCGACCCGCGCTCCGGCGTCGACGGCGGCCTGCGCGGCGCGGACGATGCCCCCGGTGGTGCCGGAGCCGCTCGCGGTGAGCAGCACGTCGCCGCCGCGGATCGCCGGGGTCGTCACGTCGCCGACTACGTGCACCACGAGTCCGAGGTGCATGAGGCGCATGGCGGTCATCCGCAGGGCGAGGCCGGAGCGGCCGGCGCCGTGGACGAAGACGCGGTCGGCGCCGGCGAGCAGCTCGAGGACGGGCTCGAGCCGGTCGGTCGTCAGCGAGGCGGTCGCGGCGGACACCTCGGCGGCGATCACGGCGAGCGCCTCTGCGGGGTCGGTGGTGCGGTCGTCAGCGGGCATGGGTCCACAGTGCGCCCGGCGACCGGATCCGCGCGCCACCTGATCGAGGAGGCCCACCTACCCGATCGGGTGGGCGGTGCCGCTCGCGGGTAGGACGGGTAGGTTCGGGGGATGAATCCCGCCGAGTCCCCCGCCTCCCGCACCCTGCTGCAGCAGCACGCCCGCACAGTGGCCGAGCAGGCCGACCGGCACGCGGTGGCGCTGGAGTCGGTGCTCGCCGCCCTGCGCGCCGAGCGCCTCGACGACCGTGCGGCCCGCACCATCGCGATCGACATCGCCGCGAACGCCCTGGTCGAGCTGCGCACCGCCTCGGACGAGCAGCGCAGCGCGATGCTGGAGCCCGTCGTGGGCGCGTTCGCGCGGCTCCGGAGTGACCTGCGTCCGCTCGTGCGCTTCGGCGACCTCGACGTGCAGTTCGTCGAGCCGCCCGCCACCGGGCGCGCCCTCCCCGGCGAGGTGGCGCACGCGGCCCGCGCGATCGTGCGGAGCGCCGTGCTGGCCTTCGTGGAGTCGGAGCAGACGCGCCGGGTGCGGATCCAGTGGGACTGCGACGGGCTCAACCTGCTCATCGAGATCCGCGACGACGGCCGGGGCGAGCTGACGACCCGCGACGACGCCCTGCGCCCGATCGCCGAGCGCGTCCGCGGGCTCGACGGGGAGCTCTCGGTCGCGTCGACCGCGGGCTGGGGGTCGACCCTGTCGATCCGCCTCCCCCTCGATCCGCCGGCGCAGCCCGACGGGCTCGACCTCGCCGAGCTCAGCGCCCGCGAGCGGGAGGTGCTGAACCTGATCACGCTCGGCGCCTCGAACCAGCGGATCGCGGACGACCTCGGCATCAGCGGCAACACCGTGAAGTTCCACGTGTCGAACCTGCTGCGCAAGGCCGGGGCCCGCACCCGGGCGGAGCTGGCGGCGCTGGCGCGCTGATCGATCCGGGTGCCCCGTCCTCGCAGAGCCGTCCTCGCAGAGCCACCCCCGGACGCACGGACGGGCCGCGGCGGCCGCCGAGGGTCTCCCCCTCTGCGGCGCCGCGGCCCGTCCGGCCGATCAGCGCGTCCCGATCACTCGCTCCGGAGCAGCCCGAAGCGGAACCGACCGGAGCCGTCGAGCGTGTCGTCGATGCCCGAGATCGTGGAGGAGGCGATGACGGTCTCCGTGCCCTCGAGGAGCGGCGCGGTGATCGCCTTCTCCGCCGCGAGGCGCTGCGCCTCCTCGATCGCCGCGGTGCGCTCGTCGCCGGGGGCCAGGCTCCGCTCGCGCAGCACGACCTCGTTGTAGGCGTCGTCCTTCACGGCGGCGCCGAGGATGGAGGGGGCCTCGTCGGTGCCGTAGAGCAGGTTCAGGTAGTTGTCCGAGTCCGGGTAGTCCGCGAACCAGCCCTGCTGGTAGAGCGGGTAGGAGGTCGACTTCTCCTTCACGTACTGCGTCCACTCCGTCGACTGCAGGTCGACCGTGAACAGCCCGCTGCGCTCGAGCTGGTTCTTGATGAGCGCGTACTCGTCCGAGGTGCTGGAGCCGTAGTGGTCGGTGTTGTACTGCAGCTTGAGGTCGACGGGACCGGTGATCCCGGCCGCCTGGAGCGCGGCGGCGGCCTCGTCCGCGCTGGGACCGCCGCTCCCGTCGCCGAAGGCCTGCTCGTACGCCGGCGTCGATCCGGTCAGGGCGCTGGGGACGATCGAGTAGACCGGCGCGTAGGTGCCCTTGTAGACCTGGTCCGACAGCTCGTCGCGGTCGATCAGGTCGGCGACGGCGGTGCGGACGGCGAGCGCCTTGTCGGCGTCGGCCTCGGAGGTGGCGGAGCCGTAGGGCATGGTCTCGGGGTTGAAGACCAGGAAGCGCATCTCGGCACCGGGACCGGAGTGCACCGTCAGGCCCTCCTCGCCGCGGAGGTCCTCGGTGTCGGTCGCGTTCAGCGTGCGGTAGGCGACCGCGATCTCGCCGCGCTGGATGTCGAGCTTGAGGTTGCTCTCGTCCGCGTAGTAGCGGACGATCACGGACTCGTTGGCGGCGGCGCCGAGGAGGCCGTCGTAGGAGTCGTTGCGGGTGAGCTGCACGAGCGAGTTCAGCGTGTAGCTCGTGATGGAGTACTGCCCGCTGAAGGCGTCGCCGGCGACGATGTCGTCGTCGGTGGTGAGGGAGTCGGCCGAGAAGACGTCCTCGTCGACGATCGCGGCGGCGGGGCTGGTGAGGATCTGGGGCCAGAGGGCGTTGTCCGGGGTGGCCAGTGTGAAGACGACGGTGGAGTCGTCCTCCGCCTCGACCGAGACCATGTCCGAGAGCAGCGACGAGGGGCCGTTCGGAGCGGCGATCGCCACCTGGCGCTCGAAGGTGAAGACCACGTCCGAGGCGGTGAGCGGATTGCCGTTGGCGAAGGCGGCGTCCTCGCGCAGGGCGACGCGGTAGTGGGTCGGGTCGGTGAACTCGGCCGAGGCCGCGAGGTCCGGCACGGGATCCGTCGATCCGGGGGCGGAGGTCAGCAGCCAGGAGAAGACCTGGTTCTGAAGCGTCGCCGAGCCGAGATCCCAGGAGCCGGCGGGATCCAGGGCGGTGACCTTGTCCGTGGTCCCCAGGAGGATCCCGGGGGGCGCCTGGGCGCCGGTGGTGCCCGGCGAGCAGGCGGTGAGGGCGACCGGCGTCGTGCCGTCGCGGTTCCTGCTACTCGAGCAGCTTGCCCGCGGTGGCGACCTCGCCGCTGATCAGCGCCTGGATCTCCTCCGGCACCG
This sequence comes from Rathayibacter sp. AY1A5, assembly GCF_002930875.1. Taxonomy (NCBI): domain Bacteria; kingdom Bacillati; phylum Actinomycetota; class Actinomycetes; order Micrococcales; family Microbacteriaceae; genus Rathayibacter; species Rathayibacter sp. AY1A5. The sequence goes on along the minus strand of NZ_PSTM01000002.1, from coordinate 194,916 downwards.
CGGGGATCTCCTCGCGCGTGATCCCCGTGGAGGGCGACCAGACGAGGTTCACCTGGAGGGCCGGGTCGATGTCCGGGTAGTCGCTGCGGTTGTGGCAGCCGCGGCTCTCCCGGCGCTCGAGCGCTGCCTCGAGGGTGGCCCGCGCGGCCATCGCGGCCGACTTGAGGTCGAAGGCGTGGGCGAGGTCCTGGAAGCCGGCGATGTCCGGGTGCACGCCGATGTCGGCGATGCGCGCCTCGATCGCGTCCAGCTCGGCGAGCCCGGCGAGCAGGCCCTCCTCGTCGCGGACGACTCCGGCGTGCTCGGTCATCGTGTTGCGGATCGCGCGCTGCAGGGCGCGGACGTTCTCGGTGCCGTCGGCCGCGAGCAGGCCGGCGATCTCGTCGCGGGCGACCTGAACGGACGCGGCCGAGCGGGTCTGGGCGGTCAGCGAGGCGGAGTACTCCGCCGCCGCCTGCCCGACGATCCGGCCGAACACCAGCAGCTCGATCAGCGAGTTGCCGCCGAGGCGGTTGGCGCCGTGCAGTCCGCTGGAGGCCTCTCCGATCGCGTAGAGCCCGGGGACGTCGGTGCTGTGGTCGTCCGAGCGCACCCAGACCCCGCCCATCGAGTAGTGCGCCGTGGGCGCGATCTCGATCGGGTCCTTCGTGATGTCGAGCATCTGCAGCTCGAGCATCGTCTGGTACACCCGCGGCAGCCGGGTCATGATCGTCTCGCGCGGCAGGTGCGAGACGTCGAGCCAGACCCCGCCGTTCGGCGTGCCGCGACCCTCCTTGATCTCGGTGTAGCAGGCGAGGGCGACGCGGTCGCGGGTCGAGAGCTCGAGGCGCTCGGCGTCGTACTTGCCCATGAAGCGCTCGCCGAGGCCGTTGCGGAGGATGCCGCCCTCGCCGCGCGCGGCCTCGGAGATCAGCGTGCCCGCCGCGTTCTCGGGCTCGATGATGCCCGACGGGTGGAACTGGACCAGCTCCGGGTCGCGCAGCCGCCCGCCGGCCTCGACGGCCAGGCGGAACGAGTCGCCCGTGTTCTCGTCCCGGCGGGAGGAGGTGCGGCGCCAGATGCGGTTGTGCCCGCCCGCGGCGAGGATCACCGCATCCGCGTGGATCAGGTAGCGGGTGCCGTCGACGAGGTCGAAGCCGTAGGCGCCGAACACGGCTCCGTCCTCGTTGACGAGGATGCGCGTGACGTACACGGTGTCCAGGATCGGGATCTCGAGCTGGGCGGCCCGGTTGACGAGCGTGCGCTGGATCTCGAGGCCGGTGTAGTCGCCCGCGAAGGCGGTCCGGCGGTAGGTGTGCGCGCCGAAGAAGCGCTGCGAGATGCGGCCGTCGTCCTCGCGGGCGAACGGCATGCCGTAGCGCTCGAGGTCCTGGATGCCGCGGGCGGCGTTGGAGGTGACGATCTCGACCGTGTGCGGGTTGGCGAGCTGGTAGGACTCGGTGATGGTGTCGGCCGCGTGCTGCTGCCAGCTGTCGTCGGGGTCCATCGTGGCGAGGGCGGCGTTGATGCCGCCGGCAGCGAGGGAGGTGTGCGCGTCCGACTTCGAGCGCTTGCCGAGTGCGAGGACGTCGACGCCCGCCTCGGCGAGCTCGATCGCGGCGCGCAGGCCCGATCCGCCGGTGCCGATGACGAGGACTGAGGTGGAGATCCGGCGCTCCGGTGCGGTGGTCTCTGAAGTGGCCATGCCTCCACGCTAGGCACGGCGCTTCGATTACTCCAATGCATAATGCTGGGCACGGCCATGCGCATAGGGTATGCATATGGATCTCGAGCAGCTCACCGGATTCGTCGAGGTCGCCCGCCTCGGCAGCTTCACCCGCGCCGCCGAGGAGCTGCATCTCGCGCAGCCCTCGCTGAGCCGCCGGATCGCCGCGCTGGAGCAGGACCTCGGCTCCGAGCTCTTCCACCGGGCGCGTTCCGGCAGCACCCTCACACCGGCCGGGGAGCTGCTGCTGCCGCTCGCCCGGCGCATGCTCGCCGACGCCGGATCGGTGCGCCGCGAGCTGGCCGAGCTGGCCGGACTCGAGCGCGGCCGGGTGCGGTTCGGCGCGACGCCGACGCTCTGCATCAGCCTCGTCGCGGAGGTGCTGCACGCGTTCCACTCCGCGCATCCCGCCGTGGAGCTGCACCTCGCCGAGGACGGGTCGCGGAGCCTCTTCGACCGGCTGGCACGGGGCGAGCTCGACCTGGCGCTGGTGACGACCTCGACCGCGGCCGCTCCCGGCGCCTTCACGGTGACGCCGCTGCTCGTCGAGGAGCTCGTCGTGGTCTCCTCCGCCGCGGAGCCTCCCCTCGCCGCGACCGGTGCGCTCGACCTGGCGGCGGTCGCCCGCCTCCCGCAGATCGTCTTCAACTCCAGCTACGACCTGCGCCGCACGACCGACGCCGCGTTCGCCGCCGCGGGCCTGGAGCCGGACGTGGTGCTGGAGGGCGCCGAGATGGACGCGGTGCTGCGCTTCGCCGAGCGGGGCCTCGGCGTCGCGGTCGTCCCGGCGATGGTGCTGCAGGGGCGCCCGGGGCTGCGCTCGATCCGCCTCGAGGAGCCGACGCTCGAGAAGCCCACCCTGACCCGGACGATCAGCCTCGCGCGCCCGGCGGACCTCGCGCCGACCGCCGCGGCGCGGGTCATGCAGCGCACCATCGCGGCGACCGCCCGCGCCTTCGCCGCCCAGGCCGGCGGAACGATGCGCCTGGCCGACGCCCGCTGACCGAGCTGGGGTCTCGAGGCGCCGCTGCTCGACCAGCAGTACGGCGAACATGCTGATCGAGCAGCCCCGGAGGGGCGCATCGAGATCCCCGCACGCGCAGGAGCGCCCCTGGCCCCGCTGGGCCGGGGGCGCTCCCCGGTGGTTCAGCCGTGCGCTACGAGCACGGGCGCGCCGCGTACGGAGCGCTCACCTCCGTCTCGACGGGGGCGCCGTTCATCGTGGCCGTGGCCTCGACGGTCACCGCACCGGCGGGCAGGTTCGCCTGACGGGTGGTGAAGGCGTGCGACACGGTCTTGCCGGGCGCCACCGAGGTGAACGACTTCGTGCCGGACATCGACGTGAAGGTCACGCCGACGGGGACGTCGGAGCCGTTGCTCGCCTGGACGGTGACGATCGCCTTGCCCGCGATGCAGCGGGTCGCAGCGCTCGCCGTGATGTCGAGCGCCGGAGCAGCCTCGCCCTCGGTGAAGGCGAAGGTGTCGAGCTCGAACAGGTCGCCCGAGGGTCCGGAGTAGCTGAAGTACACGTCGTGCACTCCCGTCGCTCCGGTCAGCGCGGCGCTGACGTCGGTCCACTCACCGGTCGTCCCGTTCACCGCGACGGTGCCCGCGACGGGCCCGGTCTCGGAGTCGAGGCGGACGGTGACGGTGCCGCCGGCCTGCAGCGCCTTGGCCTTCGCGGTGAACGTCGCGGCTCCGGTGTCCCCGAAGTCGACGGCCGACAGCGCGGTCCAGTCGCCGTTGTCGAGGTCCTTCAGCACGAGGTTCTGGGTCGCGCCCGCGGCGGGGGTGCCGAGCGGCGCCGTCGCGATGCCCTTGCTCCAGCCGATGGTCTCGGCCGGGAAGGTGCGGTACGGATCGAAGTCCTTCACCTGGTCGACGCCCTTGTAGTCGCCGACCACCTGCTGCACCGTGCCGTCGGCGTTGAACTGCAGCTCCTGGATGTGCGGGCTGCGGTACCCCTGGGTGGTGTCGCCGTTGATCCGCTTGTTGAGCGTCGGCGCGTGGTAGGTGAAGTAGTACTTGCCGCCCAGCTCGAAGACCGACTGGTGGTTGTTGCCGCCGGTGCCGGCTCCGAAGAAGCGGCTCTGGTTCGGGAACATCACGCCGGCGTAGTTCTCCTTGGGCCAGGACATCGGGTCGTCCGAGATCATGTAGCCGATCTCACCGCCGCCCGGGTAGCCGGGCTCGCGGGTCTGGTTGCCGCCGAAGTCGTTGCCGCCGAAGTGGGACGAGTACGAGAGGTAGTACTTGTCCTGGCGCTTGAACACCTGGGCCGCCTCGAACGCGACGGGCGCGTCCACGACGGCCGAGGTGCCCTGGGTCGAGATCATGTCGTCGCCGAGCTCGATCACGCGGATGTTCTTCGGGTTGTTGAAGCGCTCGGCCGCGGGGAGCGCGGTCGAGGCGGGTCCGCCTCCGAAGAACAGGTAGCCCTGGCCGTCGTCGTCGACGAGCGGTGCCGGGTCGAACTTCCACGCGACCGCCTCGGCGCCCGGGGTGGACGCGTTGATGAGCGTGGAGGTGCGCTGGCTGGTCCACGGGCCCACCGGCGAGTCGCCGGTGATCACGTTGCTGGAGCCGCCGCCGTTGGCGTAGTAGAGGAAGTACTTGTCGACGCCGTTCACGGTCTTCTTCGCCATGCCGGGAGCCCACGAGTTGCCGGTGTAGGGCGCGACTCCGGTGGAGCCGGCGACCTGGATCTCGCCGTGGTCGGTCCAGTTGACGAGGTCGTCCGAGGAGATCACGGTGATCTGGTTGATCTTGCCGTAGTCGATGCCCGCCGAGACGCCCGTGGCGGGGTTCGGAGCGTAGCCCTGGGTGTCGTTCGTCATGTACATGTACACGCGGCCGTTCTCGACGAAGCCGAAGCCGTCGGCGCCGAACTTCCAGCCCATGAGCGGGTTGTGGTCGCCCGGGATCTTGCCCACGACCTCGATGGTGCGCGAGGCGGGCGCGGGCGGCGCCGCTCCGACCAGCGAGACGTCGTCGAGCTTGTAGTCCATGAGATGCGTCTCGGGCGCGGCCGAGGGAGTCGCGGTCCACGGCGTCTCGAAGAAGAGGCGCGCGGTCGCGACGCTCTGCCCGGCGGGGATGGTGAACGATCCGTTGATCGTCGCCCACTGCCCCTTCGTGGCGGTGACGCTCGCGAGGTTCGTGTAGGTGCCTCCGCCGTAGTGCATGGTGGCGAAGAACTGCTTGGTCGCGGGGCTCGCGGCGTTCTCGTACTTGATCTGCGCCTTGACCTGGTAGGTCTGGCCGGCGACGACCTTGCCGCTGAGGTCCTGCATGGCGCCCGCGCCGGTGGTCGTGCGGCCGGTGACGAGCGCTGCGGCGGTGCCGGTGCGCGCGTCCGTGGTCGTCGCGATGGTGCCGGCGTCGGCGGCGTTGCCGTTGTTGACGAACCAGCTGCTGATGCCGCTCTCGAAGCCGCCGTTGACGATGAGCTCCGCCTCAGCGGCGGACGAGGTCTGGGCGGCGAAGGGTGCCACCAGGAGCGCGGTCAGCGCGGCCGTGGCCAGCAGCCTCAGCCGCAACCGCCCCTTCGGAGCGGCTTCTCGTTGTGGTGATCTCACGGATCCTCCTTGATCGTGTCGTGCAGGAGATCGTCGGCGACGGGTGCCGCTGACGCGTTCGGGGGCGGGGGCGGCCGCGCGGGCCGCCCCCGGGGTGCTCAGCCGCAGGACGCGGCCGGGTGGGGCGCTCTCACCGTGGTCGTCACCGGCTCGCCGTCGAGGGTGGCGGTCGCGGTCACGACCACCTCGGCGGCGGGGACCGAGGCCGCCCGCGTGGTGAAGGCGTGGCTCGTCGTGGCGCCGGGTGCGAGCGCGGCGACCGTCTTCGTGCCGGAGGCGCTCTCCATCCGGAGGGCGACGGGCACGTCGTCGGCGTTGGTCGCCCGCACGGTCACGACGACCTTCCCCGCGATGCAGCGGGTCGCGGCGGCGGCGGTCACGTCGAGCGACGCCTCCTTCAGCGTCCCGAGGCGCGCCAGCTGGTAGCTGAGCGCGCGCTCCGGGGCGTCGATCTGGTTCTGCGATCCCGCGGTGCCGACCGCCTGCGCCTTCGCGAGGACCGACTGGAGGTCGGACCAGGCGTCGGCCGGGTAGTCGTCGGAGCGGAGCGTCGCCGCGTGGGCGACGGCCGCGTCGAGCTGCGAGCGGTCGAGCGCCTTCCCCTCCGAGGAGAGGGTGTCGCTCAGGAGGAACTCGTCGACGTCGACGTGGCCGCCGGCGGTCTTCGTCGCGTAGCTGAACAGCCCGAGGCGGTGGCCCATGAAGTGCGTGAGCTGACCGTCGAGGGTCTGCGGGCCGACGCGGCTGCCGAGCTTCGTCCAGCTCGTCCCGTCGAGGCTGTACGAGAAGGTCGTCCAGAGCTGTCCGGCCGGAGCCGAGAGCTCGAGATCGGCCTTCAGGCGCACCTGCGAGGCGTCGCCGAGGGCGGCGGTGGTGCCGGGGAGGAAGGACTCGACGGCCGCCTGATCGAACGTGGTCGCGAACGGCTGGCTGCGGTTCACGACGCCGACGGTGGTGACGCCGTCCACGCGCTTGACCGCGACGTACGAGAAGCCGCGGTTGTAGGCCGCGAGGCCGGCGACGTCGCCGTCCTTCATCCCGGAGACGTCGAACGCCGCCTCCGCCGACTGCTTCGGAGCCACGATGCGCTGGGAGAGCGTGTTGCGCGCCTCCTCCAGGTACGTCATCTCGGGCGAGCCCGAGAGACGCGTGTGCGCGGCCGTTCCGCTGAGCACCTTCCCGTTGGTGAGGCGGAGCCAGCCCTCGCGCTCGGTCAGCGACCAGTAGCGGTTGTCGGGGGCGTGGTTCCACTGCCAGGGGAGGGCGAGGGTCGAGCCGTTCGGCTGGATCTCGGCGGCCGTCGGGCGCTCGAGGGTGGGGGCGGCGCCGACGAGCGAGACGTCGTCGAGCAGGTACTCGGTGCTCGAGGACGCCGGCTGCGGGTTGCCCCACGGCGTCTCGACGGCGAACTTCACGCTGCCGACGTTCGCGGTCTCGGGCACCGTGTAGGTCCCCGTGATCGTCGTCCACTGCCCCTGCGTGACGGCGGCGGAGGCCATCGTCACGGGTCCCGCGCCGAAGTCGGCGCAGAGGTTGAAGCGGACCGACGCGGGGCCGGTCGTGTACTTCACCTTCGCGGACACGGTGTAGGTCACGCCGCGCTGCAGCTTGTTCGCCAGCACCTGGCTCGGGCCGGAGCCGTTGAGCGTGCGGGTGCCCACGCGGAGCGCGGCGGTGCCGGACGCCGGGTCGGTCGTGTCGGCCGACAGCGTCGCGCCGAACTGGCCTGCCCACGGCGCCGTCCCCGACTCCGCTCCCGGGTTCTGGAGCAGCTGCACGCCGAGCAGCGACGCGTCGTAGGCGGGCGCGGGCGGGATCGTCCACGACTCGTCCTGGTAGGCCTTCGCCGGGGCGTCGTTGTCGAAGTCGTCCGAGACGACGATGCTCTTCTGCCGCTCGAACAGCTCCTCCTCGGGGCTGAGGCGGATCGGCTTCGGGAAGCTCCCGCCCACCGGCACCGAGCCGTTCGTCCCGAACGTCGGCCAGCCGTCCTTCCACGTCGCCGGGATGAGCCCGGGGATGCGGCCGGTCGGGAAGCTGTCGCGGAAGAACATGCCGTGCCAGGCGGTCGAGCCGTCCTCCTTCGCGATCGGCACGAGGCTCCCCTGGGCGAACCCGCTGGAGTTCAGCACGCCCCTGCCCTCGTAGGGGTTGCTGCCGTCGGCGGTCGCGTAGCGGCCCAGCAGCTCGGACGAGCGGAACAGCGCCACCTGGCGGCCCTGGCCCGAGGGCCAGGTGATGATGACGATGTAGTACTGCCCGTCGATGTACTGCACCTGCGCGCCCTCGAACAGGCCGCCGAGGTAGCCGGCTCCCGGGTAGTCCGAGGTGCGGAGGATGTTCGGGTACTCGGCGACGACGGTCGTCAGGTCCTCGCTCAGCTTCACGGCGCTGGTGGATCCGGAGCCGTAGAAGATGTACGGCGTGCCGCCGTCCGCGTCGTCGAAGAAGAGCGACGGGTCGTGGAAGGCGCGGCCGAGGGCTGTGCGGGTCCAGGCTCCGTCCTCGATGTCGTCGGTCGAGTAGAGGTAGGAGCCGCCGAGGTTGTTGGTGTTGAAGACCGCGTAGTAGCGGCCGTCGTGGTACCGCAGCGACGAGGCCCACTGGCCGTTGCCGTAGGAGTTCTGCCCGTTGCGGAGCGAGAAGCGGTCGCCGATCTCGAGCCGGTCGAAGACGTAGTTGACGATCTCCCAGTTGACGAGGTCGTAGGACTTCATGATCGGGGCGCCCGGGCTGAGGTGCATCGTGGTGCTGATCATGTAGTAGATGTCGCGGCCCTCGTCGTTCTCGGACGCGGGCACGCGCTCGACGCTGACGTCGGGCACGTCGGCGTTCAGCAGCGGCACGGAGTAGGTGCCGTCGCCGCGGTCCGTCGACGTGTAGGAGGCCTTCGGCGACCACGCGCCGGCCGCGGTCGCCGGAGCCGCGCCGGAGGCGAGCAGGCCCGCCGCGAGGAGGGCGCCGATCGCCGTGGAGGCGACTGCGCGCATCGGGGTCATTCGAACAGCGACAGCGTCAGGACGGAGGAGTAGTCGCCGGGGGCGACGTCGGCCTCGGTCTTCAGGGTGAGGCCCGCGGACACGGTCCAGGACCCGTCCGTCGCGGTCTCCTGCGAGTCGAGCGACAGCGCGAGCAGCTCCTGGTCGAACAGCCCCACGGCGTCGGCGCCCTCGTCGAGGATCGTGTCGACCGGGTCGCCCTCGGACACGAGGCCCGACTCGCCGCCGTCCACGAGGACGGGCGTCCAGCCGAGGTGGTCGGAGGAGATGTCCTCCTGGTCCGCGTCGCCGGTGAAGGCGCTCGCCGAGCCGAGGACGTACCAGCCGGCTCCGGCCGGGATCTCGTCGACGGTCCGGGTGTCCGTCACGGTCACGTCGGGCAGCTGCCCGGTGAACGCGCGCACGGTCGGGGTGGAGCCCTCCTCTGTGAGCGTGGCGGAGGTGCCGTCGATCGACATCGAGAGGGCGCCGGGCTGCTCCAGCTCCTCGATGCTGACGTTCACGTCGACGTCGTCGGAGCCGTACTCGGTGTCGGCGGCCGCGGCCGCGGCGGCGACGCCGGACAGGAGCAGGCAGCCGGCGAGAGCGGCGCCCGAGCGGACGAGCCAGAGGGGTCGGGGGGTGCGTCGCGTGGACATGGTGTTCCTCACTCGATCGGCATCGTCGCCGATCAGGTCGAGCGCCGGACGGCGCGGAGTGGTGGCGCGGCCCGAGGCCGCGAGAGGACGGAGCGCGGCGCAGCCCGAGGGGCGTTCGGCCGCGCCTGGAGCGCAGGACGCGCGGAGAGCGGCGGACGGCTCGTGCGCGGCGGCTTCCACAGCGTGGCCACGCGAGCTCCAGCTCTCGACCCCCTCAGCACTGAGGGGAGAAAGGCTGCCCGATACTCGTCTCTCTCGACTGCTGAGCTTTCCCTCAGCTAGTCTTGCGGGCAATGTTACCGGGAACATTCCCGATTGCAAGGACGTGTTCTCAACCGTCCGGAGCAGCGCAGCGAGGCGATCACCGCGTTCCGCCGCGGCCGGGCGGGGACGGCGGGAGGGGACGAGGATGTCCGCAGGGGCGGCGACGGCGGAGGCCGAGCAGGAGGTCGTGACGACGGAGTGCGCGGAGCGCTCGGGTGTCATCGGCGTGCTCCTGGGCGATTTCGAGCCGTTCGGCACGGAGGTGCTGCAGGGAGTGGCGACGGCGCTGCGGGGGACCCGGTTCGATCTCCTCGCCGGCAGCGGGGCGAGCCGCCGGGGCCGGGCGGGCTGGGAGCAGGAGTCCCTGCGGCGCCTCACCGAGGCGCACGTAGCGGGGGCGATCCTGGTGACTCCCTCCGGCGTGATCCCCTCGTCGGACCTGCCGCTCGTCGTCGTGGATCCGCTGACCGCGCAGACCGAGCTGCATTCGGTGGCGACCGACGACTTCGGCGGAGCGCAGCTGGCGACCAGCCACCTGATCGGGCTCGGCCACCGCCGCATCGGCTTCGTCGCGGGCCGCCCCGACCTGGAGTCGTCGCACCGGCGCGGCGCCGGCTACCAGCGGGCGCTCGCGGACGCCGGCCTCCCCTACGACCCCGCGCTCGTACGGGTCGGCTACTACCGGCACGACCCCTCCCTCGCCGCCGCCCACGAGCTGCTGCTGCTGCCCGACCGCCCGACGGCGGTCCTCGCCGCGAACGACGCCTCCGCCATCGCCGTGATCGAGGCGGCCCGGGCGCTGGGCCTCTCGGTGCCGGGGCAGCTTTCGGTCGTGGGCTACGACGACGTGCCCGACGCCTCCCGGGTGGTCCCCGCGCTCACGACGGTGAGGCAGCCGCTGCACCGCGTGGGGCGCGCGGCCGCCCGGGCGCTCCTGACGCTGATCGACGGCGGGAGCGTGGCCGAGCAGCACGTGCGGCTGCGCAACAAGCTCGTGCTCCGCGGGTCGACGGCGCCTCCCGCCGAGGGCCCGCCGTCCGGCTGATTCCTCCCCCTCCCCCAGCCGGCGGGAATACGCTCGGCGCATGAACCAGCAGCGCACTCCGGTCACGGTCACGGTCACGGGAGCGGGAGGCGCCATCGGCTACGCGCTCCTGTTCCGCATCGCCTCGGGTCAGCTCCTCGGGCCGGACGTCCCCGTCCGCCTGAACCTGCTCGAGATCCCCTCCGGCCTCCGCGCGGCCGCGGGCACGGCGCTCGAGCTGCAGGACGGCGCCTTCCCCCTCCTCCGCGGGATCGAGGCGACGGACGACCCGGCCGCCGCGTTCGACGGCGCGAGCGTCGCCCTCCTCGTGGGCGCCCGGCCGCGCAGCGCGGGCATGGAGCGCGCCGACCTGCTCGCCGCGAACGCGGGCATCTTCGGACCCCAGGGCGCCGCGCTGAACGCGCACGCCGCCTCCGACATCCGCGTGCTGGTCGTCGGCAACCCGGCCAACACCAACGCCTGGATCGCGCGGCGCAGCGCCCCGGACATCCCTGCCGGCCGCTTCACCGCGATGACGCGACTCGACCACAACCGGGCGGTCGCGCAGCTCGCCGCGAAGCTCGACGCCCCCGTCGACGCGATCGAGGGCGTCGCGATCTGGGGCAACCACTCCGCCTCGCAGTACCCCGACGCGACGCACGCCACCGTCGGCGGACGTCCGGTGCCCGAGCTGGTCGACGCCGAGTGGCTGCACACGGAGTTCGAGCCGCGGGTCGCCAAGCGCGGCGCCGAGATCATCGAGGTCCGCGGAGCCTCCTCGGCCGCGTCCGCCGCCTCCGCCGCGATCGACCACGTGCGCGACTGGGTCGACGGCACGTCCTGGACCTCGGCCGCCGTCGAGTCGGACGGCTCCTACGGGGTGGAGGAGGGGCTGATCTCCTCGTTCCCGGTCCGCTCCGTCGACGGCGAGTGGCGGATCATCGAGGGGCTCGAGATCGACGCGCACTCCCGCGCTCGGATCGACGAGTCCGTGCTCGAGCTGCGCGCCGAGCGCGACCAGGCGCTGGCGTTCCTCGCGTCCTGACGCGCCCCTCCCCGTCCTGTCGCCACGGGATGCCACTCCGGTGCGCCTCGCGCGACGTGTCCCTTACCGGAGCGGCATCTCGAGGAGGGGCTCAGCGGCGCTTCTCCGGAGTGGGGAGGGTGCCGGAGGCGCGGGCGGCCTCGTACCAGGCGTGCGCCTCCTCCTGGCGCTCCGCCTCGGCGCCGGTCGCGATCGCCGCGCGCACGTGCTCGGGCCCGTAGCCGAACGACGCGACCAGGTCGGCGGCGTGCGGGCGGATGCGGGCGAGCAGCCGGTCGATGTAGGACGTCACCGCGACCGCTCGCTGCGACGACAGGCGCCCGTGGATGAGGTACCAGTCGAGGTGCTTCTCGATCAGGCCCAGGCCGAACAGGTCGCGGAGCCAGGTGAGGACGGTGCGCGTGCCCGCGTCCTCGACGCCGGCGAGCGCCTCCGTGAACGCCTCCCACTGCAACAGCTCGGCGTGCGCGCGCGCCGCCTCGATGAGCTCGCTCTGGTGCGCGTTGAACAGGCGGGCCGCCTCGTCGGAGGGCAGCTTCGACGCCGGGCGCAGCCGTGAGGCGATCCCCGCGACCATGCTCTCGACGCGGCCGGTGAGCAGCTCGCGCTCGTCCTCCCGCAGCTGGCCGACCGAGCGGGCCGTCGATCCGCGATCGGCGACGACCTGGGCCAGACGGCGCAGACCCGAGTTGTCGACGGTCGCCCCCGCGACCTGCGAGGCGGCGTACCGCGCCAGCTCCGCGGGCTGGGCGCCCTTGAAGCGGCGTCCGACGTCGGTCAGCAGGCGCTTGGCGACCAGCTGGAGGAGCACGGTGTTGTCGCCCTCGAAGGTCGCGTACACGTCGAGGTCGGCGCGCAGCTGCGTGAGCCGGTTCTCCGCGAGGAAGCCCGCGCCTCCGCAGGCCTCGCGCGCCTCCTGCAGCGTGTCGAGAGCGTGCCAGGTCGAGAGCGCCTTCAGCCCCGCGGCGAGGGTCTCGAGGTCCTGCCGCGACTGCTCGGTGTCGTTCGCGCCGGAGAAGACCTCGTCGAACGCCGTCAGCAGCTTCTCGTGCGCGAAGGCGGCGGCGTAGGTGGTGGCCAGGCGCGGCAGGAGGCGGCGCTGGTGCCGCTGGTAGTCGAGCAGCACCTCCTCCCGCTCGCCGCCGCCGGTGAACTGGCGGCGCTGGTCGCCGTAGGTGACGGCGACCGTCAGCGCGATCTTCGCCGCGGCGACCGAGGCTCCGTCGAGCGAGACGCGGCCCTGCACCAGCGTGCCGAGCATGGTGAAGAAGCGGCGGCCCGGGCTCGCGATCGGCGAGGAGTAGGTGCCGTCGGCGGCGACGTCGCCGTAGCGGTTCAGCAGGTTCTCGCGCGGGACGCGGACCCCGTCGAAGTGGAGGCGGCCGTTGTCGATCCCGTTCAGACCGCCCTTGAGGCCGTCGTCCTCCCCGCCGACGCCGGGCAGGAACGCGCCCTGCTCGTCGCGGATCGGGACGAAGAAGGCGTGAACGCCGTGGTTCACGCCGCGGGTGACCAGCTGCGCGAAGACGACCGCCGCGCGCCCGTCCACCGCCGCGTTGCCGAGGTAGTCCTTCCAGGCCGCGCGGAACGGCGTCCGCAGCACGAACTCGCCGTCCTCGTAGGTGGCGGTCGTGGCGATCGACGCGACGTCGGAGCCGTGCCCGGTCTCGGTCATCGCGAAGGCGCCCGGGATCTCGAGGCTCATGATCCCCGGCAGCCACTTCTCGTGGTGCGGGCGGGTGCCCAGGTGCAGGACCGCGGCGCCGAAGAGCCCCCACTGCACGCCGGACTTGATCTGCAGCGACGGGTCGGCGGTGACCAGCTCCTCGAAGCCGGCGATGTTGCCGCCGTGGTCGGCCTCGCCGCCGAGGTCGACCGGGAAGGCGCGGTGCACGCCGCCCTCGGCCGCGAGCACGCGCATCTGCTCCGAGACGCGGAGGCGGTGCTCCTTCATCGGGAGGCCGTCGGTGCGGTGCAGCTCGGGGCGGGCGGTCAGGGCGCGGCTGGCGAGGCGCTGCTCGCGCCAGGCGCCGAGCAGGGTCTCGCCGAGGGCGGCGACGTCGACGGAGGGGGCGCCGTCCTCGTCCAGGCGCGCGTCGACCTCGGAGCCGAGGGAGTCCACCGGCGGCGTGGGCGCGATGGAGCCCGAGCGGGAGCGCCGGGCCCGCGTGCGTCCGGTGGCCGCCCGGTCGGCGGCGTCGGCGGCGGAGCGGGGGTGGGGAGCGGTGCTGACCATGGTGTTCGTGTCCCTTCGACCGTCTGCGGTTCGGGCCGCTCCCGGTGCGTCGTGCGCCGACGGGCGCGGCAGCGGAGGCGGTCCTCGCACGGTAGGTCGCGCGGCGGCGCGGCGGAAACGTTCCGTCGCCCGGGCACAAACGGCGCCGGGCGGAGGCGGAAGCGCGTTGTCGGAACCGACCAGGCGGGGGCGGGGCGCCTCGTCTGTGCGCTGGACGGGCTGTCCCTGCGACGGGAGCGGAGGAGGGGGCGGCTCGTGCGTGTGCTGAACGGACTGTCCCTGCGGGCTGCTTCTGCGGAGGAGGGACGCCGCACCGGAGGACGCCTCGCTAGTCTCTCGGCATGAGCGAGCCGCCGCTGCCTCCCCCTCCGCCCGCCCGACAGCCGGCGGCCGGGCCGCCCGTGGTCGGCTCGCCCGCGCCTCCCGGGACTCCGGGTGCGCCGCCCGTGGACGTCGCGGCCGCGCCTCCCGCGCCTCCGGCCGCGCCGGGATCCGGGGTGCCGCATCGGCGCCCGGTCCGCGTCTGGGACCTGGTGCTGACGATCGTGCTGATCCTCGTGGCCTCCGCGGTGACGCTGCTGCTGTCGTTCTTCGGGCTGTTCTTCGCGATGGCCAGCGACTCGTGCGGCGGATCGAACGCCTGCGACATCGGCCTGATCGAGGGCGGGATGGTCCTCGCCGCAGGAGGAGTGTGGGTCCCGTTCGTCGCGGCGCTGGTCGTCTCGATCGTGCTGCTGGTGCGGCGGCGCATCGCGTTCTGGGTGCCGGTGGCGGGTCTCGCGGTGTCGTTCTGCTGCACGCTGCTCGGCGGGTGGATGGCGTCGACGGGCGCGGGCGGCTGAGGGCGCTCGCCGACGCCTCGGACCGAGGACGCTCGCGTCGGTGACGAGATGGGCACGATCGCCGACGCGGAGCCCGGAACACGGCCGCCCGCGCCGGCGCCCACCTCCGTCGCGGGTGGTGAACCGCGCGCCTCAGCGACGGATCAGTAGCTGTCCCAGCCGGGCTCCCAGTCGGGCTCGTCCGGCGGCACCCAGTCGTCCTCCGGCGGCTGAGCGGCGGACACCGGCGGACCGGACGACTCGCGGCCGAACGAGGGCTTCGCCCCTTGCGAGCGGGACGACCCGCCACGGGCGGCCGGCGCGCGGCGGGGAGCGGGAGCCTCCTCACCGGGTTCCGGGACGGCGATCTGGGGGCTCTCCCCCGCGACGACGGCGAGAACGGCCTCGCCGTAGGTGAGCAGCTTCTTCTGGCCGACGCCGCCGATGATGCTGAGCGCGTCCATCGTCGCCGGCTCGGCGGTCGCGATCTCGCGGAGGGTCGCGTCGTTGAAGACGATGTAGGCCGGGACCGCCTGCGCGCGGGCCTGCGCGGCGCGCCACTCCCGGAGCCGCTCGAACAACGGCTGAGCCTCGCCCGACAGCTCGGCCACGGTGGACCGTCCGGAGCGGGAGGATCCGCTGGAGCGGGCCGGCTTCTCCGGCTCCTGCCGCAGCTCGACCTTCCGCTCGCCGCTGAGGACGGAGCCGGACGCGGGCGTGAGCACGAGCGTGCCGAAGCCGTCGTCGTTGACGCCGAGCAGGCCCTGGGCGAGGAGCTGGCGGGCGACTCCGCGCCACTGGGTGTCGCTGAGCTCGGCGCCGATGCCCCAGGTGGCGAGGCCGTCGTGCTGGTGCTGGGTGGTGCGCGGCGTGGTCTTGCCGCGGAGGACGTCGATGATGTGACCGGCGCCGAACTGCTGGTTGCGCTCGCGCTTGAGGCGGACGACCGTCGACAGGAACTTCTGCGCCGCGACCGTGCCGTCCCAGGAGGCGGGCGGCTCGAGGCAGGTGTCGCAGTTGCCGCAGGCGGTGCTCTCCTGGCCGAAGTAGGCGAGCAGGTTCACCCGGCGGCACTGGACCGTCTCGGAGAGCGCGAGCATCGCGTCCAGGTGCGCGGACATCCGCCGACGGTGCGCCAGGTCTCCCGGCGACTCGTCGATCATCCGGCGCTGCTGCACCACGTCCTGCAGGCCGTAGGCGAGCCAGGCGGTGGACGGCAGTCCGTCGCGGCCGGCGCGACCCGTCTCCTGGTAGTAGCCCTCGACCGACTTGGGCAGGTCGATGTGTGCGACGAACCGCACGTCCGGCTTGTCGATCCCCATGCCGAAGGCGATGGTCGCGCAGACGATGACGCCCTCCTCGCGCAGGAACCGCGACTGGGCGGCGGCGCGTACCCGCGAGTCGAGGCCCGCGTGGTACGCGACGGCGTCGAAGCCCGCCGAGCGCAGCGCCTCGGCCGTCGCCTCGACGCTCTTGCGGGAGAGGGCGTAGACGATGCCCGCGTCGTGCGCGTGCTCGCGCCGCAGGAAGTCGATCAGCTGCTTGCGCGGCTCGACCTTGTTGACGATCCGGTACTGGATGTTCGGGCGGTCGAAGCTCGAGACGAAGTGGCGGGCGGCGCCGAGGTGCAGGCGCGAGGTGATCTCGCGGTGCGTCGCCTCGGTGGCGGTCGCGGTGAGGGCGATGCGCGGGACGTCGGGCCAGCGCTCGGCGAGCTCGCCCAGTGCGAGGTAGTCGGGGCGGAAGTCGTGGCCCCACTGGCTGACGCAGTGGGCCTCGTCGATCGCGAAGAGGGCGATCCGGCCGCGGGCGAGGAACTGCTTCATGCCCTCGTTGCCCAGGCGCTCCGGGGCGACGTAGAGCAGGTCGAGCTCGCCGTCGAGGTAGGCGCGCTCGACGCGGCTGCGCTCGCCCGCGTCCTGGGTGGAGTTGAGGAACTCGGCGCGGACGCCGTTCGCGCGGAGGGCGTCGACCTGGTCCTGCATCAGCGCGATGAGCGGGGACACGACCACGCCGGTGCCGGGGCGCACGATGGCGGGGATCTGGTAGCAGAGCGACTTGCCGCCGCCGGTGGGCATGAGGACGACGGCGTCACCGCCTCCGATGACCTGCTCGACGATGGCCTGCTGCTCGCCGCGGAAGGAGCCGTAGCCGAAGACCTTCTCGAGGATCGCCTGCGCCTCGGAGGATCCGGATCCCGGGGCGCCGCTCGCCGCATCGCTCCGGACGCCGCCGCGGGACTCCGCCGAGGGGTCGGCGAGCGGCGGGGCGGGGAGGGCTGTCGCGGTGGGCTCTGTCACCCGGGGAACTCTACCCGCCGCCTCCGACGCCGCCCCGGGGGTGCGGGGAACTGTGGAGAAGGGCTGCAGGGAGGGAGCTGGGGAGGCGGCTGCGGGGAGGTCGGGGGTCTTCTGCGGCGCCCGGATCAGAGGTCGGTGAGGGTGCGGGTGTCGCCGTCCCAGAAGCGGACGCCCGCGAGGCCGACGGTGAACGGCTCGCCGAGGAGGGGGACGGCGTCGCCGAGCTGCTCGGCGCGGAGGCGGCGAGAGACGCTGATGTGCGGCGTCCAGGCGTCCGGCAGCGAGGTGTCGACGCCGCCCGGCACGAGGCGCGTGGCCCGATCGTGCAGAGCGTCGAGGGCGGGCGAGCGGACCACTCCCCAGGCGAGGACGAAGCGCCCGGCGTGCGGGAAGAGGAGGACGGCACCGAGGTCGGCCGTCGCCGGCAGCGGACCGAGCGCGCCCGGCTCCGGAGCGGTCAGCTCGGGCCCGGCGACCAGGGTGAGGTGCGGGCGATTGCTGGCGGACGTGTGCAGTGCGAGGCTCGGGATGCCGGCCGCCTCGAGCGCCTCCCACTGGCTGCGGACGCGAGCCTCCGACTCCGGATCGAGGAGGACTTCGAGGCTGCGCATGTCCACATTCTGCCGCGGCTCCCGTGTGCGGGCCTTCGCGGGCGCGCGGCCACTCGCGGGCGCGCGGTCCTCGTCGGCTCCCGCGAGTGCGCAGGAGTCGTCGCACTCGCAAGCACGCAGGAGTTGTCGCACTCGAGCTCGAGTGCGACGACTTTCGCGCACTCGCGGGGGCGGGGAGCGGGGCGGAGACGGGGAGCGGGCGGGCACCGCCCACCCGCGCCCCGCCACCCGCGTCAGCCGATCGTCACGAGGGCGGCGAACAGCTCCGGCGCTCGGCGGTCGACGATCCGACCGCCGGCGCGGATGCCCACCAGCGCGAAGACGGTGCCCAGCACGAGGGCGGCCGCCAGTCCGATCAGGCCGAAGGCCGGGTCGCCGCCGATGAGCGAGATCGCGCCGAGGACGATGGACGGGAGCGCCAGCAGACCGGTCGCGGCCATGCTTCCCAGCATCACGACGCTCGAGATCATCCCGGAGCCCGGCGGCGTCTTCAGCGGGCTGTCCCCCGGCCCGGGCACGGGGTAGACGACGAGCGACGAGGCGACGCTCGACACTCCGAACCCGCTGAGCACGAGGGCCAGCGCCATGCCCAGCACGGCCGGGATCGCGTCGGCGCGTCCCGCGTACAGCGCGGTGCCCACCGCCACGACGACGACCGCAGGGATGCCGATGATCGCGGCGGCGACGACGCGACCGGCGCGGTCGGCCGACCCCGTCACTCCGGAGCTGACGTGCGCCGCCCAGGCGGTGCCGTCGTACGACACGTCGGCGCAGAGGGTCACGCCGAAGATCAGGCCGACGAGCACGGCCGAGAGCAGCACGAAGGTGTCGCCCCCGCTGCCGATCGCGGAGTAGAACACCGCGAGGACGACGACGGCGGGGATGACGAGGAGCCCGCGGCTGTAGCGCGGGTCCCGCCACCAGTAGCCGAGGGCACGCGCGGCGACGGCGCCGGTCGGGGTGCCGGGGAAGCGCCCGAACAGGCCGAGGCCCGCGGATCCGGAGGCGGAGTGCGCGCCGGACGCGGCGGGCTCCGCGAGCGCGTGCCGCAGCGCCCGGGCCCACGCCCAGACGAGGACGGCCAGCGTCGCGAGCCCGATCAGCAGGCGCGCGATCGCCGCGACCCAGTCGCCCGCGACGACGGATCCGGGGACGGCCCAGATCGCGCCGAGCGGCGACCAGCCGAGGGCGCCCGCGATCACGGGCAGGACGTCCAGGCCGTCGCGGATCACGTTGGTCAGGCCGAAGAAGAGCGGTCCGAGCAGGATGACGACGACGAGCACGACGCCGCCGATCACCTCGCGGTAGCGGCGGCTCGAGCCCAGGCCCGTGGTGAGCGCGCCGATCAGGCGGGACGCGACCACGCAGGTCGCGACGCCGATCACCGCGGCGACGAGGCCGGGCAGGATGCCGATCGGACGGCTCCACCAGGCGGCCGCGGAGGCGAGCGCCCCGAGCGTGGTCACCACGCCGGGGATGCCCGCGAGGCCCGCGGCGGCGAGCCCGAGGAGGAGGGTCCGCAGCGGGATCGGGAAGGTCGCGAGGGTGGGCAGGTCGAGGCTCTGGTCGGAGCCGGACAGGAAGATCGGCCCGAGCACCCAGCCGAGGATCAGAGCGGAGCCGCCGAGGACGATCGCGACGTTCGCGAACGCCGGGTCCGTGCCTCCGAGCGCGACCAGGCCGGCCGCGACCAGGCCGAGCACTGCGATCGCGTAGAGACCGCCGAGGATCACGCCGATCAGCTGCCACACGTTCCGCGTCAGCGAGTTGCGGAGCAGGAGCAGCCGCAGCCTCAGGAGATGCGCAACCATGCCGGTCCCTCCTGGTGGGTGCGGCCGCCGACCAGCTCGACGAAGCGCTCCTCGAGGCTGGAGCCGGCGCGGACCTCCTCGAGGGTGCCGGAGGCGAGCACGCGGCCGTCGGCGATGACGGCGACGCGGTCGCACATCCGCTCGACGAGGTCCATGGAGTGGGACGAGACGATGACCGTGCCGCCCGACGCGACGAAGCCGGTCAGGATGTCGCGGATGTTCGCCGCCGAGACCGGGTCGACCGACTCGAACGGCTCGTCGAGCACCAGGAGGCGCGGGGCGCGCACGAGCGCGCAGGCGAGCGCGATCTTCTTGGTCATGCCCGCGGAGTAGTCCACGACGAGCGTGCGGTCGGCCGGATCGAGGCCGAGCAGGGCGAGGAGGTCGTCGGTCCGCTCGACGACGACGGAGCGCTCGAGCCCGCAGAGCAGGCCGTAGTAGGTGACGAGCTGCAGACCGGTGAGGCGGTCGAACAGCTTGACGCCGTCGGCGAGGACGCCGATCAACCGCTTCGCCTCGAGAGTGTCCTTCCAGACGTCGACCTCGTGGATCGTGACGACGCCGCTGTCGGGGCGGAGCAGGGCCGTGGCCATCGAGAGGGTCGTCGTCTTGCCCGCGCCGTTGGGGCCGACGAGCCCGAAGAAGGAGCCGGCGGGGACGTCGAGGTCGATGTCCTTCACGGCCTCCTTGTCGCCGAAGCGCTTGCGGAGGCCGCGGATCCGCAGAGCGACCTCGCCATGGCGGCCGGAGGCCTCGGGGGCGGCCCACGCGGGGGTCGCGGAGTCGGTGTGCGCGGAGTCGGTGTGCTCGGCAGCGGTGCCGTCGGCGGCGGTGCGCGCGGCGGGGCTCTCGGTGTCCGTGCCGTCCTGGGGAATGCCGGGGGGCGTCGTCCCGTCCATGTGTGTCCCTTCCGGGCCGCGGTGGGCGGCCGCTCCTCCACCCTAGGCAGGCGCTGCGGTCGGGGCATCCGTCCCGCGATGGAGTCGCGCGGAACGCGCCGGCGCGACCCCGGCCCCTCGGCGGGGCGGGGCGGGAGCGCGGCCGCCTACGCTGGCCCCATGCCCACGCTCCTCCTCGTCCGGCACGGACGCACCACCGCGAACACCGCGGGG
Source organism: Rathayibacter sp. AY1A5 (assembly GCF_002930875.1). Taxonomy (NCBI): domain Bacteria; kingdom Bacillati; phylum Actinomycetota; class Actinomycetes; order Micrococcales; family Microbacteriaceae; genus Rathayibacter; species Rathayibacter sp. AY1A5. The sequence goes on along the minus strand of NZ_PSTM01000002.1, from coordinate 174,772 downwards.
ATCCTCGCCGGACGCACCGCCGGAGTGCGGCTCGACGACGTCGGACGCACGCAGGCGGCGCGCACCGGGGAGCGGCTGGCGGCGGTCGAGCTCGCGACCGTGGTGTCGAGCCCGCTCGAGCGGTGCCGGCAGACCACGCGCTTCGTCCTCGAGCGGCAGACGGGATCGCCGGCGACGGTGATCGACAAGGGCATCACCGAGTGCGACTACGGCGACTGGTCGGGGCGCTCGCTGCGGGATCTCGCGACGGAGCCGCTCTGGGCGACGGTGCAGAACCAGCCCTCCGCGGTGGTGTTCCCCGGCGGCGAGGGGATGCTCGCGATGCAGGCCCGGGCCGTGTCGGCGATCCGCCGCCACGACGCGGCGGTGGCGGAGGAGCACGGGGCCGGCGCGGTGTGGGCGGCGGTCAGCCACGGAGACACGATCAAGGCGATCCTCGCGGACGCGCTCGGCATGCACCTCGACCTCTTCCAGAGGCTCAGCGTCGGACCGGCGTCGGTGTCGATCATCCGCTACGGCGCGGGGCGGCCCGAGGTCGTCTCGATGAACACGGACGCCGGGGACCTGGGCTGGCTGCGGAAGGCGGCCCCCGTGGCGGACGCCGCCGTGGGGGGCGGGGCGGGGCACGAGTAGGCGCGGTTCGGGAGGGCCGCTTCAGGGCTCGATCGAGCGGCAGGGATGCGGGTGCTCGCCGACGATGGATCTCGATGCGCCCGCTCCGCGGGGGGCTCGGCCAGCAGAAGAGACGGCTGCTCGATCAGCAGGCCGCCCGAGCCCGACGCGCGCAGCCACTGCGGAGGCGGGCGCTCGTAGACTGGGGGCATGCCTCCGATCGTGCACGGATTCGACTGGCCCGATCGCGTCGTCGTGGGGACCGTCGGCTCACCCGGCTCGCGCTCCTTCTACCTCCAGGCCAAGACCGGGCCCCGCGTGGTCAGCGTCGGCCTCGAGAAGCAGCAGTCGGCCCTCCTCGCCGAGAAGATCGACGAGATCCTCGACCAGCTGATGACCGCCCAGGGCAACCCGGTCAGCGTCCCCGCCGGCACTCCCCCGGAGCTCGTCGACAACGACCCGCTCGACCAGCCCGTGGAGCCCGAGTTCCGCGTCGGCGGTCTCAGCCTCGGCTGGGACCCGTCCACCGCGCAGATCGTGATCGAGGCCTACCCGCTGACCGAGGCGGAGGACGACTCCGAGGAGGAGCCCGAGCCCACCGAGATGCTGCAGGTGAAGATCCCGGTCGGCACGGCGCGCGCCTTCGCGAAGCGAACCCTCGAGGTCGTCGGCGCCGGACGTCCGCTCTGCCCCCGCTGCGGCGAGCCGATGGATCCCGACGGGCACGACTGCCCGCTCGCATGAGCGACCCGGGCGGGCTCGACGGCGAGCTGGAGCTGGCCGGCCGGATCACGATCGCCTCGAACGCGACGTTCCTCGCGCAGCTCGGCGAGACGTCCGTCGTCTACAAGCCGATCTCGGGCGAGAAGCCGCTGTGGGACTTCCCGGACGGCGTGCTCGCGGGCCGCGAGGTCGCCGCCTACCTCGTCTCGGAGGCGCTCGGCTGGAACGTGGTGCCGCGCACGTGGCTCCGCGACGGTCCGCTCGGGCCGGGCATGGTCCAGCTCTGGCAGGACATCGATCCGGACCAGGACGCGGTCGACCTGGTGCCCGCCGACGCCGTGCCCGACGGATGGCGGCACGTCCTCGACGGCAGCGACGAGGAGGACCGCGATATCTCCCTCGTGCACGAGGACTCGACGGCGCTGCGCCGGATGGCCGTGTTCGACGTGGTCGCCAACAACGCGGACCGGAAGGGCGGGCACGTGCTCGCGCTGCCCGACGGCCACCGCTACGGGGTCGACCACGGCCTCACCTTCCACTCCGAGCACAAGCTGCGCACGGTCCTCTGGGGCTGGATCGGCGAACCGCTGCTCGAGGAGGAGCTGACGGCGCTGGCGCTCCTGCGCGCGCAGATCGACGGACCGCTCGGCGAGGCGCTCTCGGAGCTGCTCACCGAGGACGAGGTCGCCGCGTTCGCGAAGCGCTGCGAGCGGCTCGGCTCCTTCGGCCGCTTCCCGGGCCCGCGGGGCGGGATGCCCGCGGTGCCCTGGCCGCTGTTCTGAGCCGGGCGCGGTCGGAACTCAGGACGAACGCCTCCGGAGCGGCGGAGACGCGCTGATCCTCAGGCGCGGGAGCGGATCCCTCCTGCATCCTGAACGGCTCAGAAGCTCCAGCCGCGGCCGAACAGCTCCTCGCCGGGCGCTCCGCCGCCTCCCGGACCCGCGCCGCGAGCGCCGAGGTAGGAGGAGACGACGGCCGCTCCCAGGTCCTCCGCCTCCGGGTTCACCACCGAGCCGCCGACCCGGCGGGCGAGCGAGTCGATGAAGCGCGCGAGGCCCGGGTCGTCGCCCAGGCGGAAGAACGTGGTGTGCGCGCCGAGGCGGAGCGACGCGTCGAGCTCGCGGACCGAGACGGCGACCGTCAGCGGGTCCGGCGGGTAGTCGAAGAAGACGCCGCCGTCGGGCTCGAGGTGCGCGGTCGGCTCGCCGTCGGTGACGATGAGCAGCACGGGCTGCGCGTTCGGGTGCTTGCGGAAGTGCCGGTTGGCCAGCAGCAGCGCGTGGTGCAGGTTCGTGCCCTTGTCCCACTCCGCGTCCAGGCCCACCAGCTGCTCGACGTCCATCACCTCGGCGCGTCGGCCGAAGGCGACGAGCTGCAGCGCGTCTCCGCGGAACCGGCTGCTGATCAGGGTGTGCAGGGCGAGGGCGGTGCGCTTCATCGGCACCCAGCGGCCGTCCATCGCCATCGAGAACGACGTGTCGACGAGGAGCGCGACACAGGCCTGCGTGCGCGCCTCCGTCTCCTGCACCTCGACGTCGTCGATCAGGATGCGCACCCCCGAGCCGACCGGCCGGCCCTCGCCGGCGGTGCGGGTGAGGGCGTTGGTCACCGTGCGGGGGATGTCCCAGGCCTCGGTGTCGCCGAACTCCCACGAGCGCGTCGCTCCGGAGCGCTCGCCCGCCGCGCCCGCGCGCCGGACGTCGCGGGCGCCCTGACGGCCGGAGACGGTCTCGGCGATGTCGCGCAGGAGCGCTTTGCCGAGCTGGCGCATGGCCTTCGGGCTGAGGGCGAGGCGGCCGTCGGAGCCGCGGCGCAAAGTCCCGGAGTCGCGCAGGGCCCGCTCCAGGCGCTTCAGCGTCTGCGCGTCGACGGAGGCGTCCTCGCCGAGGCGCTTCGCCAGCAGGTCGAGGTCGAGGTCGTCGAGGGAGGAGCGGTCCGTCTGCGCGAGCTGGTCGGCGAGGGCGTCGAGGTCGGCCAGCTCCTGGAACACGCCCGTCCCGTCGCCGAGGCCGAGCCCCTGCTCGCCGTCCATCCGCTCGGAGCCGCCCCAGTCCTCGCCGGGACGGAGCCCCCGCAGGGTCTCGTCGAGGCGGCCGAGGGACTGCATGAGCTCCGGCGTGCCGAAGGCCTCCTGGGCGAGGGCGTCGAGCTCGGCGCGCTGCTCGGCGGTCATCGAGTTGCGCATCCGCTGAGCCGCCGCCGCGCGGGCGGCGAGCGCGTCGATCAGCTCGTCCACCGACTCCGGGCCCTCGGGGAAGTACTCGCCGTGCTGCTCCATGAAGGCGTCGAACTGCTCGGTGGTGTCCTCCCCGCGCGCGTGCGCCTCGAGCAGCTCGTTCAGGTCGCGGAGCATCGCGTCGATCGCGGCGCGGTCCTCGTCGCTCGCGTTCTCGAGGGCCTGCTTCATCCCCTCGAAGCGCTGATCGAGCATCTCGCGGCCCAGGAGCTCGCGGATCCGCTCGAAGTCGGCGCGCGCCTCGGGGCTCTGCCAGCGGTAGTCGCGGAGCTCCGAGACGGCCGCGGCCGGCGAGGGCGGGAGGCTGTCGAGCTGGATCTCTGCGAGCGCGCGGTCGCCGTCGTCCATCTGCGTGTCGCGGGCGAGCTGCTTGCGCTCGGCGAGGACGGCCTTGTCGAGGAGCTCGCGGATCTCGCGGAGCGTGCCGTCGAGGTTGTTCCTCTGCGTGAGCTCGCGACGCCGCTCGGCGACGCGGGCGGCCAGGTCGTCCAGGCCCTCGCGGTCGCGGGTGCCCCGGCGGAGGAACTCGCGCAGGGCGCGCTCGGGCGAGGTGCCGCCCATCACGTCCTCGCCGATCGCGTCGAGGGCCTCCTTCAGGTCGACCGGAGGAGCGAGCGGATCGGGTCCCCCGTTGTACTTCGCGTAGCGCGCGTCGCGCTTCAGCCGCCGGTTGCCGCGCGGAGCATCAGCCATAGACGGCCTCGCCCCCGCCCGTCTCCTTGCTCAGCTTGCGCGAGAGGTAGAGGCCCTCGAGGGCGAGCTCGACCGCTCCGGCGCGGCGCCCCTCCCCCACGGCGTCGAGGCGCTCGGCGACCTCGTCGTACACGCGGGCCTCGCCCAGCAACGGCAGGCCGGCCAGGAACTCGCGGGCGGTCACCTGCTCGCCGGTCGTGATCATCGCGCCGTTCTCGACCGCCTCGACGAGCGGCCCGAGGTCGACGCCGCGCAGGTGGGCGCGGACGGTCTCGGCGGTGGCCTGACGGAGCAGGTGGTCGAGGATCTCGTCCTCGCGGCCCTCCTCCCCCGACTCGAACTCGATCTTGCCGCCGAGCACGTCGACGGCGGTCTCGAGGTCGATGGGGCGGGCGACCGCCTCCTCCTCGCCGCGGCGGGTGGCGCGGTGCAGGGCGGCGGCGGCGATCGTCTCGGCGCCGGCGATGGCGAAGCGGGCGCTGACGCCGCTGCGCTGGTCGACGGAGCTCGACTCGCGCAGGGCCCGCGTGAAGCGGGCGAGGATCTCGATGAGCGCATCGGGCACGGTCGCGACGAGGTCCGCCTCCTGCCGGATGACGGCGACCTCGTCGACGAGAGCCGTCGGGTAGTGGGTGCGGATCTCGGCGCCGAAGCGGTCCTTCAGCGGCGTGATGATCCGGCCGCGGTTCGTGTAGTCCTCCGGGTTCGCGCTCGCGACGACGAGGACGTCGAGGGGGAGGCGGAGGACGTAGCCGCGGATCTGGATGTCGCGCTCCTCCATCACGTTGAGCATGGCGACCTGGATCCGCTCGGCCAGGTCCGGCAGCTCGTTGATCGCGACGATGCCGCGGTGGCTGCGCGGGATGAGGCCGAAGTGGATGGTCTCCGGGTCGCCCAGGCTGCGGCCCTCGGCCACCTTCATCGGGTCGACGTCGCCGATGAGGTCGGCGACGCTGGTGTCGGGGGTGGCCAGCTTCTCGACGTAGCGCTCCTCGCGGGGCTTCCACGCGACGGGCAGGTCCTCGCCCAGCTCCTCCGCGCGGCGGCGGCTCTCCGTGGTGATCGGCTCGTAGGGGTGCTCGCCGAGCTCGGACCCCTCGATGACGGGCGTCCACTCGTCGAGCAGGCCGACGAGGGTGCGCAGGAGGCGGGTCTTGCCCTGGCCGCGCTCGCCCAGCAGGACGATGTCGTGGCCGGCGATGACGGCGCGCTCGACCTGCGGGATGACCGTCTCGGCGAAGCCGTGCAGGCCCGGCCAGGGGTCGCGGCCCTCGCGCAGGGCGTCGAGCAGGTTGTCGCGGATCTCGGTGCGGAGGCTCTTCTGCACGTGCCCGGAGGCACGGAGCTGGCCGAGGGTCTGGGTCGTCGGGCGCATCACCTCGGCAACGCTACGCCGCAGGTCCGACACGTGGTGGAGGTGCGGCGGATTCGCGGCGCGGGCTTGCGCGGGGGGCGCGCCGCGGACGGCTCAGCGCTCGAGGCGCGGGGCGGCGGCGAGCAGGCGGCGCGTGTACTCCTCCTGCGGCGCGGCGAGGAGCGACGCGGCCGGCCCCGCCTCGACGATCCGACCCTCGCGCATCACGGCGATGCGATCGCTCATGTGGGCGATCACGCCGAGGTCGTGCGAGATGAGGAGGAGGGCGAGGCCGTGACGGCGCTGCAGGTCGTCGAGCAGGTCGAGGATCTGCGCCTGCACCGACACGTCGAGGGCCGAGACGGGCTCGTCGCAGATCAGCACGTCGGGGCGCGTCGCCAGCGCCCGGGCGATCGAGACGCGCTGGCGCTGACCGCCGGAGAGGGTCCGCGGCGAGCGCCGCTCCAGGGCGGGGTCGAGCCCCACGCTCTCGAGCAGCGCGGGCACGGAGGCGGCGCCGGCGTCGCGGAGGAGGCGGCCGACGTTCCAGCGCGGGTCGAACGAGGAGAGGCTGTCCTGGTAGACGGCGCCGATCCGCGGGCGGCGGGGACGGCGGGAGCGCTCGGTCGCTGCCGACCACGGCTCGCCGAACAGCTCGACGGCGCCCGCGTCCGGACGCCGCAGCGCCAGCACGAGCCGGGCCACCGTGCTCTTGCCCGACCCGGACTCGCCGACGAGCCCGACGGTCTCGCCGCGCCGCAGCCGGAGGTCGACGTCGTCGACCGCGACCCGCACTCCTCCGCCGGGCAGCGGGAAGCGGGCGGCGAGTCCGCGGGCCGCGACCACGACCTCGCCGGGGGTCTCGGGCGGGGTCGCCGGTGCGGTCGGGTCGGTGAGCCGGGAGCCGCGCGGGCGCCCGGCGGGGACAGCGGCCACGAGCGCGCGGGCCTCGGGGCTGCGGGGCGCGCGCAGCACCTCGGCCGCGGTCCCCTCCTCCACCACGCGGCCGTCGGCGAGCACGAGGATGCGGTCCGCGAGGCCCGCCACCACCGCGAGGTCGTGCGAGACCAGGACGAGCGCCCGGCCGCGCGCCTTCTGCTCGGCGAAGAGCTCGAGCACGCGGGCCTGGACGGTGACGTCGAGCGCGGTGGTCGGCTCGTCGGCGACGAGCAGCGGCGGATCGAGCGCCACGGCCGCCGCGAGGAGGGCGCGCTGGCGGAGCCCGCCGGAGAGGTCGCCGGAGCGCTCCCGCATCCGCTCGGCCGGCTCCGGCATGCCGACGCTCGCCAGGGCCTCGACCGTCCGCTGCGCGCGCTCGGCCGCGGGGAGGCGGCCGTGGAGGCGGAGCACGTCGCCGATCTCGCGGCCGATCGGGCGCAGCGGGTCGAGCGAGAGCAGCGCGTCCTGCGGGACGAAGCCGACGGATCCGCCGCGCAGCCGCCGCAGCTCCCGCTCGCCCGCTCCGACCACCTCGGTCCCGCCGACGCGGACGCTCCCGGTCACGGCGCCTCCGCTCAGCCCCAGCAGCGCTCGCGCGGTGACGCTCTTGCCGGACCCGGACTCGCCGACGATCGCGACGCACTCCCCCGGCTCCACGCGGAACGAGACCCCGTGCACCACCTCGACTCCGTCGAAGGCGACCCGGAGCCCCTCGACGACGACCGCGCTCACCGCGCACCCCGCAGACGCCCGCCGAGGACCGTCGTCGCGATCGTCGTCAGCACGATCGCCAGCCCCGGGAACACGGCCAGCCACCACGCGCTCGCGAGGTAGGTGCGGCCCGCCGAGAGCATCGCGCCCCACTCCGGCGCGGGCGGCTCGGCGCCCAGGCCCAGGTAGCTGAGGGCCGAGGCCCAGACGATCGCCTGGCCGACGCCGAGGGTCGCCAGCACGGCGAGCGGCCCGAAGGTGTTGGGGAGGACGTGCCGGACGAGGATGCGGACGGGTCCGTGGCCCAGCACGCGCGCCGCCTCGACGTAGCCGGAGTCGCGGATGCCGAGCAGCTGCGTGCGCAGGATGCGGGCGTACCCCGGCGCGGTCGAGAGGCCGACCGCGATGGTGGCGGGGACGACTCCGGGACCCGTGACCACGATCACGAGCAGCGCGAGCAGGAGCGCGGGGAAGGCGAAGAGCACCTCGAGCACGCGGCCGATCACGCCGTCGACGACGCGGCCGCCGAACGCCGCGACCACCCCGAGCACCGCGCCGAGGACGAGGCCGATCGCGGTGGCGCTGGCGCCGATCAGGAGGGATGCGCCGGCCCCCGCGATGAGGCGGCTGAGGACGTCGCGACCGGACTCGTCGGTGCCGAGCAGGTGCGCGGCACCCGGGGGGGTGAAGGCGTCGCGCGGGGCGACGGCGAGCGGATCGGAGGGGGCGAGCAGCCCGGGCGCCACGGCGGCGAGCAGGAGCAGCACGACGAAGACCGCGGCCAGCACCTCGCCGGCGCGGAGGCGGGAGGGACCCCGGCGGAGCGGGCGGGCGGCGCGCAGCTCGAGCTCGCTCACGCGACCGCCTCCCGCCGGGCCAGCCGCGGGTCGATCACGCGGGTCAGCAGATCGGTGGCGAGCGTCACGACGATGTACGCCAGCGCCGTGACCAGCACGACACCCGTCACCACCGGCACGTCACGGACCGTCACCGCCGCGAGCAGAGTCCGGCCGAGCCCCGGCCTCGCGAAGATCGTCTCGACCACCACGGCCCCGCCGATCAGGTAGCCGAACGCCCAGCCCGAGAGCGAGACGCCCGGCAGCACCGCGTGGCGCAGCGCGTGGCGGGCGCGGACGCCGAGCTCGCCCTCGCCGCGCGCCCGAGCGGCGAGCACGAACGGCGACTCCAGCGCGTCGAGGAGGGAGCGGCGCATCACCTGGCCGAGGAAGCCCGCCAGCGGGATCGCGAGGGTGAGCGTCGGCAGCACCAGCCCGGCGGGCGACCCGGTGCTGACCGGGGGCAGCCAGCGCAGCGCGGTCGCGAAGACGGCGATCAGCACGGTCGCCAGCCAGAAGTGCGGGAGCGCGGCCGCCGTGAGCTCGAGGCCGGACCCGACCGCGGCGGCGAGCCGTCCGCCCCGGGTCGACCAGAGCGCGGTCGTGAGCGCGAGGATCCATGCGGCGGTGAGCGCGAGCACGGCGAGCAGGAGGGTGCCGGGCAGCTGCTCGCCGAGGATCTGCGCGACGGGAGTGCGCAGGGAGTAGGAGGTGCCGAGGTCGCCGCGCGCGAGCCTGCCGAGCTGCACCAGGTACTGCACGAGGAGCGGCTGGTCGAGGCCGTACTGCTCCCGCACCGCGGCGAGCGCCTCGGGCGACGCCTGCGAGCCCGGACCGCCGAGGATCGCCTGCGCCGGATCGCCGGGGACGAGGCGGATGAGGACGAAGACGGCGGTCGCGACGGCCCACAGCACCACGAGGGCGCCGCCGAGACGGAGGAGCACGCGGCGGATCATGCGGGCGGGCGTCCTCTCTGGTCGGGGCGGTGGAGGGGGGCGTCGTCGAGGTCCGCTCCCTCCGGAGCACGCGATGCGCGACCGACGGCGGCTACTCGACCAGCATGGAGGACACCGACGGAGCGGAGCTGCTCCATGGAGGACGGATCCCTGCTGATCGAGCAGCCCGCGGAGCGGGCGCATCGAGATCCGCCCGTCCCGATCGCGGGGTCTCGATGCGCCACCGCGGCGACTACTCGACCGGCACGCGTCCGCTCATCGATCGGTGCAGGCGGCTCGCCGGGGCCGGGTCAGACCCAGGCGTCGGCGAACCAGGGGGTCGACACGGTGTCGAGGGCGACGAGGCCCTGGACGGCCGCCCGGTGCAGGTAGTGGTTCTGCTGGTCGTAGAGCGGCAGGATCCAGTAGCCCTCGAGGACGATCCGCTGCGCCTGCTCGTACAGGTCGGCGCGGGCGTCCTCGTCGGTCGTGGCGCTCGCCTGCTCGAGCAGCGAGTCGAGCGCGGGGTCGGCGATCTGCGCGTGGTTGGCGAAGTAGCCGCTCGGCGCGGGGGTGATGCCCGAGGAGGAGTAGAGGATCCGCAGCACGTCGGGTCCGACCTTCGTGTACGGGGCGCTCACCAGCTCGTACTCGTTCGACGCGAGCGCGGTGTACCAGCTCGACAGGTCGAGCAGGCTGATCCGCACGTCGAAGCCGAGGGTCTTCGCCGAGGCCTGGATCTGCTCGAACAGCGACTGCTCAGCCGGGATCGACTGGTTGGTGCTGACGGGGAAGCGCAGCGTCAGCGGCGTGCCGTCCTTCTCGCGGATGCCGTCGCCGTCCGAGTCCACCCAGCCGGCCTTCTCGAGCAGGTCCTCGGCGGCGGCCGTCTCGGAGTCGGACCCGGCGTCCTCGAAGAGCGACGGGTCGGAGTACGCGGTCGCCTCGCGGCTGGACAGCGGGGAATAGGAGCGCTCGGCGGTGCCGAAGAAGAGGGAGTCGATCGCGTCGTTCACGCCGACGCCGCGGACGAACGCCTCGCGGACGGACTCGTCGTCGAACGGCGCCTGGCCGGAGTTGAGCTCGAGGCGGTTGACCGAGCCGGGCCGGGGCGCGTCGAGCTCGACGAGGTCGGTGGCTCCGGTCGCGGCCTTCAGTGTGTCGGGCTGGGCGTTGTCGAGCACGTCGACCTCGCCCGACTGCAGCGCCGCGTAGCGGGTGGCGGAGTCGGGGATGAAGCGCCAGGTGATGCTCGCCAGGTGCGCGGGGCCCTCGTGGCCGTCCCCGGTCGGGCCGGTCGACGCGTCGTAGGCCTCGTTGCGGGTGAGGGTCACGTGGTCCTGCTTGACCCACTCCGAGACGGTGAAGGGGCCGGTGCCGACGGGCGCCTCGCAGTTCGCCTCCTCGCCGCGGGCGATGCCGGCGGGCGACTCGATCGCGGTCCACGGCTGCGCGAGCGACTCGAGCAGCGCACTGTCCGGCGCGGTCAGGGTGAAGCGGGCGACGGTCGGCGAGACCGCGGTGACGGAGGCGACCTTCGCCACGGCGAGGTAGCCGGTGGAGGACTTGGTCGCCGGGTCCTGCAGGTGCGCGATGTTCGCGGCGACCGCCTCCGCGTCGAGGGCGGTGCCGTCGGTGAAGGTCGCGCCCTCGCGCAGGGTGAAGTCGTAGCTGAGCGCGTCGTCCGAGACGGTCCACGACTCGGCCAGCCACGGCGTGATGGTGCCGTCGGCGTCGCGCGAGACGAGCGACTCGAGCACCTGCGTCGCGAGGAGCGCCTGCGGGTAGTTGCCGCCGACGTGCGGGTCGAGGCAGGTGGGCTCGGCGTCGCCGGACGCGTAGGTCAGCGTCCCGCCGTCGACGGGGGTGCTGGAGGCGTCCGGCGTCTCGGCGGTGCAGCCGCTGAGCAGGAGCGCGGCGGCCGCGACGGCGGCGGGGAGGGCGAGGAGGCGGGAGCGCAGCGGCATGACGTCTTTCGTGGAGGGGTCGGGGGTGCACGCGTTTCTTGGACGCGACCCAGGAAACGCTAGCAGGGCGTGGAGGCGGCGGACGGGGATCGCTCGGATCCGTGGAGGAGCGCCCGGATCCCGCGCTGGGGAGGGACGAACCGCGCTGTCAGAGGCCCCTGATGCGCCGGGCGGTCGAGAAGGGCCTCCGCTCTCCTACTGTCGACGCATGACCTCCGCCGTGCTCGCCCTCCTGTTCGGCTCCGCCGTCGCCCTCGTGGGCCTCGTGCCCTGGGCCGCCCTGCAGTACCGGCGGCGCGGCGTCCTCGGGATCGGCAACGCGGTGCTGGCCTTCGCCGCCGTGGTCTACGCGCTCGCCCTCGTCACCTACACGCTCCTCCCCCTGCCCGACGAGGCGACGGTCGCCGCCGCCTGCCGCACCGGATCGGGTCCGCAGCTGCGCCTGTTCGCCTTCGTCGGGGACATCGCGAAGGAGGGCGGGATCGACGGGCCCCGCGCGCTGCTGACGAACCCCGCGTCCGCGCAGGTGCTCCTGAACGTGGTCTTCTTCGTCCCCCTCGGGATGCTCGTCCGCCACCTCGCTCTCCGCGGGCGCCTCGTCGCCGGGATGATCGGCGGCACCGCCGTCGGCTTCGCCGTCTCGCTCCTCATCGAGGTCACGCAGCTCACGGGCGACTGGTTCCTCTACCCGTGCGCCTACCGGCTCTTCGACGTCGACGACCTGCTGGCCAACACGGCCGGCGCCCTGCTCGGCACCCTCCTCTCCCCCGTCCTCCTCCTCTTCACCCGCCGGACCGAGGGCGCGGTGCCGGAGCTGGCCCGCCCGGTCACGATCCGCCGCCGCGCCTTCGGCATGTTCTGCGACGTGCTCGCGCTGAGCCTCATCACGGGCGCGCTCGTCTCGATCACCGGGGTCGGCCTCGTGCTCGCGGGGGTGGACACGCGCTCGAGCCCCGGGGACGTGGTTCTCGGAGCCCTGCCGTTCGTCGCTCCGCTGCTCCAGCTGGTGATCGTGCTGCGGTCCGGGCGGACCCTCGGCGAGACGGTGGTGCGCCTGCGTCCCGAGCCGCGACCGTTCCTCTGGCAGCGGCTCGTGCGCTGGGCGGCGGGATCGGGCGGCTGGTCGACCCTGCTCGCCGTCGAGGGCGGGTTCTGGTCGCTGCTCGCCTTCGTCCTCGCGGCGGCCGCGATGATCGGCCTGGTCGCGACGCGGGGCCGCCGGGGGACGGCGAACGCGCTGGCTCGCCTCGACGTCGTGGACGAGCGGGCGGAGGCGCCGTCCGCCGTCCGGAAGACGGACTGAGAGGAGCCTGCCGGACGCCCGGGCGAGCCTCCGATCAGACCGCCGCGCGGAGCCCCTCGACCAGGTCGTGCTGCGCCTCGCGGCCGGCCCGCGTGGGCACGAGCGGGTACACGTGGACCTGCCCGACGGCCTCGTGGAGCTCGAACGGGACCCCGGCGGCCGCCGCCCGCTCGGCCAGCACGTGGGCGTCCGGATTGAGGACGTCACGCGTGCCCGTGAAGACGGTGAGGGGGCCGAGGCCCGCCAGGTCGCCGAACAGCGGGCTGACCACGGGATCGAGCAGGTCGAGGGCGCCGCGCCAGCTCTCGGCGAGGACGCGACCGCCCGGGGTGCCGAGCCAGGGATCGGTCGGCTGCACCTCGGGGATCCGCGGGTTGCTCCAGGAGAGGTCGAGCGCGGGCGAGACGAGGGTCGTGCGCGGCAGGACCACCCCCTCGTCGCGCAGGGCGAGGGCCGTCGAGAGGGCGATCTGGCCGCCCGCAGAGTCGCCGGCGAGGCAGGTCGCCCCGTGCCGCTCAAGACTCCGCAGCACCAGGGCGCGGACACCGTCGCGCGCCTCGAGCGCCGTGCCGAAGGGCACGAGCGGGTAGATCGGGAGGGTCACCGCGACCAAGGCCTCGTCGGCGATGCGGGCGGCGAGCCACCAGTGCTGGGGCGCGATCTCGTTCACCCAGCCGCCGCCGTGGACGTAGACGACGCCGCCGCGGATCACCCGCGGGCGGATCGTGTAGACCGGCCAGGAGCCGACCTGCTCCACGTCGACGCGCACGCCGGGCCGGAGGCGGGGCGGCGGGCCGTAGGAGGCGGGACGGAGCGCGCGCTCCCGGATGCGGCGACGGGCTCCCTCCGCGCTGACGAAGGTGCGGTTCGCACGGGCGAGCCGGAGCGCGAGCGGGACGAGGGCATCGGGGACGACGAGCGGCATCGCCCGAGCATCGCGCACCCCGGTGCGCGGCGGCTGGGCGGCGACGGACTGCGCGGCTGCGGACTCTGCGGCGACGGCCTCGGCAGCCACCGACGCGACAGTCACGGACTCCGCCGCTGATCCGCGGAGGTCGGAGGACGCGGCGCGGGCTCCGCGGACGGAGCGTCGGCACCCGCGGACGCAGCGTCGGAGACCGCGGACGACGCCCGGGCACCCCGCGGACAGCACGACGGCCCGGCCCGTGGAGGGAGCCGGGCCGGGGCCGCCGGTCAGCGTGGTGCCTGCACGCCCGCGGAGCGCGGGTCGGCAGCCACCTCGCTGTCGCCGTGCGCTGCGGGTCAGCGGCGCGCGGCGGAGCGGCCGGCGAAGCGGGTGTAGACGAGCAGGACGATGATCGCTCCGATGATCGAGCCGATGATGCCGGCGGGCTGGAAGAAGCCGTCCATCGGGTCGTGCTGGAAGATCAGGAAGCCGAGGAAGCCGCCGACGAACGAGCCGACGATGCCGAGCACGATGGTCATGCCGATGCTGATGCTCTGCTTCCCGGGGACGATGAGGCGGGCCAGCGCTCCTGCGATGAGTCCGACGACGATGAGGCTGATGATGAGACCGAGCATGGCGGTCGTCCTTCCGTTGTGCGGGCGGGGGCCCGCTGATCGGTTCCGCGGTTGCGGGACCGGTGGCTACGCAACCACCCCGGAGGAGGCGGCGGTACACCCCTGGGGGTGTGCTCGCCCCGACGGGCCGTGCGGTAGCGTCCGACCATGACCCGCCGTGCGCCCCTCACCGTCGCGCTCGTCGACGACTACGACGTCGTCCTCACGGGCCTCGCGCACATGTTCGACCACTACCGCGACCGGGTGGTCGTCGCCGAGATCGACGCGAACGCCTCCCTCTCCGATCGGATCGACGTCGTCCTCTACGACTCGTTCGCCCAGCCGGAGTCGGACCACCACGAGATCGCGGAGCTGGTGCGCAACGAGCGGGCCGAGCACGTGGTCGTCTACACCTGGAACTTCGCGCCGACGCTCATCGCGGACGCCCTCGAGCAGGGCGTCCACGGCTACCTCTCCAAGACCCTGCCGGCGCGGGAGCTGGTGGCCGCGCTCGAGCGGGTGGCGGCGGGCGAGGTCGTCGTCAGCGATCCTCCGCGGCGGGCGGGCAGCGCACCGGGCCTCGACTGGCCGGGCCGCCACGAGGGCATCACCGACCGGGAGTCGGAGATCCTCGCGCTCATCACGCAGGGCAAGAGCAACGCCGACGTCGCCGCGCTCACCTACCTCAGCCCCAACACGGTGAAGTCCTACATCCGCAGCGTCTACGGCAAGATCGGCGCGACCAGCCGCACGCAGGCCGTCCTCTGGGGCGTCGACCACGGCTTCACCCCCGACCACCACCGCATCGACCACTGGCTCGGCGGCCCCTGACCCGCGCCCGCGGGACGCCGCACCGGTACGCGACCCGCCGACGAACGCGCACCCGGGAGGCGTCTCGCGGGAGGGGGGGGCGGGGGCGCACGCACCGCTACGGTGTGGCCATGCCCCTCGACCGCGCGCCGACCATCCGCGACGTCGCGGTGCGGGCCGGAGTGTCGTACCAGACGGTCTCGCGGGTGCTCAACGACAGCCCCCAGCTGCGGCCGCGCACCCGGGAGCGCGTGCTCGCCGCGATCGAGGACCTCGGCTTCCGCCCCAGCGCCGCCGCCCGCGCCCTGGCGACGAGCCGCTCCGGCCTGATCGGGATCCTCGCCGCCGAGAGCCACAGCTTCTACGGCACCGCCACCGCGATGGCCGCGATCGAGCAGGCGGCGCGCGACGCGGGCTACCGGGTCCCGGTCGTGAACGCGGCGCCGGACGCGGAGTCGCTGGCCGACGGTCTCGCCCACCTGCAGCGGGAGTCGGTGGAGGCGATCGTGGTCCTCGCCCCGCAGGAGCGCGCGCTGGAGGCGATCGAGAGCCTCGCGATCGGCGTCCCCTCGGTGACGCTCGGCGCGACGGACCGCGGCGCCGACTCCCTGCTCCTCGTCGACCAGGCGGCCGGAGCGCGACTGGCGACCGAGCACCTCGTCGGCCTCGGCCACACCCGCATCGCGCACCTCGCCGGTCCGCAGCACTGGGTGGAGGCGCAGGCGCGGCTCGAGGGCTTCGGCGCCGGGATGAGCGCGGCCGGCCTCGACCCCGTCGCCGTCGTGGAGGGCGACTGGAGCGCCGAGTCCGGCTACCGCGCCGGCCTCCGCCTCCTCGGAGCCGCGCTTCTGCCGACCGCGGTGTTCGTCGGCAACGACCAGATGGCCCTCGGACTCCTGCACGCCTGCACCGAGCGGGGACTGCGCGTGCCCGAGGACCTCAGCGTCGTCGGCTTCGACGACGTCCCCGAGGCGGCGCACTACCAGCCGCCGCTGACCACCATCCGCCAGGACTTCGCGGAAGTCGGCCGCCGCACGATCGGCGTCGTGCTCGCGGAGCTGCGCGGCGAGGAGCCCGCCGTCGGCCGCCCGGTGCCGCCGGTGCTGGTGGAGCGGGCGTCGACGACTCAGGCCTGAGCAGCACCGGCCCCCGCCTCACCCCGCGTGCGGCAGCAGCACCTCCACGCGCCCCTCGCGCACCCGAGTCTGGAACCGCGGCTGCGGCGAGGTGGCCGGCCCCCGCAGCACCTCGCCGGTCTCGAGCGAGAAGGCGCTGCCGTGCCACGGGCAGGCGACGCACGCCTCCCCCGAGCCGTCCGCCGAGACCTCGCCCTCGTCGAGCGGGCCCGAGAGGTGGCTGCAGACGTTCGAGAGCACGTCGATCCGCTCGCCCCGCCGGAAGGCGAGCAGGGGGAGGCCCGCGACCTCCCTCCTCACCGGCGTGCGCTCCGGCAGGTCCGCCAGGGCGCCGAGCTCCTGCCAGCCCGAGGGGAAGCGGTGCGGCACGTCCTCCGCGTGGTTCGCCCCCGCCGCCTGCCGGTAGCTGAGGTGGCCGCCCAGGTAGCCGCCTCCCGAGACGACGGCGAGCCCGAGCATCCCGAGCACCTTCCCGCTCGTGGTGCGCCCGCGGCGGCGCTGCACCCACGACGCGGCGTAGAGGCCCGTCGCGACCACGTTGGCCGCCGAGTGCACCAGCCCGACGCGGGTCTGCTGCTCGTGCAGCTCCGACCAGTCGGTGAAGCCGGAGGCGGCGGTCGGCAGGACGCTGATCACGCCGACGCCGACGAGGGTCCTCGCCGCCCGCTGGTTCCCCGGCAGCAGGTCGAGCACCGCCGCCGACACCCAGGCGCCGGTGGGAACGAGGACGAGCAGCGGATGGACGGGGTGGCCGACCGGGACGCCGTGCAGCACGTCCCGCACCGGCTGCGGCCGGACCACCGCGTTCACGGCCCGCTTCACCCGGCCGACGAGCGGATCGAGGGCGGCGGCGTTCTCGAGGCGGGTGACGAGTCTGACGAGTCTGATCTCACGCATGCCTCATGCGACCAAGCGGGCGGCCCCGGCGGAAGGGGCTTGCGGCGGAGGAGGAGCAGTCGGACCCCGTCGGGCGGCCCCTCGCTTGCCGACCCCGAGCCGTTTCGCCTACGCTGACCCGGGGCTTTGTGAACGGTCACATCGCCCGAGCGAGGAGCATGATGGACCAGCGCAGGCCCACCCCCGCCGACGTGATCACGAGCGGCGCCACCGCCCTCGGCATCGAGCTCGGCTCCACCCGGATCAAGGCGTGCCTGGTCGACGCGGCCGACCCGTCCGTGGTCCTCGCCGTCGGCAGCCACGAGTGGGAGAACCAGTTCGTCGACCGCCGCTGGACCTACTCCCTCGACGCCGTCCACGCGGGCCTCCAGGCCGCCTACGCGGACCTCGTCGCCGACGCCTCGTCGCGCCACGGCGTGCAGCTCTCCTCCGTCGGGGCGCTCGGCGTCTCGGCGATGATGCACGGCTACCTCCCCTTCGATGCGGACGGCGGGCTGCTCGTCCCCTTCCGCACCTGGCGCAACACCAGCACCGGCCCCGCGTCGGCCGAGCTCACCGAGCTGTTCGGCGCCAACATCCCGCTGCGCTGGTCGCTCGCGCACCTGCACCAGGCGGTCCTCGACTCCGAGCCGCACGTCGAGCGGATCGACTTCCTCACCACCCTCGCCGGCTACGTGCACTGGCGCCTCACCGGCGAGAAGGTCCTCGGAGTCGGCGACGCCTCCGGGATGGTCCCGACCGACCCGGCGACCCGCGACTACGACCAGCGCGTCGTCGACCTCTACGACGAGCGCGCGGCCGGCGCCGTGA
The DNA here is from genome assembly GCF_002930875.1 of Rathayibacter sp. AY1A5. Taxonomy (NCBI): domain Bacteria; kingdom Bacillati; phylum Actinomycetota; class Actinomycetes; order Micrococcales; family Microbacteriaceae; genus Rathayibacter; species Rathayibacter sp. AY1A5. The sequence continues at coordinate 157,289 of NZ_PSTM01000002.1, read as the reverse complement.
AGCCGCTGCGCGAGCTGCTGCCCGCCGTGCTCCCCGCGGGCGCCGACGCCGGCTCGCTCACCGCCGAGGGCGCGCTCCTGCTCGACCCCACCGGCTCCCTCCGACCCGGCGCCCCCGCCTGCCCGCCCGAGGGCGACGCCGGCACCGGCATGGTGGCGACCAACTCCGTCGCCCCGCGCACCGGCAACGTCAGCGCCGGCACCAGCATCTTCGCCATGGTCGTCCTCGAGGGCCCACTGGAGAGCGTGCACCACGAGCTCGACCTCGTCGCGACCCCCGCCGGCGACCTCGTCGCGATGGTCCACTGCAACAACGGAGCCAGCGAGCTCGCCGGCTGGGTCGGCCTGTTCTCGCGGTTCGCCGCCGCGTCCGGCGGACCCTCCGACAGCGACGCCGTCTACGGCACCCTCTTCGCCGAGGCGCTCGAGGGCGAGGCGGACGCGGGCGGACTGCTCGCCTACAACCACCTCGCGGGCGAGCCGATCGCCGGCCTGGTCGAGGGCCGCCCGCTCGTCGTGCGCACCCCCGACTCGCGCCTCACGCTCGCCAACTTCATGCGCGCGCAGCTCTACGGCGTGTTCGGCACCCTGGCGCTGGGCATGCGCGTCCTCGCAGGCGAGGGCGTGCGGATCGACGAGATGTTCGCGCACGGAGGCATGTTCCGCACCGCCGGGGTCGCCCAGCGCTTCCTCGCCGGCGCGCTCGACGCCCCCGTCTCGGTCGCCGCGACCGCCTCCGAGGGCGGCCCGTGGGGCATGGCGGTGCTCGCCGCCTACCGCCTGCAGAGCGGAGTCGCGCTCGACGCGTACCTCACCGATCAGGTCTTCGGCGACTCCGGCTTCGAGACCGTCGCCCCCGACGCGGACGACGTCGCCGGCTTCTCCGCCTACCTCGAGCGCTACCGCGCCGGCCTCGCCGTCGAGCAGACCGCCGTCGAGACCCTCACCGACCCGCAGAACCAGGGAGCCACCGCATGACCACCCAGACCCCCGCCGTCGAGGAGGCGATCGCCCGCGTCCGCGAGGACGTCGCGCGGCTGCACTCCGAGCTCGTCCGCTACGGCCTCGTCATCTGGACCGGCGGCAACATCTCGGGCCGCGTGCCCGGCGCCGACCTCTTCGTGATCAAGCCCAGCGGCGTCTCCTACGACGACCTCGCGCCCGAGAACATGATCCTCTGCGACCTCGACGGGAACGTCGTCCCCGGCACCCCCGGCAGCGACCGCAGCCCCTCCAGCGACACCGCGGCCCACGCCTACGTGTACCGCGAGATGCCCGAGGTCGGCGGAGTCGTGCACACGCACTCCACCTACGCGACCGCGTGGGCGGCCCGCGCCGAGTCGATCCCCTGCGTCATCACCGCGATGGCCGACGAGTTCGGCGGGGAGATCCCCATCGGCCCGTTCGCGATCATCGGCGACGACTCCATCGGCCGCGGCATCGTCGCGACCCTCAGCGGCCACCGCTCGCGCGCGGTCCTGATGCAGAACCACGGCGTCTTCACCATCGGCAAGGACGCGAAGGACGCCGTCAAGGCGGCCGTCATGGCCGAGGACGTCGCCCGCACCGTGCACCTCGCGCGCCAGGGCGGCGAGCTCGTCCCCATCCCGCAGGAGTCGATCGACGCCCTGTTCGACCGCTACCAGAACGTCTACGGACAGAACCCCACCGGAGCCATCGCATGAGCGTGTACCAGAGCATCATCCCCGACCTCGCCACCCGCACCGTCTGGTTCCTGACCGGCAGCCAGGACCTCTACGGCGAGGACACCCTCCGCCAGGTCGCCGAGCAGTCGCAGGCCGTCGTCGCGCAGCTCAACGAGGCGAGCGCGATCCCCGTGACCGTCGAGTGGAAGCCGGTGCTGAAGAGCTCCGACGCCATCCGCCGCACCATGATCGAGGCGAACTCCGACGACTCCGTGGTGGGCGTCATCACCTGGATGCACACCTTCAGCCCCTCGAAGATGTGGATCCACGGCTTCGACGCGCTCGCCAAGCCGCTGCTGCACTTCCACACCCAGGCGAACGTCGCCCTGCCGTGGCAGGACATCGACTTCGACTTCATGAACCTCAACCAGGCCGCGCACGGCGACCGCGAGCACGGCTACATCCTCAGCCGGATGAGCGTGCCCCGGAAGACCGTCGTCGGCCACGCGAGCGACGCTCGCGTCACCGAGGCCATCGGCACCTGGTCGCGCGCGGCCGCAGGCTGGTCCGCCTCGCAGAGCATGAAGGTCGCCCGCTTCGGCGACAACATGCGCAACGTCGCCGTCACCGAGGGCGACAAGACCGAGGCCGAGATCCGCCTCGGCGTCAGCGTCAACACCTGGGGCGTGAACGAGCTCGTCGAGCGCGTCGACGCCGCCACCTCCGAGCAGATCGACGCCCTCGTCGCGGAGTACGTCGAGAGCTACGACGTGGTCCCCGAGCTGCTCCCCGGCGGCGAGCGCCACGAGTCGCTCCGCTACGGCGCCGCGGTCGAGATCGGCCTGCGCTCGTTCCTGGAGGAGGGCGGCTTCGAGGCGTTCACCGACAGCTTCGAGGACCTCGGCGGGCTCCGCCAGCTCCCCGGACTCGCCGTGCAGCGCCTCATGGCGGACGGCTACGGCTTCGGCGGCGAGGGCGACTGGAAGACGGCCGTCCTCATCCGAATCGCCGCCGTCATGGGCGCCGGCCTCCCCGGCGGCACCAGCCTGATGGAGGACTACACCTACGACATGACGCCCGGCGAGGAGCTCATCCTCGGCGCGCACATGCTCGAGGTGTCGCCGTCCCTGTCGTCGAAGCGCGCCTCGCTCGAGATCCACCCGCTGGGCATCGGCGGCCGCGAGGACCCGGTGCGCCTGGTCTTCACCGCCGACGCCGGACCCGCCGTGGTGGTCGCCCTGAGCGACGTCCGCGAGCGCTTCCGCCTGGTCGCGAACAAGGTCCAGAACGTCGAGCCGCCCCAGACGCTCCCGCACCTGCCCGTCGGCCGAGCCGTCTGGCAGCCCGCCCCGGACTTCGGCACCAGCGCCGCCGCCTGGATCACCGCCGGTGCCGCGCACCACACGGTCATGACGACGCAGATCGGCCTGGAGGCGTGGGAGGACTTCGCCCGCATCGCCGGCGTCGAGCTCCTGGTGATCGACGAGTCGACCACCCTCCGCGGCTTCGAGTCCGACATCCGCTCGAACGCGGCGTACTACCGCCTCTCCCAGGGCCTGTAGATCCTGCGAGGCCGGACGGCCGGCTCCCTGCGGGGGGCCGGCCGTCCGTCGTTCCCGGCGAGCCGCCGGGTCGGGGCGGGGGCCCGCCGCCGAGACCGGCCTGGATCGCGTCCGCGATCGAGGGCGGATCGCCCTCTCCGGCCCGTTCGGCGCCCGCTGCAGCGTCCCGGCCCCGGTTGCGGACGCGCTCGCAGCACGACGGAGGCAGGGAGGCCCGGACGGCCCTCGCGGGCAGTCGGTCCTTCCGGCCTCCGGGATGCAGGCGTGCGGCGGGCGGTCAGTCGCGCGAGGTCGAGAACGCCGCGTCGAAGGCGTCGGCCGGCGGCGTGATCGCGTTGAGCTTCCGCACGAAGGCCAGGGCCTCGGGGGCGCCGTCGAGGCGGTCCATGCCGGCGTCCTCCCACTCGACGCTGGTCGGGCCGGTGTAGCCGATCGCGTTGAGCGCGCGGAACACCGGCTTCCACGGGACGGCGCCGTGCCCGGTCGAGACGAAGGTCCACCCTCGGCGCGGGTTCGCCCACGGCAGGTGCGAGCCGAGGACGCCGTTGCGGCCGTCGAGGTTGGTGACCGACTCCTTCACGTGCACGTGGAAGATGTGGTCGGCGAAGTCGAGCACGAACGCGACGCTGTCGAGCTGCTGCCAGACGAAGTGCGACGGGTCGAAGTTGAAGCCGAACGAGGCGCGGTGGCCGATCGCCTCGAGGGTGCGCTTGGCGGTCCAGTAGTCGTAGGCGATCTCGCTCGGGTGCACCTCGAGCGCGTAGCGGACGCCGACCTCCTCGAAGACGTCGAGGATCGGGTTCCAGCGGTCGGCGAAGTCCTGGTAGCCGGCGGCGATCCACTCGTCGGAGGCGGGCGGGAACATGGCCACGCCCTTCCAGATCGACGAGCCGGAGAAGCCGTTGACCTGCGTCACGCCGAGCGCGGCGGCGAAGCGGGCGGTGTCCTTGAGGTCCTGGGCGGCGCGCTGCCGGACGCCCTCGGGGTCGCCGTCGCCCCAGACGCGGTCGCTGAGGATGTCGCGGTGGCGCTCGTCGATCGGGTCGTCGCAGACCGCCTGGCCGGTGAGGTGGTTCGAGATCGCGAAGACCTGGAGGCCGTTGCGCTCGAGGATGTCCTTCCGGCTCTGCACGTACTCCGCGTCGTCCCAGCGCGCCACGTCGATGTGGTCGCCCCAGCAGGCGATCTCGAGGCCGTCGTAGCCCCACTCCCCCGCGAGGCGCGCCACCTCCTCGAAGGGGAGGTCCGCCCACTGGCCGGTGAAGAGGGTGATCGGTCGCGTCATCGCGGATTCCTAACTCTCGACTCCCGCGCGCCGTCGCACCGGGAGAGGTAATTTGAGGGTTCACGCAACATATCAGGCACTCCCGCGAGCCCGAAAGGAACCGATCATCGCCCCGATCGCCGGCGCACTGTCGCGCACGCCCACCCTCGTCACCGCCACTGCGGCCCCGACCTGGGAGGAGGGCCTGATCGTCGGCAGCGGCCGCGTCGGCGCCGTGGTGCACGGCCCGGCCGACTCCCTGACCGTCCCGCTCGCCCACGAGCGCTGGTTCCTCCCCGTCAATCCGCGCCCGGACGCGCCCGACCTCGCCGGCGTCCGCGACGAGCTGCGCGGCGCCCTGCTGGCCGGCGACTCCGACACCGCCACCGCCCTGCTCGCCCGCGCCGCCCGCGACAGCGGCTACGACGGCTGCCTGATCTGGACCGACCCGCTCGGCCTCTGCGCGACCGTCACGCTGCGCACCCCCGGCGGTGTCGCCTCCGCGGTCCGCCTGATCGATCCGCTCGGCGGCGAGGCCGCGGTGGAATGGACCGACGAGGACGGCGGCCGCCACGCCGTGCGCCTGCTCGCCCCGCACGGCGGCGAGGGCGTCCGGCTGGCTCTGGAGTCCTCCGCGGACACCGTCGTCACCGTCGAGCTCGCGCTCGGGGCCGGCGAGGCGACCTCCTTCGACACCGGCGTGCCCGACGCCTCGGCCGTGGTCTCGTCGCACGTCGAGGGCGGCGCCTCCGCGGTGCTCACGGCCGAGGCGGGCGAGGGCCCGACCGCGATCCGCGCCGTGACGCGGGCGACGAGCGGAGCGACGTGGCGCGTGGCCGGGGGCGCCGCCGTCTCGGACGTGGAGATCTCCGCGGGGGTCGCCCGCGTGCTCCGGCTGGACGTCGCGATCGGCGCGGCTCCCGACGCCTCCGCCGACCTCTCCTGGGAGGAGCTGCGCGACGCCCAGCGCGAGGGGCACGGCCGGCTGGTCGGCGCCTCCGTGCTGGATCTCGACGGCGCCTCCGACGCCGAGCTGACCGAGGACCTGTGGGACGCCGCCCGCTCCGGCGACGCGGGCGCCCGTCGCCGCGTGGTCGAGCTGGCCTGGCTGAGCGGCCGGGCCAACATCGTCGCGTCGACCGGCGAGCTGCCGCCGACGCTGCAGGGCGTCTGGCAGGGCACCTGGCGGCCGGCGTGGTCGGCCGACTACACGCTGAACGGCAACGTCCAGAACGGAGCGATGGCGGGGATGATCCCGACCGGCACGCCCGAGCTGGCGCTGTCGATCCTGGAGCTGGTGCTGCCGCACCTCGACGACTACCGCGACAACGCGCGCCTCGTCTACGGGTCCGAGGGGATGCTCCTGCCGTCGCGGATGTCGACCCACGGCCGCGCCGACCACTTCGCGGCGAGCTACCCGCACCTCTTCTGGACGGGCTGCGGCGGCTGGGTGCTGCGCCTCGCCGCCGACGCCGTCGCGGCCACGGGAGACCGCGGCATCGTCGACGACCGGCTGTGGGAGCTGGCCGAGGGCGTGCTGCGCTTCGCCGAGACCGGGACGACCGTGGTCGACGGGGTGCGCCGGATCGTCCCCTCCTACTCCCCCGAGAACACACCGGGTGGTGCGCGCTCGCCGATAGCGGTCGATGCGACGATCGACGTCGCCGTGCTGCGGGACGCCGCGCGGGCGACGGCGCTGCTCGGCCGGGCCCGCGGCGACGACTCGCTCGACGAGCGCTGGGCGCGGGTGGTGGCGGAGCTGCCGGAGTACCGGGTCGCCGAGGACGGCACGCTGGCGGAGTGGATCGACCCGCGGTTCGCGGAGGAGATCGCGCACCGGCACGCGTCGCAGCTGTACCCGCTCTGGTACGCGGGCGACGCGGCCTTCGAGGGCCCCGGCGCCTCCGCGGTGCGGCTGCGGGCCGCCGCGGCGGCGACGGTGGCGGCGAAGATCGCGTGGCGGGCCGAGGCGCCGACCGCTCCTCCCGGGCGGATGGAGATGGCGTTCGGGCTGGTGCAGGTGGGCGTCGCGGCGGCGGCGCTGGGTGACGCGGAGGCGGCGCTGACCTGCGCGGAGTGGCTCGCGGTCGAGCACTGGTCACCGACGCTGACGACCCGGCACGACGCGGGGAGGATCTTCAACCTCGACGCCAGCGGCGGACTGCCGGGGCTCGTGGCGGCGATGCTGCTGGGATCGGATGACGAGACGCTGACGGTGCTGCCGGCACTGCCGTCCGCGTGGGCGCGGGGTGCCGTGACGGGGCTGCGCGCGCGCGGCGGGGTGGTCGTGGACCGGCTGGAGTGGTCGCCGGGACGGGCGTCGCTGTGGGTGCGGCGGGTGCCGAGCGCGGAGTGGCTGGCACCGGCGGGCGGGACACGGGTGCGCACGCTGCGCGACGCGGTGCTGCGGGTCGACGGGCGCGAGGTGTCGGGCGGGCTGGAGCTCGGTGCGGAGGCGGTGCGCGTGGACGTGGAGTGGCGCGACTGAGGGTGCGGGGGCGACCTCCGGCGCGGAACGCGCCTGGGCACGCTGAACCGGGCGGATCCGGCGAGCCGGACCCGACTCCGCGAGCCGGAAGTTCCGCCGGGAAGACTCCTGGCACGCGGGATGTGCCTCGGCACGCGGAAACCGACGGATCCTGCGAGCCGGACGTGGAACCCCGGGTCGGAGGACCGCCGGAGATCTTCACGAGACGGCCGAGGTCTCCGGCACGCCGTTCAAGCGGTCTGGCTCAGGCGCGCCAGCTGTCGGCCCGGTTCGACGCCGAACGCGGCGCTGCACGAGCGAGCTTGCAGGTCGTGGACCGGCCCGACTGGTGGGAACGCGCGAGCGTCCAGGACATCGCGGAGACCGCGCAGGCGTGGAAAGGTCACAACCCGATCGCAGAACGGGCCGCTGCCATCGTGCAGCGCGAGGTACTCGACCGCTACGGCGTCGACACCGCCGTGCTCCGCGACGCCGCCGGCCGGGGGAAGTCGGAGTTGGACCTGGCGAAGGAATGGACCAGCACGTCTGCGCCCGAGCACTACCACCGCCACGACGACGACCGCTTCACCATGCAGGTCGGCGACCGGGTGGAGCCGGACGTGAACGCAGAGCGCGCCCTGCTCACCGACTACTGCGCCGCGCTGGCCGGCGACGTCGCCACCGTAGAGCTGTCCGCGGCCGAGGAGTGGAAGCGCGACACCGACCCGGCCGGGTTCCAGGACTACCGGGTGCAGACATCGATCGACTGGAACGACGCCAGCCAGGTCAGCACCCCCGACCCCGCCGACGTCGCCGCTGCGCGAGCGGCGCTGGTCGAGGAGTGGAAGGACACGGTCGCCCCGGAGCGCGCCCGTGCCGGCGCCGAGGTGACGGAGGCGCAGCAGCTCATCGCGGAAGCTGATCGACTCGACCGCGTCAACGACGCCCGCAGCGACGCCGCCGCTCGAGAAACCGCTGGCGTGGCCGACGTCGACAATGGTCCGGCGAACATGGCAGCCGAGCTGGAAGCGCGCGCCAATGACTACGACCGCGACGCCGCCGCCGGCGGCGCCGCCGACGCGACTCCCGACGAGCTGCGCGAGCTCGCCGCCGACGCACGCGCCCAGGCGCAGCTCTGCCGCAACGACGCCCCCGCCGAACGCCAGGACTCTGCTCAGAGCACCGATACAGCGGCCAACTCCGCATCCCCGGCGACCGATCCTCGCGCCTCAACAGCACGGGAGGCCGGCGACGTCGCCTACGACAGCGCTGAGCGGCGTCAGTCGACCATCCAGGCGATGGAAGCCAAGGAAGTTCCACCACACGTCATCGAGGCGCGCATGAGCGCCGACCGCGCACACGCCACCCCGCCCAGCGCCGCCGTCACGTCGAAGGCGCCAATGAGTACCGTTCCGCAGACTCGCCGTGGCCGTGGCCAGGGACAGGGCGCTGATCGCGGAGACCTCAGCCGCTGACTCGGCTCATTCGACTTGTCACAGGTTCCGTTTACGATGAGGCAAACGCGCTGCTGATCGGAGGGGCGTTATGAGTGTCCGCATCCCGATAAGCCCGGAGGTCCTGCGCTGGGCCGCTCCCGAACGCTTGTCAGGCGCTCGGAGTGCCCTATTGCACGACGTTCGCAATGTTGCGCGACCGCGACGTGCGTCTAGCGCTCGACGCAGCATGAAGGTCCAAGGCGGGAATAGTCGTAAGCGTTGGACGCACTCGTGGCGAGGTCATGTCGACTTGACGCCTTTGCGCAGTTTCCGCGACCTGCGCATTGTTCGACTGGCGTTATGACAAGCCGGCCAAAAAGATCGCTTACAAAAAGGCATCGATTACAATCGTCGATGATGGGAAACCTGGACACACTGATGGTTGACTCCCAAACAGACCTGAAAGGAAATTGATGACCCAGCCTGAGCCGCCCACGCGTCTTCGAGATACGGCCCGTGCCAAAGCTTGGTTGTCCAACTTCGACAGCGGGGATAAGCCAGCGGCGAAGCTACTTTTGGACAGTATCCACATCATATCGAGTTCGACATTTCGCGCCGAGACGAAGGAACTTTTAGTCGCCGCCCGCAAGAAACTGAAGGGCAGGACGGCAGCTTACACCGTTCTACAATTGCCTTCAGCGACAGGCTCTACCTTTGTTTCCACCGAAAACTGGAAGCGTGATGGAAGTGAATTAATTGTCCAAAACATCCTCTTTAAAACAAAAGGTAGGACGCAGTTCCAGCTTGACCTTTCGCTGAACGACCTTCGTGAGCGTAAGATCGACAACATTCTATTTGTGGCGGATCAGGCTGTCAGTGGATATGAACTCTATAAGTTTGTTCAGCACTTCTATGACTCACCAACTATCAAGAGTTGGAATTCAAGCCGTCACATTTCGATCTATATCGCCGTCCATACGGTGAATCAAGGCGCTTGGTCGTGGATCAACCTCATGCCTTTCGTGAAAGAAGTCTTCTGGCACACGGCCGGACATGACTTTGATTCGGCCGACTGGTCCGACAACGAGCTCGAGGCAGTCGAAAACTTATGCCAGAAGTATGCAGATGATCTAGACCAGGCCTATGGCTACCGGCAAGCGCAGTCGCTTACCTTTTTTGCGCACACCATCGGAAATGGGGTCCCGAGAATCTTGCTTCAAAGAAAAGCTGGTGATGGGCGAAAAAAGTGGACGCCGTTGTTGCCCGCGGATCGCGGTTTTGGGATGGAGAGCGGTGACGAGCGAAGGCTCGGAGATTATTACCCTCCAGACAATCGAACGAGAATCATTGAGAAAGGCGTGACGAAAAAAAAGCCAAAGCCACTTTATCTCGCAGAGGCGCGTGCAATCGGCGTTGTTGATCAGATTCAGCTCGTCCAACCCCTGGCACTTTTCCTAGTCGCTGCGCGGCGTGGGTATCGTCATAACCTAGACCTGAGACGAGTCACGAATATGACTCAACTGAGGTTGGCTCAGGTTCGCTCCACTGCACAACGCCTGGGGCTGATCAACATGGACCTGACGGTGACACGCAAGGGGCAGGACTTCTTAAGGCGGCTCGCTAAGAAAGCACCACCGTGGTTCCCCGCTCTGGAGCCTCAGCTTGAGGAGGAGGACGGCGCACCGCGCCGGGTGACGCCGGTCATGTACTATCCTCGACAGCTAAGGTGAGGGGAAGGATTCGGGTTAGAGAACGCTCGCGACCATGGTCGCGAGCCCCACGCGCGGCGCTGCCGGAAGGCTGCAAAGCACGATGCGTCCATCGGACGACGCTCGCCCCGGAGGGGTGGGCGCGGAGAAAACTGGCGCTTACGGAGACTTCCGAGCGACTCAAACAAAGTCGCGGTCTTCTCCGTTGAGCCGCTCGCCCCTCCGGGGCGGACAACTGAAGGTAACCGTTGAATCTTTCTCCTCACCTCTATCGAAAGAATGCGCCGAGCGGTCTGGACGGTGCGGTTGTTGAACGAGCAATAAAGCTAACTTCGGAACAGCGAGCGCGTGGGGTTGAACCCATTTTGACGCTCAACCATCTTGCCGCCCTCTCCGGAACAAGTGGGAATTATCTTCACGCGGTTGTTGATCGTCAGGTTGATGGTTATGACCTGTTTAACATCCGAAAGCGAGCTAGTGGGAGGCGGCGATCGATCGCGGTTCCACACCCGGAGCTGGCGAAAGTTCAGAAATGGCTGCTAACTGACGTCTTCTCAAAAGTTACTGTGCACAGTGATTGCTTTTCCTATCGCCACGGTATTTCCATCAAAGACTGCGCGTCTCGTCATCTGCACGCGGAGTGGATGCTCAAAGTCGATCTCAGTGATTTCTTTCATCAAATCGACGAGAGACATGTTTTTGGCGTGGCGTCGTCACTATACGAGCCGCTAGTTGCGTTCGAGGTCTCGAGAATAGTCACGCGCCAACCCCATGTTGGTCAGCCTTGGCTTCCAAAAAAATACCTTCGCACCGTGCATCAAATCCCTACCAAATCATCGTATCCTTATAAAAGATCCGAAAAAATCGGCTATTTGCCACAGGGCGCGTCCACGAGTGGATATATTTCGAATCTGGTGGCTAAACCATTGGACACAGCTCTTTCTAGCATCGCGGCCGCGCTTGAACTAACATACACGCGTTACTCCGACGATTTGGCCTTTTCCAGTGCACGCGTTCTAAGCCGGAGTCAGGGCCTCGATTTTCTGCGTGAAGTTGCGCGTATGGTTGGCAAAACCGGCTTTCATATTAACGAATCAAAGACCCGGTTCAGCACACGGGCCAACGGGTTAAATCTTCTCGGTTTAACAGTTGATGGAGAAAGTCTGCGTCTACAGCGTCACCTGCGTACACGCATCGAGTTTCATGTCTCTGGGGTTGAGCGATTTGGCGCGAATGCACATAGTATCCATTGCGGCTTCCGCGATGTTTTGGGTATGTCACATCACATTTTAGGGCTATTAGCCTACGCGTCTCACATTGAACCTGCTAAGGCGTCGATTTGGAGGGCAAGATTAGACGCCTCTCGCGATGCGCTTCTGTTCGGTGCTCCGTTGGCAGAATAGAATAAATGCCCGAATTCGCGGGACGACTTGATTTCGGCCTTCGTCGGCGACGGGGCCGTGGCTGAGTAGTTGGTAGTGGTATTTGTCGGACGATCTTGCATAGGCGAGCCCCCGTTCGTGCTGCCCTCGCCATGATCACTAGGCTCGCGCCACGTGCTGGTGCGCATTCTGAAGATGCCGTAGCCATGGCACTGATCGCGTGTGCGGTGCGGGCAATTGGTGCTTGACCTCGGTAGCTGACGGCTGTTGTCGGGCCTCCACATGCTGTCAGCAGTATCCAATAACTGACGTCATGTCAGTCGCCAAATCGAATCGCAAGAGACCAGCGTCCGTCAGCCACTAGAGTCTTCGTCCTCATCTTCGCGTCTCCAGTGAACTCCGGAGGGCTCTACGTAGTGGAAGCCTGCGGATTCAAGCGCGTTTCGGACCTCCGCGTAGGACAGCCCGGTGAGGCCGACCATCGAATCCATATGTCGATACGAGTCCTGCCGGAGCCACCAGCGGAACTCATCACCGAGCGCCCCCGTCCGGCGGAAAGCCTCTACGTCTTCCATCGGAACGCCGTGATTCAACCGGCCGAGCGCTCGGAAGAGCTCGGCGAGACGAAGAGTCTCGATGGCTCCCGCCCAGTCGAGCAAGAGGGTTGCGACAGCGCCCGCCGTGAGAACTACCCCGAAGTACCCGTCGCCTCCACGATTTCCGTTCAGAGCAACTTCGAGCCTTTCGGCCTCCCCGATTGGCAGTCCGCTGAGCAGGGATCGGATATCACCGACAGTGACAGCACCATAGACAGAGGTGCCGTGCGGCAACCAGCCGTCCTCGGGCCCGAACCCGTGAAGCTCGAGCGCGTGATGCCACTCGATGATGTCCATAGAGTCCGACCACAGGAGTCGCCTGACCTTGGCGCGGTGCGATGAGACGACGGCGTCGATAAAAACCGCCTCGGGGGCATCATCGATTTCGATTTGCACGGCGGGTTGCCCGTCAAGGGATGACCAGAGCTTCACGTGCCGAACCTACCCCTACTCATGAAGGCGGCACGCCGTCTGGTCCCGTTCGCTTGTGGAACTCGCTTAGGTAGCCTCGGCTCAGCCTGTCGCGTTGAACGGGTCTTGCCGAACAGTCATGACCTCCTCTCGCCACGCTGCAAATGCCACTACCCAGCCGGGCTCCTGCTCGGGACTGCGCATCAGTTCGATCTCGCCCTGCTCCACTCCTCGTCGAAGGAGCCCAGGATTTCCCGCGAGGGCGAGTGCGGTTCGGGGGAATCGTTGACGTCCTCGGGGCTTGCAGAGGAGATCGCAGATGTATTGCTCCAGCTCGATCGTGGCCGAATAGGCCGCATTCGCCTGCTCGACGGACGGCTCGAAGTAGGAGTGCACCACCCTGTTCCTCAGATTCGCGGTGTTCACCAACCACGCGCCGGGTGCCGTGGTGATGTCCCTGCACGCCCACACTCCTCCGAGCAGCGGCGGGAACTGCGACCTCACTCTCGCGGCGATCGGGGGGTTCAAGACCGGAGCCGCCTCTTCGGGAGTACGACCTACCTCCCACAGAAGATGTAGCACGGTTGTGTCGATCAGAACTTCGGCAGCAGTCGCCGCGTGAATCACCGACGATCGGACATCACCCCGCAGGCGCATGGCGGCAGCGGCCTCGCGTCGCAGGTCGGTATAGCCGGCGTAGGCGAGGTCCGGGTGCAAATACGCGTAGCGAAACGCAGCACTCTGCCGCTCTGTTAGCGGCGTCGGTTCCGCAAGAGCTCCGATGCCGATATCGTTCGGTAGGAAGATTCCCGGACCGCCTGGCCAACCGTCGTCGGACGCTGTGATGAGTCGCGTCGTCATGGGCAAAATCGATGGCAGGAGCTGGCGGGACACAAGGTCAATCGGATGTTGCGTTGCGACTACGTACGCTTGCTGCAGCGCTCGAACGCCCCTGATCCCGATGTCGAATGCGTCCGACACAACCCCGAAAGTCGGATCACTCCCGTCCTCGAGCTCGACGAGCATCTCCACTACGGTCGTGATTTCATCGATCGGTTCTACGGGTATGGACATCGACGGATGGCCCTGCCCAGCGGGCGGCGGCTGGAGGGCGCGCACGGACTCGAAGAGCCGACCGATCCTCGACTCCAGCACGCTGGGCCAGCGCTCGCTAATCACTCGGATCGACGCGCTGACAGCCACACCACCATCTGGAACGGGGAGCGGAATCACATCGTTCTGGGGCCACGCCAGGGGCTCGGGAAGGGGGAAGTACCAATACACGATCGGGATCCGCATAACCTCAGTCTCACAGCTCCAACGAGAGCGATCGGAAGCGCGTGTGCACTCTGCCTTCGGCTTCACGGTCGGAACCAGTTTCCGCCCTGCTCGCCTCCGAGGGGCGACTGCCGATCAAAGTCGGCGGGTGAGTCTCCGGAGATCTCACCTGAGGTGAGCTACGCGTGCTCGCTGGGCGACTCGGTTCCTGCAATTGCGATGGAGTTTGATCAGGGCACGGATGATGAGATGAGATTTACAACTTTTTGCGGGCGCTCGACTCACCCCGACGACCGCGCGCCGCGCCACTTCGCCAATCTTCATCCGTCTCCTCTGACCTCTTGAAGCTGCCACTGGTCCACGCATGGACGTCCGTGATCGGGCGGCCGCCCAGAGCCGCCGCGAGCAGGAAGCCTGCCAGCAGTGCGCGACCGGAGGGCTTGAAGTGCGCATCCGAGCGGGCGCCGAGCTCAATGAATCTGCGGCACGCGGAAACCGCCGAATGCAGCGAGCCGGACGTAGAACCGCGAGCCGGAGGTCCGCCGGCGTGACTCCGGCCCGTGGAACGCGCCTCGGCACGCGGAAACAGCCGGATCCGGCGAGCCGGAGGCGGTTCCGCGTGCCGGAGGTGCCGCGAGAGCTGCCGCCGGACCCCGCCCGCCGTCAGGCGTCCCGCCGCCCGTACCGGTCGTAGACGCGGTTGCGGTTCGCCCGCTCGGCGGCGGGCAGGCGCTGCGCGTCGGCGATCTCGTAGACGCCGAAGGTGTCGCGCAGGCGCGAGGCCGGGTCGACCTCGACGAAGGTGCACCAGGGCAGCCAGTGGTGGTGGCTGCGCAGGGTCTGGGTCGCGAAGTCGCCGCTCTCGTGGCCGAGGCCGGGCATCGCGTAGCCGATGCTGCCGTCGACGTCGGTCGACTGGCGGATGTTGCGGTGCAGGAACTCGGCGAAATCGAGGTAGTGCTCGTCGGCCGTGATCAGGTGCAGTCGGTAGTAGCTGTACGAGCAGGCCGCCATGTAGACGTCGGCGCCGCCGCCGAGGGTGATGATGCTCTGTCCGCTGATCGAGTACCGGTTGAAGGGATGCGCCCAGGGCGCGCGGACCGGGAAGGACCACGCGTAGGTCCAGGTCTCCGTGTAGTCGGCGGCGCGGACGGCGCCCTCCAGCCAGCGCGGCTCCTCCGTCAGGTCGTAGAGCGCGAGGAAGCCGAACAGTCCGTAGATGCCCGCCTCCTTGTCCTGGATGTCGGCGTTGTCGCAGGTGCCGCCGCGGTACTCCAGCGTGCGGTGGATGTTCGCGAACGACCACTCGCCGGCGCGCACGGCGGACGCGCGGTAGCGCCCCTCCCCCGTCACGAGGTGCAGCTGCACGAGGAAGCGGATCACGCTCGGGGTGTTCGAGCGCGAGTCCATCCGCACCGAGCCGTCGGCGTTGTAGGCGCGGTGGAAGCTGCCGTCGGCGTCCTGCACCTCGAGCAGCCAGTCGGCGGTCCGCCGGCAGAACTCGAGCCAGAGCGGGCGCTCGTCACCGAGGTCCCGCAGGTGCAGGTAGGCGTCGAGGATCGCCTCGACGCCGTCGGCGAGCATCCGCAGGTAGTGCGGGTACGGCTCGAAGCCGCCGAGCGAGGGGTTGAAGCACATCCGCGGCGGGCCCGACTCGGGCAGCGCGGTCCGCGCCCAGAAGTCGACGATGCCGACGCCCTGCTCGAACGCCTCCGGCACGCCCTCGCGGTCGCCGTAGCGCAGCAGCTGGTATCCGATGCCGGGCTGCTGCCCGACGAAGCCGAACTGGAATGAGACGCTCGAGACGTCGAGGTCCGGCAGCTGGCAGGCGAACGGCAGGCCCCAGGAGTCGCCGTAGCGGCGGGTGAGGCGCTGGAGGATCGCCATGCCGTGGTGGAAGTGCCGCTCGTTGTCGACCTCGAACAGGTCGTCGCGGATCCGGGCGTAGGTGCTGCGCCAGGTGGCGCGCATCATCGTCGCGAAGTCGTCGTACCGGCCGAGGTCGACCGCGACGGCGTAGCGCTGGCGGAAGCCGACTTCGACCGGGTGGTTCACCCGCTGCAGGGCCTTCGGGGCGGCGTCGTAGTCGAGGCCGGAGTAGGGGTTGTCGATCGTGCGCTCGCCGTCGGCGCCCGGGTGGACGTAGTCGATCGACAGGCCCGCGGGCGGCACGTCGAGCGGGGTCCGCACGCCGAAGCCGTAGTAGAGGTAGTTCAGCGTCGTGCCCTGCGGGCGGCTCAGGCCGATCGAGCCGACGGTGCACTCCGGGTCGGTGAAGTTCTCCGAGCGGACCACGTCCAGGCGCGGCAGCGTCGCGTCGGCCGCCCAGCGCGAGAGCGCCACGGTCTCGCCGGTCGCGAGGCTCTGCGCGGCGAACAGAGGCAGCGCGTAGTGCGTCTCGGTGCGCCAGAAGTACTCGCTGCCGGGGTCGCGGCCCATCGCGTCGGCGGGCCCGAAGGCGTTGTCGCGGTACCAGGCGCCGGGGGCGAAGCACTCGTAGTCGCGGAGGTCGTCGGACCCGGTCAGCCCGAGCGAGACGGCGGTGGAGAAGCCGAGGTCGCCGCCGGCCGTCAGCACCTCGACGTCGCGGTGCACGGAGAAGCCGTCGCCCGCGACGCGCCAGACATCGGTGACGGCGAAGGCCGACCCGGAGCGGACGGTGATCGTCCCGCTCGCGGTGATCGCCCCCTCCGACAGCGAGACGGCGTCGTAGGGCGCGCCGGAGTACTCGCTGATCGCGGCGACGGTCTTGACCGTGACGCGCAGCGGCCGGTCGTTCGCGTAGAGGACGCGCTCGCCCGCGAGCACCTCGAGGCCGCCCGCCTCGACGCGGAGTGTGTAGTCGCCGGAGCGCAGTTCCACGGTGGTCCCTTCCCGGAGGGTCATCTCAGCTCTTCTCGTCGTGCGCGCGGGGGCCGGCCGGTCGGGCGGCCCCGGCCGGCTCGTCCTCGAGCCGCTGCGCCCCCGGATCGAAGCGCCGCGAGCCCGGCCGGAACAGCAGTGCGACGCCGCCCTCGACCAGCCCCGCGAGCAGCAGCAGGATCGCGAACGGGATCAGCGAGATCTCGGCCCACGCGCCCATCACCGGCATCACCAGTCCGGCCGCCGTGAAGCTGACCGTGCCGAGGATCGCCGTGACGCTGCCCGCCTCGCTCGACGGGCCCTGCAGCGAGAGGTACTGCACCGGGGCGAAGCCGAGCGAGCGGCCGGCCAGCGCGAACGTCAGCGCGCCGACGACGACGAGCAGCGGCTGCGTGCCGGTGAGCGCGAGCACCGCGACCACGACGGCGCCGAGCGCCGTGACGATCGCCGAGGCGGACATCGCGAACCGGGGTCCGAACCGGGGCACGATCACCCGTCCCGTCGTCTGCCCGACCGCGATCGTCACGAGCGAGGTGACCAGGAACAGCAGCCCGTACAGGTCGGGCCCGACCGCGTAGACGTTCGTGTAGAGGAAGGGAGCGGTCGCGAGATACGCGAAGCCGACCGACCAGCCCGCGGCCGAGGCGGCGGCGAGCGCCAGCACGCGCGGCCGGCGGAGCATCCCGAAGGAGTTGCGCAGCGACGGGCCGAGCCCGCCCTGGTGCCGCCGCTCGCGGGGCAGCGTCTCGGGCAGCACCAGGAGCGCGATCACGGTCGCGAGCGCTCCCCAGGCGGCGACCGCGAGGAAGGAGCCGCGCCAGTCGATCACCTTGGTCAGCTGCGCGCCGACGGAGGGCACCAGGATCGGGAAGACCGAGACGATCACGGCGAGGTTCGCGAGCATCGTGACGAGCCGCTTGCCGCTGTAGAGGTCGCGGACGATGGCGGTGACGACGACGCCCGCGGCGGTGCAGGCGGCGCCCTGGACGAAGCGGGCCGAGAGCAGCACGGCAGTGTCGGAGGTCATCGCCGCGACGAGGCTCGCCGCGATGTGCAGCGCCGCCGAGACGCCGAGCGGCCACTTGCGGCCGACCGCGTCGCTGAGCGGTCCGGAGACGAGCTGGCCGGCCGCGAAACCGAAGGTGGCGCCGGTGACGACCAGCTGGGCGGTCGCCACCGAGACGCCGAGATCGTCCTGCAGCGTCGGCAGGAACGGCAGCACCAGGTCGATGGTGAGCGGCCCGAAGCCGACGAGCATCGCGAAGATCGGCAGCAGGAGGCGGCCGCGGGGCATCGCCCGGACGGCGGGGGAGGCGGTGGAGGCGGTCATGAGCGCGGAGCGCAGGTCACGGAGGGGATCCTGTCCATCAGCTCCCGGCCGAGACCGGGAAGTAGAGCGAGAAGGGTTCGTCGACGACCTCGTGCAGAGGCCGGAAGCGGACGGCGGCGGGCTGGCCGACGGCGCGGTAGCCGCGCAGCCACTGGGTCCACTGCCGCTCGTTGTCGGGGGCGAGCAGGGCGGGGGCGTCCTCGAGGCGCCCCCGCAGCGCGATCTCGCGGTCGACGAGGCCGGCCAGCACGATCGGGCCCTCGACGAAGGCGACCGTGCCCGGCTCGTCCGGGATCGGCACGGCGCGGATCTCGGTGCCGAAGGCGAGGTCGACGCTCGTGCGGCCGCCGGGGTGCTCGATCAGGAGCGCGCCGTCGCCCGCCCGTACGCGCTCGGCGTCGCCCGCGACCCCCGGCTCGCCGACGGTCCACTCCGGCACCCGCAGCCGCACGTGCAGCGCGACTCCCTCCTCCGAGACGATCTCGACCCGGATCCGCGAGGCGGTGGGGCGGTGCACGTCGCCCGCGGCACCCGCGTTGGCGTCCGGGCCGACGTAGCCGGCGGTGTCGAGCACCTCGACCCGCACCGCCGCGTCGCCGGCGGCGGACGGCAGGCGCAGGCTCGCGTCGACGTGCTGCGCGATCGTCAGCTCGGCGTCGCCGCCGCGGTAGAAGACGAGCCCGGAGTGGCGCGTGTGCGCCTGCACCAGCGTGCCGTGGCAGCACCAGAAGTCCTCGGTCGGGCTGCCCCAGTCCTTGCGGGCGCCGCCCTCGAGCGGCAGGAAGTAGGCGACCATCCCGGTCCGCGGGTTCTGCTGGGCGAGGAGGCCGTTCCAGAGGTTCCGCTCGATGTAGTCGGCGTAGGCGAGGTCGCCGGTCCAGCGCAGCAGCACGTCGGCCAGCCGGATCATGTTGTAGACGACGCAGTGCTCCTGCGTCTTCTCGCCGCGGCGAGCGGCGAACGCGTAGGGCGGCGTCCAGATCTCGCCGGAGGTCTGACCGCCCGTGCAGAAGGTGCCGCGGAGGGTGACCGCCTGCTCCCAGTAGGCCTCGACGATCCTCCGCCAGCGCTCGTCGCCGGTGACCTCGTAGGCGCGGGCGGCACCGAGCACCTCGGGGATCGTGGTGTTGGCGTGCATGTTGGTCAGCACGTCGCGGCCCTCGAGCAGGCCCTCGAAGAAGGAGCGGCGGTCGTAGCGGCCGAGCAGCTCGGTGTAGACGGGGTCGCCGGTGATCGCGAGGAGGTCGGCCCAGACCTCGAGCATGCCGCCGGTCTCGACCTCGAGGATCTCCTGGAACGCGGCGTCGTCGAATCCGCGGACCCACTCCAGCAGCGGGACCGTGGCGGCCCGCGCCATCCGCAGCGCCCGCTCGTCGCCGAGGTCGAGGTGCAGGTCGACGAGGCCCATCAGCAGCTTGTGCATCGCGTACTGCGGCGCCCAGATGGGGCGGCCGGTCGCGAGGCGGTCGAGGTAGCCGCGCGGGATCGCCCAGATCCAGCCGCCGCCGTTCTCCTCCTGGCAGCGCTCGAGTCCGTCGAGCACGGAGTCGATCCGGACGCGCAGCAGCGGGTCGCCGGTGACCGCGACCTCGCGGGCCGCGGCGGAGAGCCAGTGGCCGAGGAAGTGCCCGCGCAGCTGCGAGCCCGGCGTCTCCCAGCCCCAGTGCCGGTCGAGGCCGCGGGCCTCGCGCGAGTCCTGCGAGGGGTGCAGGTGCCAGCCCTGGTCGCCGATCCCGGCCTCGGTCAGGAAGTTCTGCAGCAGCCCCTCGTCGGTGAGCGAGAGGAGGTAGTCGCGGTTGAGCCGCCGCCGCGCGTCGAGCACCCCGCGCTCCAGGCGGGTCTCGTGCGGGGCCGGGTGGGTCAGCGGCATGGGTGCTCCTCGTCGAGGCGGTGGGTGGTGGGGATGAGCGGCGCGAGCGGTGGTCGATCGGCGCGGGTCGATCCGCGCGGTGGTCCATCCGACCGAGGGTCGAGATCGATCTCTCGCTGTACTCAGACCAGGATCGACGATAGGAATGGGGACATGCAATCCCCGAGAGTGATCCATCTCGTCGCCGATGACGTGTCCGCCCTCCTCACTCAGTCGGGAGGCGACCTGCCCGTGCTGCTGCACTGGGGTCCGCGACTCGACGCGAGCGACGACGATCTCGCAGCTTTCGCAAGAACTCCCGTGCGGACGGGGATCGAGGGCTCCTCCGACGTCCCCTACGAGCCCGGGATCCTGCCCGAGCACACCTTCGGCTGGGCCGGCCTGCCGGGTCTCCGGGTGCACCGGGAGGGCGCCGGCTGGTCGCCGAGACTGACCGTGGACACCGTCTCGGTGGACGGGGAGGCCCTCGCGGAGGGCGCGGTCGCGCAGGCCGGCAGCGCCGCCGTGACCGTCGAGGCGCACGACGCACAGGCCCGGATCGGGGTGGTCCTAGAGATCGTTCTCTCCCCTGCCGGACTGCTCAGGACCCGCGTCTCGGTCCGCAACGACGGCGCCGGGCACCTCGAGGTGATCGGCGTCGACCCCGCCCTCCGGATCCCGACCGAGGCCCGCGAGATCCTGGACTTCTCCGGCCGCTGGGGCACCGAGAAGATCCCCCAGCGCCACCCCGTCGTCACCGGCACCCACTCCCGCTCCTCGCGGCGCGGCCGCACCGGCCTGGACGCGACGACGGTCGTCGCGGTCGGCAACCCCGGCTTCGACTCCGCCGACGGCCGGGTCTGGCTCTGCCACGTCGGCATCGGCGGCAACCACGAGCACGCGGTGGAGCGCGGCGACGGCTGGCTCGCCTTCCGGGGCGGCGAGCTGCTCCTGCCCGGCGAGGTGCGCCTCGCGAGCGGCGAGAGCTACTCCTCCCCCTGGATCTCCGGCAGCTTCGGCCACGGCCTCGACGCCGCGGCCGCCCGCTTCCACGCCCACCTCCGCGGGGTCTCCCGCTCCTCGCGCCGGCCGCGCCCGGTGACGCTCAACGTCTGGGAGGCGGTCTACTTCGACCAGGACCTCGCCGTCCTCACCGAGCTGGCCGACCGCGCCGCCGCCCTCGGGGTCGAGCGCTACGTGCTCGACGACGGCTGGTTCCTCGGCCGCAGCGACGACCGCGCCGGCCTCGGCGACTGGACGCCCGACCCCGTCGCCTGGCCCGACGGCCTCCTCCCCCTCGCCGAGCACGTCCGCGGCCTGGGCATGGAGTTCGGCCTCTGGGTCGAGCCCGAGATGATCAACGAGGACTCCGACCTCGCCCGCGCGCACCCCGACTGGATCCTGCGGGCCCGCGAGGAGCTGCCGCCGCGGTTCCGCTTCCAGCAGGTGCTCGACCTGACGAACCCCGACGCGTTCGCGCACATCCTCGGCGTGCTCGACGGCCTGGTCGCCGACCTCGGCGTCGCGTACCTCAAGTGGGACCACAACCGCGACCTGATCGACGCGGGCCACCCCGCCACCGGGACGGCCGCGGTGCACGAGCAGACGCTCGCGCTGTACCGGCTGATCGACGAGCTGCGCGCCCGGCACCCGGAGCTCGAGATCGAGAGCTGCGCCTCCGGCGGCGGCCGGGTCGACCTGGGGATCCTCGAGCGCACCGACCGCGTGCACACCTCCGACAACCAGGACCCGCTGGACCGCTCGCGGATGCTGCGCTGGACCGGGCTGCTCGTGCCGCCGGAGATGCTCGGCTCGCACGTCGCCTCGCCGGTCAACTCCGTCACCGGTCGCACCAGCGACCTGCACACCCGCTGCGCGATCGCCTTCCTCGGCCACTTCGGGATCGAGTGGGACCTCCGCGAGCTGGACGCGGAGGAGGAGCCCGTGCTGGCGGGCTGGATCGCGGCGTACCGCGAGCACCGCGGCCTGATCGCGACCGGCCGGGTCGTCGGAGGCGACGACTCCGACCCCGACGCGCCGTCGCTGCGCGGCGTCGTCGCGCCGGACGGCTCGGAGGCGCTGTACACGCTGGTCACGCCTGCGCTGACCGCGGACTCGCGCCGCCGCGTCCGCCTCCCGGGCCTGGATCCGCGGGCGCGCTACCGGATCGAGACCGCGCGCCCCGGCTCGCTCGGCCCGCCCTGGCAGAGCCCGCACTGGCTGGAGTCGACGGTTCCGCTGGACTCCGACGCCCCGGCCCCCGCCTACTCGGGGAGCCTGCTGGGCGAGGCGGGCCTGGACCTGCCGACCTTCCACGCCGACCGCGCGATCGTCCTGCGGCTCGTCCGCGAGACCGCGTGAGCACCGCCGCCGACCGCGGCGTCCTCGACACCGCCGGCACCGCCGCCGACCCGTCCGCCACCACCCTGGAGCACTCCGTGAACAGCACCGTCACCGTCGACCTCGACCGCCCCGGCGCCACCATCAGCCGCCACCTCTACGGCCACTTCGCCGAGCACCTCGGCCGGTGCATCTACGACGGCTTCTGGGTCGGCGAGGACTCGCCCGTCCCGAACGAGGGCGGGATCCGCCTGGACGTCGTCGAGGCCCTCCGCGCCCTCGACATCCCCAACCTCCGCTGGCCCGGCGGCTGCTTCGCCGACCGCTACCACTGGACCAACGGCATCGGCCCGCGCGAGGAGCGTCCCG
Source organism: Rathayibacter sp. AY1A5 (assembly GCF_002930875.1). NCBI lineage: Bacteria > Bacillati > Actinomycetota > Actinomycetes > Micrococcales > Microbacteriaceae > Rathayibacter > Rathayibacter sp. AY1A5. Next base: position 134,789 of record NZ_PSTM01000002.1, on the reverse strand, counting down.
GCCTGATCAACACGCAGTGGGGCGGAGTCGCGGAGGACAACTCCTTCGGCACCCACGAGTTCATGGCGCTCTGCGAGCTGCTCGGCGCCGACGCCTACATCTCGGGCAACATCGGCTCCGGGACCGTGCAGGAGATGGCGGACTGGGCCGAGTACCTCACCGGCGCGGGCAAGTCGCCGATGGCCGACCTGCGCCGCTCCCACGGCCGGGAGGAGCCGTGGACCGTCCGCTTCTGGGGGCTCGGCAACGAGACCTGGGGCTGCGGCGGCAACATGCGCGCCGGCGCCTACGCCGACCTGGCGCGGCAGTTCGGGACCTTCGTGCAGAGCGGCAACGACACTCCGCTCTACCGCGTGGCGGCCGGAGCCGACGGCGCCGACACCCACTGGACGCAGACGCTGATGGAGGTGATCCCCGAGATCGAGGGGCACCCCTTCTCCTCCGTGCCGTGGGAGTCGGTCTCGGTGCACTACTACACGATCGGCGGCAGCTGGCACGCGAAGGGCAGCGCGACCGACTTCGACGCCGACACCTACTGGAGCACGATCGTGGCCGCGCAGGGGATCGAGGAGCTGCTCCGCTCGCACGCCGCGGTGATGGACGTCCACGACCCCGAGAAGAAGTACGGGATGGTGCTCGACGAGTGGGGCACCTGGTGGGACGTGGAGCCGGGGACCCACCCGGGCTTCCTCTTCCAGCAGAACACGATCCGCGACGCGATGGTCGCGGCCTGGCACTTCGACGTCTTCCACGGCTTCGCCGACCGCCTGACGATGGCGAACATCGCGCAGACGGTGAACGTGCTGCAGGCGATGCTGCTGACCGACCCGGACGGCGGCGAGATGGTCCGCACGCCGACGTACCACGTGTTCGAGATGAACAAGGGGCACCACGACGCGACGGTTCTGCCGACCACGGTCGCCGGCCCGACGCACGCGGTCGACGGCCGCGAGATACCCGTCGCCTCCGCCTCCGCCTCCACGAAGGACGGCCGCGTCCTGGTCTCGCTGACCAACGTCGACCTGGAGGAGCCGCTCGAGGTCTCCCTCGACTTCCGCGGTGGGACCGTGACCGGCGCGACCGGCCGCCTCCTCACCGCCGACCGCCCCGACGCGCACAACCGGCCCGGCGCCGCCGACGAGGTGAGCCCCGTCGCCCTCGAGGGCATCGAGACCACGGCCACAGGCCTGCGGGTCACGCTGCCCCCGCACTCCTTCGCGACCGTGACGCTGGAGCTGTCGTGATCGCCGCGCGCACGGAGGCCGCCCGCCGCCCGCCGATGGGCTGGAACAGCTGGGACTGCTTCGGCGCCTCGGTGACGGAGGAGGAGGTGCTCGCGAACGCCGAGTACCTCGCCGAGCACCTCCTGCCGCACGGCTGGGACACGGTCGTCGTCGACATCCAGTGGTACGAGCCCGATCCCGGCACGAGCGACTACCAGGAGGTGTCGGAGCCGGTGCTCGACGACTGGGGCCGCCCGCAGCCCGCCGTCGGACGCTTCCCCTCCGCGGCGACGGGCGGGTTCACGGCGCTGGCCGCGCGCGTGCACGCCCTCGGCCTCCGCTTCGGGGTGCACCTGATGCGCGGCGTCCCCCGCCGAGCGGCCGAGCTCGGCCTGCCGGTGCTCGGGGCAGAGGCGACCTGCGCCGACATCGCCGACCGCGGGAACGTCTGCCCGTGGAACCCGGACAACTACGGCGTCGACATGAGCGCGCCCGGCGCGCAGCAGTACTACGACTCCGTGATGGCGCAGCTGGCCTCGTGGGGCGTCGACTTCGTGAAGCTCGACGACGTGCTCTACCCGCCGATCCAGGCGGAGGAGATCGCCGCACTCTCCCGCGCGATCGACGCGACCGGCCGTCCGATGGTGCTGAGCCTCTCCCCCGGCAAGCAGCTCTCGCTCGAGAACCTCGAGCTGCTGCGGTCGACCGCGCAGATGTGGCGGATCTCGGACGACTTCTGGGACGACTGGGCCCACCTGCACGAGCAGTTCCAGCGGGCGGCGCGCTGGGCTCCGCACCAGCGTCCCGGCGCCTGGGCCGACGCCGACATGCTGCCGCTGGGGCGGATCGGCGTGCGCGCGCACGTGGGCGAGGACCGGCTCTCGCGGTTCACGCCCGCGGAGCAGCGGACGCTCGTGACGCTGTGGTGCCTGCTCCGCTCGCCGCTGATGATGGGCGGGCACCTCCCGGACACGCCCGCCGACACTCTGGCGTTGCTGACGAACGACGACGTCCTCGCGCTGCTCGGCAGCGACGGCAGCCGCGAGATCGTCCGCGACGGCGACCTGGTGGTGTGGTCGGCGTGGCGCGGCGACGAGCAGTGGCGCGGAGTGTTCTGGCTGGGCTCGTCGGCGCGGTCCTACTCCGCGCACCTGACCGACCTGGGCTGCTCCGGCGCAGCCTCGGCCGTCGACGTGTGGAGCGGCGCCGAGCTGCCGATCGTCGGCGGCGCCGTCGAGCTCGAGCTCGAGCCGCACGGCTGCCGCCTGCTGCGCCTGGCCTGACGCGCGGCCGCCGGCCGGGGCGGGCGGGGCCCGCCCCGGCCCGCCCCGCCTCGCCCCGGCTCGCCCCGGCGAGAAGCCAGGAGTCGTCGCACTCGAGACCGACCGCGACAACTCCTGCACACTCGCGGAACCGCGGTCCGGATGAGCCCGACGAGAAGCCAGGAGTTGTCGCACTCGAGACCGACCGCGACAACTCCTGCGCACTCGCGACCGGCCTCGGGACGCCGGACGCCCGTCGCTCCTGTGCCGAGCACCCCGAGACTCCAGTAGTCGTCGCACTCGAGACCGACTGCGACAACTCCTGCACACTCGCGGAACCGCGATCGGAGGAGTCCGGCGAGAAGCCAGGACTTGTCGCACTCGACGTCGAGTGCGACGACTCCTGCGCACTCGCGAGCGGAGGCGGCGGCCGATGCGCCGAGACGACGGAGGCCGCCGCGCTCGAGCTCGAGTGCGACGGCCTCCGGACCGTCAGGAGCAGGCGCCCGCGGGTCAGGACTCCGTGTCGACGAGCGAGTCGAGGTGCGCGAGGTCCTCGGACGAGATCTCGAAGTCGACGTCGGCGTTCTCGACGATGCGCGAGGGCGTCGTCGACTTCGGCAGCGGCAGCACGTCCTTCTCGAGCAGGTAGCGGATGCAGAGCTGCGCCACCGACTTGTCGTACTTCGCGGCGATCTCGCCGATGTCGGAGTTGTCGAGCAGGCCGCCCGTCGCGAGCGGCGAGTAGCCCTCCACGAGGATGCCGTGCTCCTTGCAGTACGCGGTCGTCTCGTCCTGGGTGTTGCCGACGAACCAGCGGATCTGGTTGGCGTGCGGCACCACGTCGGTCGCCGCGATCAGCGACTCCAGATCGGCGACCTGGAAGTTCGAGACGCCGATGGCGCGCGAGCGACCGGCCTCGAGGATCTCCTCCATCGCCTTCCACGCCGCGATGTTGCCCTCGCGGTGGTCGGACCCCATGTCCTGCCAGGGCCACGGGGCGTGGATGAGGTACAGGTCGACGTGGTCGAGCTCGAGCGCCGCCATGGTGGTCTCGAAGCTCGCCTTCGCGCCCTCGTAGTCCTTCACCTCGGCCGGGAGCTTGGTGGTGATGAACACCTCGTCGCGCGGGACGCCGCTGTCGCGCAGTGCCCGGGCGACGCTCGCCTCGTTGCCGTAGGCGCGGGCGGTGTCGATGTGGCGGTAGCCGGCCTCGAGCGCGGCGGTCGTCGCGTCGTAGGCCTCGGGGCCGTCGGGGATCTGCCAGGTGCCGAACCCGATCTTCGGGATGGCGACTCCGTTGGACAGCGTGAACGTGTCGGTCAGGGCGGGCATGACTCTCCTCTGCATCGGTCTTCTCCGCGGCCCGCCACCGGCGGCGCCGCTCCTTCCACGCTAGGCCGGGCCCCCGGCTCGCGCGGGCCCCTTGCGCTGTGCGCCTCCGCTGCTACGCGGCCGTCGCGCTCCCGGCCGCCGACCCCGCAGAAGTCGCAGGTCTCGCGCTCGAGCACCGCGACTTCTGCGGGGTCGCGAGCCGGCACCGCCGGCCCGCCCCCCGCGAGCGGCCGGCGCCTCCCCCCTGAGGCGCCGGCCGCTCAGCCTCGCGCCACCGACCAGGGGGTCCGCAGCGCCCGCTCGGCGAGGAACCGCCGCTCCCCCGTGATCGACACCTCCGCCGTCACCGCCGCGTCCGCCGCCGAGGCGCCGGCCGTCAGCCGCAGCGGCCCCGGGTCCACGGCGAGCCGGCCGTCCTCCCCCGTCACCGCGAGCCGGGCCGCGTCGACGTGGAAGTGCACCGTCAGCGTCTCGCCCGCCGCGATCGGCACGCGCGCGAAGCCGATGAGCTGCGCGACCGGCCGCACCACCGCCGAGGTCGGGTAGCCCGCGTAGAGCTGCATCACCTCGACCGTGTCGGCGCCGTCGTTCCGGAGCGACACCGCCACGTCGAGCGATCCGCCGACCGGCAGCTCCGCCGCCGTCGCCAGCTCCGTATACGTCACCGCGCCGCGGGTCAGCCCGTAGCCGAACGGGTAGAGCGGAGTCGCGTCCAGCGCCGTGATCCCGGGGTTCGAGAGCCCGAGCGACGGCTGCAGGTACGTGGTCGACGCGGACGGGAGCCGTGGGATCTGCACGGGCAGCCGCCCGGTCGGAGCCACGCGGCCCGAGAGCACGCCGGCGACCGCAGCCGCCCCGTCCGCTCCCGGGAAGAACGCCTGCACGAGTCCGCGCGCCGCTCCGAACGCCCCGAGCGCGTAGGGCCGGCCCGAGAGGACGACCACCACGGTGGGCACGCCGGTCTCGAGCACGGCCGTCACCAGCGGCTCCTGCGCTCCGGGGAGGCGGAGGTCGGCCGCGTCGCAGCCCTCGCCCGAGGTGCCGTCGCCGAAGAGCCCGGCGATGTCGCCGACCACGACGACCGCCGCGTCGGAGCCGCGGACGAGGTTTACCGCCTCCTGCACGCCGTCGGTCGACGCGGAGGTGATCGAGCCGCCCTCCGCGAAGCGCACGCGCGACGCTCCGAACTCCTCCTGCAGCGCCGTCAGCACCGTCGGGATCGACAGCCCGAGGTCGTGCCCGGGGTGCTTGGAGAGCACGTGGTTGGGGAACGCGTAGCAGCCGACCAGGCTGCGGAACTGGTCCGCGGCCGGTCCCACGACGGCGAGCGAGCCGGAGGACAGCAGCCCCGCGACGTCCTCGTCGCGCAGCAGCACGACCGACTCCTCCGCGATCCGCGACGAGATCGCGCGGTTGCGGGCGCTGTCGAGGTCGACCTCCTCGGCCCCCTCGGGTACCAGCGGGCCGCCGTCGAGCAGGCCCGCCTCGAACTTGTGGCGGAGGTGCCTGGCCACGGAGCGGTCGAGGTCGGCCTCGTCGACGACGCCCTCGCGGATCAGGCGCGGCAGCTCGCCGTACGCCGCCGTCTGCGGCAGCTCGACGTCGACCCCCGCGTGCAGCGCCAGGCGCCCCGCGTCGGCCGCGTCTACCGCGACGTGGTGCATGGCCTGAAGGAACGGCACCGCCCAGTAGTCGGCGACGACCGTGCCCTCGAAGCCCCAGCGATCGCGGAGCAGCGTCGTCAGCAGGTGCCGGCTGGCGCTGCTGGGCACGCCGTCGATGTCGGTGTACGAGGTCATCACGCTGCGGGCGCCGCCGTGCCGCAGAGCGGCCTCGAACGGAGGCAGCACCGTGTCGGCGAGCTCGCGCGGCCCCATGCTCACCGGGCCGTGGTTGCGGGCGCCGCGGGAGGCCGCGTACCCGGCGAAGTGCTTCAGCGTCGCGACGACGCCGGTCCCCTCCAGCCCCGCGACGTAGGAGGCGCCGAGCTGCGAGACCAGGTACGGGTCCTCGCCGAGGGTCTCCTCGACGCGGCCCCAGCGGTAGTCCTTCACGACGTCGACGACCGGGGCGAGGCCCTGGTGGATGCCGAGGGCGCGCATGTCCGAGCCGATCGCCTCCGCCATCTCGCCCACGAGCTCCTCGTGGAAAGTGGCCGCCCAGGCGAGCGGAGTGGGGAACGCGGTCGCGCCGTACGCGGCCAGGCCGGTGAGGCACTCCTCGTGCGCGATGGCCGGGATGCCGAGGCGGCTGCCGGCGACCACGCGCTCCTGCAGCTCGCGGAGCCGGCGGACGCCCTCCGGGACGGTGACCGGCTCGGTGCCGAACACGCGGGTCAGCTGGCCGAGGCCGCCGGTGAAGAGGTCGTCGCCCGCGGCGGGCCCGTCGTCGAGCTTCGGGGCGAAGTCGTCGGCGGAGTCGGTGAGCCAGACGGAGCCGAGCTGCGCCGCCTTCTCCTCGAGGGTGAGTTCCTGGGTCAGGAGGCGGGCGCGCTCGGCCGGAGGCAGAGCGCGGTCCCGCCAGTCCCGCCCGGGAGGACGCGCGGCGTCCGTCCCGGGCAGTGCTGGGGAAGCGTCGTGCATCAGCCCTTGAACGCCCCGTCCATGATCCCGGACACCATCCGGCGGCCGACGAAGAAGAACGCGATCAGCAGCGGGAGAGTGGCCATGAACGATCCGCCCATCGCCAGGGCGACGTCGATCGAGCGGTTGGCCTGCAGCTGCTTCAGCGCGATCTGCACCGTGAACAGCTCCGGCGACTTGAGGACGATGAACGGCCACATGAAGTCGTTCCAGACCGCGGTGAAGGTGATCAGTCCGAGGACGAACGCCGCGGGGCGGACCACCGGGAAGGCGATGCGCCAGAACAGCTGCCACGAGTTGGCGCCGTCGATGCGGGCCGCCTGGATCAGCTCGTCGCTGACCGTCGTGGACATGTGCTGCCGCATCCAGAAGATGCCGAAGGCGCTGGCCAGGCCCGGCACGATGATCGCCTGGAGGGTGTCGACCCAGTCGAGCGCCGAGACGATCAGGTACTGCGGGATGATGCTCAGCTGCGCCGGCACCGTCATGGTCAGCAGCACGATGAGGAACAGCACGTTGCGGCCGGGGAACTGCAGCTTCGCGAAGGCGAAGCCGGCCATCGCGCAGAGGATCGCCGAGATGACGGCGATGCTCAGCGACACGATGAGGCTGTTCAGCATCGAGGCGATGAACGGGACGGTGTCGAACACCTTCTCGGCGATCGCCATGAAGTTCGTGCCCGGGTACAGGCGCGGCGGGATCGACGTGACGGCGGTCGCTCCGACCGACGCGACGACGAACATGTAGTAGAGCGGGAAGATCGAGACGAGCACCGCGATCACGAGGAAGACGTAGGTCGGCCAGCCGACTCCGCCGCCCTTCCCGTGCCGCTTCGGCAGCTGTGCCTTCTGGACCGTGGGGGCCAGCGTCTGCGGGACGGCCTGGTCGATCACATCCGACATCAGACGGCCTCCTTCCGGGTGCGGGTGGAGAGGTAGAAGTTGAGGAGGGAGACGAGGACCACGATCACGAACAGCACGACGCCGATGGCGGATCCGTAGCCGAACTTGAACTGGCCGAAGCCCTGCTCGTAGAGGAAGAGCGCCAGCGTCTGGCACTGCCGGCCGGCGCCGCAGGTGAGGCCCGATTCGGGAGCCACCAGGAGCGCCTCCGTGAAGATCTGCAGACCGCCGATGGTCGACATGATCACGGTGAAGACGATGATCGGGCGCAGCGCCGGGATCGTCAGGTGGCGGAACTGCTGCCAGCTGGACGCGCCGTCGACGGAGGCCGCCTCGAACATCTCGCGGGGCAGCGACTGCAGGCCCGCCAGGTAGAGGAGCGTGTTGTAGCCGAACCAGCGCCAGAAGACCATCGTCGAGATGACGATCCAGGAGCCGTAGTTCGTGGCGAGGAAGTTGATCGACGGCAGTCCGAAGATGCCGAGGAACCAGTTGATCAGGCCGAAGTTCTTGTCGAAGATCTGCGCGAACACGATCGCGGTCGCCGCGACGGAGGTGATGTACGGCACCAGCAGAGCCATGCGGAAGAAGTTCGCCCAGCGGAGGCGGGCGTGGTTCAGCAGGTGCGCGAGGAAGAGGGCGAACAGCAGCTGGGGCACCGTCGAGATGATGAAGATGCCGAAGGTGTTGACCAGCGCGTTCCAGAACCGGGAGTCGGCGAAGAGCTGCTGGAAGTTCGCGATGCCGACGAAGGTCTGCTCGCCGATCGGGTTCCAGTCGAAGAGCGAGACGTAGAACGTGAACAGGAGCGGGAAGAGCCCGAAGACGATGAAGATGATGAAGAAGGGCGCGACGTACGCGTAGGGGGCGATCCGCTCCGAGAGGGAGTTGCGGATCCGCGCGGCCTTCTGGACCGGCGCGCTGGGCTGCTTGCGCTGCTTGCGGGGTGGTGCTGCTGTCACCGTTGACACGGGAGTACCTCCGTCGAGAAAGGGGGGAGGGGCCCGGCGCGCGAGGCGCCGGGCCGCTCGGGTGGGTGGGGCGATCAGCCGCCGATGGCCTGCTTGGCCGTGTCGAGTGCGGTCGACCACGCCTTGTCGGAGGTCACGTTGCCGGCCTCCAGCTCGACGAGGGTGTTGAGGAGCGCCCCGTTGATCGGGGTGGTGTCCGGTCCGTTGTAGAAGGACGGGAACTGCTCGACGGAGGTCGCCATGACCTCGCCGATCTTCGAGTCGCCGAAGAACGGGTCGGTGTACGACTGGACCTCTTCGCTGGCGACCGCCTCGGTGGCGGCGGGCAGCGTGCCCGAGGCCTTGAAGTGGTCGGTCTGGCCCTCGGCCGACATCATCGTCTTGATGTACTGCCAGGCGGCCTCGGGGTGCTCGGCGCGGGCGGGGATGGCGATGACGCTGCCGCCCCAGTTGCCGCCGATGCCGGGGACGCTGGTGACGCGCCAGTTGCCGGCGGTGTCGGGGGCGTCGGTCTTGATGCCGGCGAGGATCCACGAGGGGGCGATCGTCACGGCGAAGGCGCCGTTCGCGCGGCCCGGAGCCCAGCCCGAGGACCAGGCGGCGATGCCGGCGCTGATGCCGGCGTCCTTGGTGTCCACGGCGACCTGGAACGCGTCCTTCACCTGCGGGTTGGTGTCGTAGACCAGCTCGCCGTCGGGCGAGTAGTACTTCTCCGAGACCTGGTTGACGGTCGAGAAGAAGACGCTGGTCTCGATGTTGTCGACGAACGGCTTGCCGGTCGCCTCGGTGTACTTCTTGCCGGTCTCGATGAAGGACGGCCAGTCCTTCCAGAGCTCGGCGACCTGGTCGGGCTCGGTCGGCAGGCCGGCCTGCTCGAAGAGGTCGGCGCGGTAGGCGAAGCCCAGTCCGCCGACGTCGGTCGGGACGCCCACGACGGAGCCGTCGTCGGCGGTCGCGGCGGAGGCGGCCCACGGGAGGTAGGTCGAGGCGACGTCGTCGCCGCCGAGGGTGCGCAGGTCGAGGAAGTTCGAGCTGTTGGCGACGAACTGGGGCAGGTCGTCGTTCTGGATCATGACCAGGTCGGGCACCTTGCCGCCGGCGAGGGCCGCGGTGAGGGCGGTGGCGGTCTCGGTCGTGCTGCCGACCTCGGAGAGCTTGATCTTCGCGTCGGGCATCTTCGCGAGGTACTCGTCGACGCTGTCCTTGGCGTTGATGCCGGTGAAGGACCAGAAGGTGGCTTCGGCGTTCGGGTCGTCCGAGGCGCCTCCTCCCCCTCCGGACGAGCACCCGGTCAGGGTGAGCGCGACTACTGCTGCTGCGGCGGCTACGGCCATCAGGCTTCTTTTCACGACAATTCCTCTTCGTTGGGGATTCGCAGGGTTTCGGTGAGGGCGGGCCTCAGAGAACGATCTCTTGGCGGCCAACCTAACCCGCCCGCGAGCACGACGCAAGCGAGAACCGGTCTCCGCGAGATAACGATCTCCGCCTAGTATCAAAGGGAAGTTTCGCAAATCGAGCAGTTCCGGACGGCCGCCCGCCGCCCCGTGCGAGTCTTCACTCCGACGTTCTCCCCACCGTGCTCCGCGGGGAGGCGCGGAAGCCGGAACCTCCCCTCGCAGAAGGAAGCAGCATGACTCGACCCACGCTGGTGGACGTCGCCCAGGCCGCGGGCGTCTCGCGCGCCACCGCCGCCCGGGTGCTCGCAGGCGGCACCAATGTCGACGTCCGGATGACCGCCGCGGTCGAGCGCGCCGCGAAGTCCCTCGGCTACGAGGCGAACAGCGCCGCCCGGATGCTCCGCGGCGGGCGGGCCGGGGCCATCGCCCTGATCGTCGCCTTCAACGAGCTCGACAGCCTCACCGGGACGTTCTTCACCTCGGTGCTGAAGGGCGCCGCGAAGGGCCTCTACGCCGGCGAGGTGCAGCCCGTGCTGCTGCCCGCCGACCACGACGACAGCGACCGCATCCCCCGCTTCCTCCGCTCGCGGGCCGTCGACGGCGCGATCGTGATCCTCCAGCACGAGATCACCCACCTCGCCCAGGCGCTGGCCGACTCCCCCGTGCCGATCGCCTGGGTCGGCCGCCCGCGCGTCGCCCTGCCCGAGGACGCCATCGTCATCGACTCCGACAACTACGGAGGCGGTCGCCTCGCCGCCCGCGCGCTCGCCGACTCCGGCCGCCGGCGCCTGGGCATCATCGCCGGCCCGCACGACATGGAGCCCGCCCGCGACCGCATCCGCGGCTGGCGCGACGAGCTGACCGAGCTCGGCCTCGACTCCAGCCCGATCGTGCACGGCGCCTTCACCCTCGAGAGCGGTTCCGCCGCGATGGCCCGCCTCCTGCAGCGCCACCCCGACCTCGACGGCGTCTTCGCCTCCTCCGACCTGATGGCCAACGGCGCGATCCGCGTGCTCCAGGCGTCCGGCCGCCGCGTCCCCGCCGACGTCTCCGTGATCGGCTTCGACGACGTCGTCATCGCGACCACCTCGGATCCGACCCTCACGACCATCCGCCAGCCCCTCGAGGACATGGGTCGCGTCGCCGCCGAGACCGTCGTCGCCGTCGTGCAGGGCCGCCCGGTCGACCGGCAGCCGATCCTCGCGACGACCCTCGTGCAGCGCGAGTCCGCATGATCCCGCCTCCCCCGCACCGCCTGATCGTCAGCACCGACGCCGCGAACGAGGCCGACGACCAGTTCGTGATCGTCCAGGCGCTGCTGACCGAGACCCTCGACGTCCGCGGCCTGGTCGCGGCGCACTTCGGCCGGCCGGGGAGCATGCCGGAGTCGCGCGCCGAGATCGACCGCATCGTGGAGTTGGCGGGAGCGACGGTGACCGTCGTCGACGGCGCCGAGTCGGCCCTGCCCGCCGAGGCGTCGGACGGCGCCCGCCTGATCGTCGCGGAGGCGCTGCGCGACGACGGCCGGCTGTGGATCGCCGTGCTCGGGCCGCTGACCGACGTCGCCGCCGCCCTGCTGCTCGAGCCGTCGATCGCCTCGCGCGACGTCGTGGTCGTCTGGGTCGGCGGCCCGCCCTACGACGAGATCCCCGCCTACAGCCCCGAGTTCAACCTGATCAACGACGTCCACGCCGCGAACCGCGTCCTCGAGTCGGGCATCGCCCTCTGGCAGATCCCGATGCCCGTGTACTCCGGAGTCGGAGTCGGGCACGCCGAGCTGCGGACCCGGCTGCGCGGCACGAGCCCGCTCGGGGACCACCTCGTGGACCAGCTGATCGCGTTCAACGAGACCATCCCGTACGGGCCGCTCGACTTCCGGTCGCTGGGCGACAGCCCGGCCATCGGCGCCGTGATGAACCCCGCCGGCGGACGCTGGCGGGAGCGCCGCGCACCGCGGTTCTCCGCGGACGGCGAGCTCCTGCCCGACGCCGGACCGCACACGATCCGGGTCTGCGAGGCGTTCGACACCCGCTGGCTGATCGAGGACCTGTTCGCGAAGCTCGTGGAGTTCGGGGAGCGGTCGGGCGGCGAGCGCTGATGGTCCCTCGTGGCGAGGCATCCGATGCGTGCGCTCGCTGAACAAACGAAGGCCTTCTGCGATGCGAGCGGACACCGCGGGTTGCTCGCACGATCCCGAGATCAGGTGTAAAGACGCAGCTCGGCTTCGAGAAGCGACTCAGCCCTGAGTTCCTTTATGAGTTCTTGAAGAGCTTCCACCGCGACGGTCTCGGCGCTCTCCGAGTCGGTCGCCTTGTGCGCAGCTCTCAGTACCGCTTGATGTCTATCGTAGATCGGATACTCTGCATAAACAGCCTCGAGCACATCCGCGAAATCGACGAAATACCGGTAGAGAGTGCCGATGCCGACGCTGGCGCGAGCCGCCACCTTGGCGGTTGTCGCCCGATCTCTACCCACCTCGACGACGACTTCGCGTGCCGCCGCGACGATCGCGGCTCGCGTTCGATGAGCTCGATCTTGGAGTGGTTTCACTGGTGTGCTGCGATTTTTCACTCCTGTCATACCTTTCATCCTCTCACCACACGCCTGGAACGTGACACATACTCATATGGTCGATCGGAGTGTGCTGCCAACGAGAGTCGCATTGCGGGCGGCCCCCGAAGTGATCTCACCAGCGCGCTGGCCGCCACCCTTCCGGCCACGCCAACCGAGGGCGCTGAAGCAAGCGAAAGCGGAGGAGAGAAAGAAGTAGAGCCGAATTCACGAAGATCCGAGTAAGACTCCTCGCTCACGAACGCGCCACTTATCCCGCCACTTGAAGCTCCGCTCTTGACCGTTCCTGACTTCGCTGCAAGCCTTCTTCAAACGCGGAGATCAATCCGCATCTGAAAAAACGCTACAGATGAAAGGCCGTTCGATATGCCATTGAGGGAATTCAGAAGTGCCAATGAGAGTAGAGACAAGAAGCTAAAGGTGGATCGCATGAAGCGTTTCCGTTCCTTCGCTGCAAGCCTGCTTATTGCGGGCATCGCAGCCACCGGAATCGGACTGGTCTCTACGGGACCGGTGATGGCAGCACAACCGCCCGCCGGCTACCCCAGTACAGACACCTTCGCGACGGTGTCGAGCAGTACGCATGGAAGTTTCCCGATCCGGCGCGGCTTCTACGATGCAGACATCGAGCGCGGGTGGGGCCTCGACAAGGTTTTCCACAAGCACAACATCTGGAGCACCAACGCAATGAAGAAGGTGATGGCTTCCACGAACAGCACGCTGCAGGGGAACGGCAATTACAATCTCAAGGCCTACGCGGGCAACTACGACTGCGTCGACGGCAGGTGCGTGCTCCGCGAGCAGGTCGAGTTGCTGGGCATCTACAATCCCCGGTCGTACGACCTGTACTACGGATGGCCCGTCGGCGGAAAGATGGGCATGCAGACCCTCTACTGCAAGCAGGGCGGCGAAGCTCGCTGCGCCGACTGGGTGACGTACTCGATTGACTACCCAGGTGTCGACAACCCGTTTAGCCGGTCGAGCACGCCTGCGGAGGAAGGGCTCACGGCGGACCAACAAGCGAAGCAGGCCGAGATCCTCGCGTCGCCGGAGATCGAGGAGCTGAAGGCAGAGATCGCAAGCGACGTGACCGAGGTCGCGTTCGACTACGCGCCCCTGCCGGAGATCATGTTCACGGAGTAAGTTCGGTCAGTAGCAGAGGAGAAGAAATCTACTCTTCTCATCTGCTACTGTCGATTAGGAGGAGTTGGGCAATGACACAGGCGGAACATACAGCCGACGCCTTCCTGCGAGGAGTGCGTGTCTTCCTAAAGCAAGATCGTGCTGGTGATATCGAACTTATTCACTGCTGGGCACAGGAACCTAATGACGCCTTCATCCTCTATAGATATCGAAGAGGACCCTCCAACGTTTTCGGGTGGCATGAACAGCTTCTCACGTCCGAAGGAGTGGAAGCCGCACTACTTCATGGTATGGATACAGCCCAAGAGCTTTCGGAACCCGTTGGAACCGCGTCTATCAAGGCTGATGAGAATGGCATCAAATGGGTCGGGCAAGCAATTCATACCAGCCAGCCGAAACTTACCTTCGAGGCAGTGACTTTATTGCGTTCCGCTATGGAACGCTAGAAGAGGTAACGCGGGGCTTCGCAGGCCCGGCGGCGTGGCCCTGTGGCCGGGAAGGGTGGCCGACGGGCATGGGGGCTGGGCGTTTACATACCCGCGAGCCCCTGTGGTACCTCCTAGTTGGGTGTGACGGCGGAGGGAGGAGGGAGCGAGCCTTTGCTCGAGCGGTGCGTGTGAGCGCATCGCGTCACTCAGCTCCGAGCACCGTGCTGTCAAGGGGTCGGTTCAGGGTCCTGCGCATGGTGTCCGACCTGATCGGCACCTACGACCGGGAGACGACCTCCGCGAGCATGAACAAGGGTGTGCGCTCGACCACGAGCGCGTTGAAGCGCGAACTGATCCTCGACGTCGCGGAGCTGGCGAACCTCCCCACACCGCGGAAGGGCCGCAAGATCGGGCGCGCGGTGATGATGCCCTCCGGTAACCGTGCCGCGATCCTGCGCACCGTCCCGTGGTTCGACGGACCCAAGGCGCTGGTGGAGTCGATCAACGCCTCCATCGCGAACCACAAAGCGGGCAAGCCCGCACCGACCACGCCGCCCCTCGTCACTACCGCCGCTATGGAGGAAGCATGACCGCAGACGACTTCGACCCGTTCGGCGGTGAGGACTCCGCACCCGCCTCGGAGCACGCTCCGGCGCAAGACGAGGAGGCAGTGACGACGCACTACGGGTCCGCGGATGAGTTCGTGCGCAAGCAGCTCATCAGCACCTACCGGCGCCGGGTGATCGCCTACGGCTCCGGGGGCGGCATGCGCTGGAAAGCGGCCTGGTGGGAGAGCAAGGAGGCAGTGCTGCGCATCGAAGCCCTGTGGCGGGCGTGGGAGGCCGCACGACGAGACGAGACGGACGGGCCGAGCACCTGGTGGGTCAACCACTGCGACCCGCACATGAACGTGCTCCTGTCGATGGATGGGCCGTTCGCGGACTCTCGCGACGAGAACGACGGCGGTGATCCGCTGCCCTACACGCCGCCACCGGTCGGCATGTTCGAGGACGACAACCAGCCTCCGCTCTACACCGAAGTGGTGGCAGCGCGAGACGGCGCCGGACGCTGACCCCAACCACCGGAAACAAGCGCCCTTTTCATCAAAATTGACCTTATGTCAGTTCTCGGCCCATGCCGTCTCGTGATGCATGTCGTGGCGGAATTGGACGCTCAGCGTCCCGCCGATCGATCCCCATTCGGGATGGCACTCAGCCCGGAAAGGCCCTGTGTCATGGGTCGGTGAGAAGCTGGCGCGGTGAGCACGCATTCGGGCCCCGTGCCGCGCAAAGCGCGGCTTAGCGGCAGAGATCGAACGGGATCTCCTCACGGGCGACCGGTCGAGGACGTCCTGCGCAGGCCGCCTGTGGATAACTTCCTCAGCAAGCATTCAGCTTTGACTTTCAGCCGTGTAATTCGTGACCGAAGCGTGACCCAGCTCGAAAAGCAGTCCGTTTCGGCCCCTGACGGCCCCCTGGCGGCTCAAGATCCTGTGGATAAACCAGGAGGTGTTTACCACATTTCCGCTGCGACAGAGGCGCAGAGCGGACCACTGAGTTACAGTTGTGAATGTAAACAGCCCCGATCTGCTCCTGAGCAGATTCGGTGCTCATAGGCAGATCGGGGCCGAGGGTGTCTGTGGAAGGACTCCTTGACCTTAGAGGTTCCATGACCTCTGCGTGAAGCGGGCTCCGGCCCGTTGACGCGACGCTGCCTCCCTCATATAGAGAAGTGGAGCACGTGATGTCGAAGTCGTCACGGTCGGCCAAGCCCTCGAAGGCTGCCCTGTCGAAGGCGGGAAGGACCCTCGCGTCCGACTCGTCCGGCAAGGCCGCCAAGTCGAAGGCCGGCTCGACCCTCGGAAAGGGCTAGCCCCTAGGGTCCGTGGCTCCTCCCGGAGCCACGGACCCTCGTCGACGTCTCGATGCACGGCACGCTTCCCCAACGCCCGTTCGGGCAGGGAGCTCACACATCACCATGTCATTCACGTTCAACGAAGCAGCGCTTCGCCGCGAATTGCAGCAGCAGGTCCAGTCGACCCTCGACGATGTCGCCCGCAAGCGGAGGCGCGCGCTCGCGGCTCTGCACGGCCGCTATGCCGGTCGACCGGTCAGCGAGATCAAGCCCGCGCTTCAGCGCATCTTCCGCCAGGACGGCGGTGACCTCACCGATCCGGAGCTGAGCCAGTACGCGGAGGCGATCAGCTCCGGGACCAGGATCACCTTCACGGCCGAGAAGGTGCGGTGGTAGTGATGGTGCGCAGAGTCACTCCCTCCCAGCTTCGCAGCATGGTTCGCCAGGCCGAGCAGAAGCAGCGGCAGGCCATCAGTAACTACAACCGGGAAGTCCGCAACTACAACAACAAGGTGCGCCAAGCGGTCAGCACGTACAACCGCGAGGCGTCCGCCCACAACTCGCGTGTCCGCGCGAACCGCCAGCGGCTCGAGCGGGAACTCAGCAAGCTGCGGTCCCAGACGCACTCGTCGACGCGCTATGTCACCTACACCCGATCGGTGTCGACGTTGCAGCGATCCTTCGCCGACGTGGAGTCGGCAGCCACCGAAGGCGCCTGGTCAGACTCGCGCAACTTCCTCGACCTGGCAGAGGGCGAAGCCGCCAACAGCGTCGCAACCCTCAATGCACTGTTGGCTCCGTCAACCGATGACGAGGATCAAGAACCGGAGCTTCGGGTGACGTCGCTCACCAACGAACTCGCGAGCATCGACCCGGAGTTGCAGGACCGGTGGAACGGCGCACTGTTCGCCTTGAGCCCGCAGAACCCGGACGCAGCCCGGCACTTCCGCACGAGCGCCCGCGAGATCCTCGCGAGCATTCTCGATCGAGAAGCGCCCGACTCTGCTGTGAAGCAGGCAAACCCTGAGTACGTACAAACCCCGAACGGAGGCGTGTCCCGCCGTGCGAAGATCAAGTTCTTCCTCGCTCGCACCGGAAACGACGTCGCCGCGCTCGCTCAGTTCGTGGAAGACGACATCGACAGTGTCATCTCGCTCTTCACCGACTTCAACGCCGCAACGCACGGGGGAGCGGGACGATTCGATCTGCCGCAGCTTCAGGTGATCAAGACGCGCGTCGAGCACGCCATTCAGTTCCTGCACCGCTTGGTCCGGTGACACCTGCGGCTCGGGCCACGGGCTGAGACGTCCAATGGTCCGCGCTTGAACTCAGCGAGGCCCAGCACGACTCCCGCGTGCTGGGCCTCGCTGCGTTCACGCTGCAGTGAGGAGAACGGGGGCGAGATCGTCGCGGCGGATTCCCGAGAGCATACGGAGGTGCCCGGTGACCCTTTCCGCGAACTGCGGGCACTCGGCCCCGCGGAGAGCGTCAGCGAGGGGTCTGCCATCCCTGTCTCGCCAGTAAATCCGCTGCTTGTCCGTCACACGCTGCACGTGTGAGGGCGCTCCGTCATCGATGAGGATGAAGAAGTCATCCGCGCGGTAGACCTCGTAGAGCTCGTCCTCGCTGTCCGAGAATCCGCCGTCGTTGGTCAGCAAGATATCCGCGCCGGCCGCGAGCGCAGCAGCGTGGACGTGGCGATCGTGAGGATCGGTGCCGTTGTACGGAACGGTGGCGTCGAAGTCACCAAGGACCTCATCGACACATTCGACGATCTTCGCCCGCTTTTGAACGATCAGCCGGCCGGGCGCCTCGGGGTGCAGGCGTCGCAACGAGTACTCAACCTCCGCCAGGACGTCCTCACTCGTCACGATCGAGAACATCCGACCGGTCTCCGCGCGAAGCATGAACAACCAGTCCATCAGCGTGCGCGACATGAGAATGTTCGCGTCAACGAAGATGCGCTGGGTCATGGCGCGAGCTTACTGGGCGGCGTGAAGCTCCAGCTCGTCGTCGATCTGACGCAGCTCCTTAAACGCTGCTGCTCTCGCTTCGCTTCGCGCGCGAAGGAACTCTTCGATGTCCGCCGACTTGAAACGAGTGTGAGTGCCAACTCTGATCGACGGGACGAGTCCCTCCCGCGCCATCTTCATGAGCGTGGGGCGAGATACTCCGACGAGATCGGCAGCGACCGTCGATGTGAGCTCCTCGGGCCGTGACGCGATCGAGAACGATGCGCCTTCCGCGGCCTGCTCGAGTATGAACCGGAGGAAGCTCGACACGTTCTCCTGGAGAGGAATCGTGCGGTCGCCGACCTGCACGGAGAAAGTTGTGATCTGCTCATCGCACGCGTCGCGAACGACCGCAGCGGCTTCATTTCGCACGGCCCGGGTGTTTGCTGGTGCCGTGATCGCAAGCGTTCTAGACATGTCCTTCATCCTCCATCACGCGTCTCAACTGATCTGCGCAGGTCCACGTTACGGCGTTTCAGTTGTAACTGCAAAATTTTTCCGCGGTGATCAGAAGTTGCACAACACACGATCGTGCGTCGGTCCATCCCATCAACGACAACTAGTCGACGGCCCTTCGCCCCGAGCAGCAACCTGCGCTGACCTGCGCGGGCGCCAAATCACCCGTGGGCACAAAACGAGGCTGCGGTCGAAGCGACCGGCGTGCAGTTGGAGCAACCGGTTTCGCTAGAGCAAACCGCTCCGCCGCGCGACCTCCGATAATCGACGTTATGTCAGTTTGTTCGCACACACCCCGCTCGACGGGCTCCGAGGTGTGGTTGCACACGAGCTTCGGAACCCGTCGGAGTCCCGCCGGCTAGGCGCCGGGTGCGAGGCCGAGCTGCGTGAGGATGCCGAGCTCGTCGCTGCTTCCCCAGCGCTCGGCGAGTTTGCCGTCGACGAAGGTGCTGATCTGCATGCCGCGGATCTTCACGGACTTGCCCGTCGGCGCGTGGCCCTGGAACACACCGGTCTGCGTGCCGGTCAGCGTGTAGGCGAACGCGACGCTGTCGTCGTCCGCGACGAGCTTCTCGACCTCGAGTGCCATGTCGGGGAACGCGGTCCGCAGGTCGCCGAAGAACGCGGCGTATCCCTCTGGACCGGGTGCCTGGCCGGGCGCCGGGTCGTGATCGACCGAGTCGGGCGCGACGAGTGCGTCGAACGCGGCGAAGTCGCCGGCGTTGACCGCCTCACCGAAGGCCTGCTGGGAGGCGATGTTCTGCTCGCGAGTCATGTGCTGTCACCTGTTCTGCACCGGTCCGGTGCCTCGAGGAGTGGTGCGGGTCGTCAGCGACGGTACGCAAGCCCGTCGAAGGCGGTATAGGGCTTGCGCGCTCCCCCGGGCGCTTCCCACTGCCGCTTCTCATAAGCGAGATTATGTCAGCTTGCTGAGGTTCAGCTAGTCATAGCCGGCCCTCCAACCGGCCGCCCGAAGAGGGAGGCGCGGCAATGGCAGCACCGGCACCTCTACGCCACACATGATCAAACCTCGCAGCCACCACTGCACGCGCACCAGCCGCTGCTCATTCGGACAGGCTCTCGCCCAAACCACCCCTTCACATCACATACATCGGTTTGTGGATACTCACGTCTAAGTGAAGTACATCCCACCTCACAGGTCGCACCCTAATTGGCGAACTGGCTAGCGACTAAAGCGCGGGCTGGTCCTCCGAGATCAGCCGCGCAATAGGCGCTTGCCGGGCTTTGACCTCTCTTATTGTTTTTGTGTCTCCTCGCGACGGTCGCGACGGCGCGAATCTCCCCAAGCAACAAGACTGGCCGCAAAACCTCCCGCAAGACCGAGCAGCACACCGAACATCAGCGTGCGAGTGTTCTGATTTGCGCGCTCCGGCATTGAATCTTCGTACTCAATCACGTACGGAACAAAGTCCGAGGAATGGCCGGACGGTGAGGGGTTGCGTGTTTCACACTCTTGACCTGCGAACTCTGTCGCTTCGGCCTCGGAACGCAGCTGCTGGTCGAGCTCGTCGAGCGCCTCGGCTCGGGTGCGCAGCATTGCCTTCTGATCCACCGTTCCAGTGTCCCGATAGCCGCCCCGTCACCGGGCATTTCATCGGGCGGGTCTTACGGGACACTGCCGCCCGCGCCGACGCGCGGCACATGTCAGTTCTCGAGGTCCTCTGCACAGATCTTCAAGGTCGTCTGCACAACCATCGGAGCCGTCTTTCGGAGCCTACGCCGGCGTCGGAGAGCTGCGTATCTAGGTGCTCTTGCGTCCGAGGACGCGGAGGCCGTCTGGTCGCACCTCACCCGTGGGCGAGACGTGTCGGTAGAGCGTCTGGCGGGAGATGCCGAGTTCTTTGCAGAGGGCACCGATGTTCGTTTCCGGCTTGCCCATCGACGCCATAGCGAGTCGCACCTTGGCGGGCGTCATGGTGAACGGGCGCCCGCCGACCCGACCGCGTGCTCGAGCGGACGCGAGGCCCGCCATCGTGCGTTCGGAGATGAGCTCGCGCTCGAACTCGGCGAGGGCAGCGAAGATCCCGAAGACCAGCTTGCCGGCAGCGGTGGTCGTGTCGATCGCCGCCCCCTGACCCGTCAGCACCTTCAACCCGATGCCGCGCGCGGTGAGGTCATGGACCGTGTTCACCAGGTGGTGCAGGTCGCGCCCGAGCCGGTCCAGCTTCCACACCACGAGCGTGTCCCCCTCGCGCAGTGCCTTCAGGCATGACAGCAGACCCGGCCGATCATCCTTCCGGCCGGACGCGAGGTCGGAGTACAGTTGCGCGTCCTCGACGCCGGCCGCGAGCAGCGCATCGCGCTGCGGATCTGTGGTCTGCGTTCCATCGGTCTTCGAGACGCGCATGTACCCAACGAGCATCACGGACCCCTGTCACTTATACGGCCGAATACGTGACACGGTGCTGATGGGATGGCGCGCCGAGCGAAGGCGTCACGTAACTTGTCACTCATTCTAGGTCTCGTGAACGGCCGAAATCAGGTTCCGTGACGGCGGGTAGTCGCGTACGCGGCCTGGGCGCACCGGCCAGAGCGTCGTACGTTGGGCGCATGCACGCGCGACCCGACTCTGGCCGTGAAAGGCGACTCCTCTGGCGGGGTCTGCTCGCTCTTGCAGCCGCCGTGATCCCGCTCTCCGGTTGTGCCGCTGACATTCCTGGGCCGTCACCAACCTCGCCCATTGTCGCTGCAGCACGGCAGGACACGCGTCCGCTGTTTGACGAGGCGATGGCGGTGGACGCCGTGCCTGGCGTGCGAGAGGTGGCACGGGCGACGGAGGACTGGTGCTTCGGAGAGGGAGGATCCGATCAGATCGGCGAGTCAGGGTCAGTTATCACGACGGTCTGCCGACTCGACGGAGGAATCGTCTACGCGGTGGACGGCGCCGATCAGCTCGTAGCGGCCGAAGCCGTCGACAGATTCCTCGCGACCAACGGAATCCACGGCACAGGAGTGAGAGTCGTTGATTCTCTGGTCGGCGTCGACCTACTGCAAAGCGGCGACATCTCCGGTGGTGGTGGTCGTGGGCTTCCCGGTGGAGGTGCCAACGGGACGGCTACCGTCCGGTGGACTCTCGTCGCCGCCTCCCGATTGCAGGTCGATGGCCTCCCGCTCCCTCAGGGCTTCAACCGTCAGTCCTACGAAGGGTCGATCACCGAGTCGACTCCAGCGGATGTGCGCGCAACGGATGCCTCTTTCGCCCTGACTGTCGATTTCGGTTGGCGATATTTCGCGGGTACCGGTGACGGGTCCCTTTCCTCGCCCTGACGGCTAAGCGATTCCCATGCGAGACGGACCGCAGAAGGTCGGTCTTGCGCGATGCTTCGATGGCCTAGAGGCTGGATCCGCGACCGTTCGACCAGCGTCGCCTTGGCTCGACAGCAAAGGAGATCGCTCTGACTGAGGACGCGGTGATCCTGGTTCCCACCTACTACGACGTCGCATGGATCGTCTTCTCGATCCTCAGCGTCGCTCTTCCCATCGTCTCGATCGTGACTCTCATCACGACGAAGACCCTCACCAACGCTGCGCGCGTCGGGTGGACCGTCGTGGTCGTGCTCCTGCCGATCTTGGGCTCGGTGGCGTGGCTCATCACCCTGTGGGCGAGCCGTCGGTTCCGTGTTGCTGATCAACAGGTACTCGATCACCTGTAACAGCAGCTCGGCTGGCGACATGTCCCAGGTATGAGCCCACCACAGTCCGACCGCGAGGCGAGCTTCTCCGAGCTGTACGAGCGCGAGTACGTCAGCGTCGTCCGGTTCCTGAGGCGTCGCACTGACCCCGAGCGCGCCGCAGACCTCGCGCACGAGGCATTCCTGATCGCCTGGCGCCGACACGACACCGCGCCATCGGAAGACGAGCCCACGCGTGCGTGGCTGTTCACCATCGCCCGCAACTGCCTCCTCAACGACCTCCGCAGTCAGCACCGCACCGCCGCCCTCGCGATCCGGGTCGCCGCTCACACCGACGCGGCCGCGCGGTCGCCGGAGGACGCGATCGCGACCCGGCTCGACCTCTACCAGTCCTGGCAGCAGCTCACACCGCAGCACCAGGAAGCGATCGCGCTGACGGCCTGGGAAGGGCTCGACTCTCCCTCCGCGGCCGGAGTGCTCGGCATCACCGCTGTCGCCTTCCGACTCCGACTTCACCGAGCACGCACCGCGCTGCGGGCGTTACTCGATCCCCCCTCACGCCAGCACCACGCCGACTCGCCCGCCTTGGAGGCATCATGACCACGCCCGAACTCCTCGCCACGAAAGACCTCGACCCGGCCGCTCAGTACGAGCTCGACGGCCCGGCTCGCGAGGCCGCCGCTGCGCGGCTCCAGATGATCCTCCACAGCGACCCGGTGACCGCTCGAGAGCCCGCCGCTCGGCGCCCTCGGGGATGGCAATTCGTCCTTCCCGCCGGGGTCGGGGCGGCAGCGCTAGGAGTCGCTCTCGCCGTCCTGCCGTCCGGTGTCGACTCCCGCGCGTACGCCTCCTGGACCTCCACATCGGACATTGCCAGCGCCTCCGACCTGGCCACCGCCGGCGAGGCCTGTGCGTCAGGTGACGCGGAGCAGCTCGGTCAGCCGGCGATCGGGGAGCGGCGCGGCAACTGGGTGATGGTCTCCTACACGACGCCCAGTCAGCGAGCGTGCCTCATCGAGATTCCGGTAGGGACGAGCACTGCGGGAAGGGCACTCGTCAGTTCCACTGGAAGCGAGGGCGGCTTCGCGCCGCTCGCTGAGGAATACACGCAGGGAGGCATCAGTCAGTTCGCGGGCGAGAACCTCCCGCCCGCCGTCTTCACCCGCGGCGACGTCGGCTCGGACGTGACCGGGCTCACCATCCGCACCGGCGACGGCACGAGCGTCATCGCCACGATTGCAGACGGCCACTGGGCAGCGTGGTGGCCGGGAACCGGCCTCACCGAGGGAGGCGAGACTGGCCGCGGCGGACCGGAGCCCACCTTCACAGTCACGCTCACCCTCCGCGACGGAAGCACCATCACCGACGCCAGAGAATCCTTCAACCAGCCCTAGTCGGCTCGTGAATCTTCGCGGCCGACGTTAAGAACGAGCCTCGGCCGGACACGTCGACAGTGACGAGCAATCACCGAGGGGGAACCGGCATGGACGATCTGGTGCGACGAGCTGCGCCGCTGGCGCTGGGCGAGGATCCGGCGGCCGCCGAAGCCGCGCGTGGCATTGCCCGGGCAGTGGCCGAGAGCCGTCCGCCGCGACGCGCGTGGTTCCGCTCCGGAGTCGGAGTGACGGTTCTGGCGATCGGGTTGGTCGGAGTCGGGACCACGGCCGCCGTCGCGGGGCCGTCGCTGCTGCAGTGGGTGGGATGGACTCCTGACGTCGCTGTGCAGCGCACGTTCGAGCTCGCTGAGGGTGCCGACATCGGAACGTGCGCGGTCGTCGCCCGGATCCAACCGGAGTACGGCGGCGGGCTCTCTATTGAGGAGACCGACGAGCTGACCGAGAGGGCCCGCGAGTTCCTCGCGCAGCACGACTGGGATCCGGTGATCGCCCGTGTCACTCCGGAGGACATCGAGGCGGCCCTGGCATCGAATCAGGCGGGGATCGATGAAGCGAACGTCGCGGCGGAAGCCGCCGGCCGGCCGGCAGACATCCCCGACGCGACCCCCGGGGTGATCGCCAGCTCCCTCATGGGCGACGAGATCCGGGAGGTGCTCGAGGAGGCCGGTTACTTCACGACCAGCACCTCCATCGAGATGGCGGGCCAGTGCGACAGCGAGTCCCTCGGAACCGACGAGTGATCGCGCGACGACGCCGGTCCGACCAGGATGCAGCACTCGAAAGCCTTCACGCCGCGAACGCAGCTGACCTACTCAGCTACTTCGGCCGACGAGTCGCCGTTCCCGCTGATGCCGCTGACCTTCTCAGTGAGACCTTCATCGTCGCGTGGCGACGCATCGAGCAATTGCCCGCCGACCCCGAGCGGGCACGCATGTGGCTCTTCGGCGTCGCCCGCCGAGTCCACTCGAACGCCGCACGAGGAGCCATCCGACACGACGATCTCACACAGAAACTCCGCCAGCACTTCGACAACCACCCAACCGATCCCGTCAACGCAGACACCCTCGACATCCGCGCAGCCCTGAACTCCCTTCCGGAAAACCAGTCCGAACTGATCCGGCTTATCCTCTGGGACGGCTTCACCCTCCCCGAAGCCGCAACAATCCTCGGAGTGAGCGAATCGACCGCACGCGGCCGACACCAACGAGCCAAACTCCGACTTCAAACTCTCCTCCGACTAGGCGAACCCCATCGAGGTTCCACCAACAAGGACCTCCGATCATGACCAGCGCTCCCGCTTCGGCAACTCCGACGACCTCGACCGCCGCACCCGAAGCCTCACTGGACACCTTCATCACCTGCTCCGGAGTCGGATTCACCACCGCGATCGCAGCCCTCGTTCTCATGCTCAGCAGCTTCATGGTCGCCACGGGCGTGACCGATTCGGACCCCTCTGAAGGAGTTTTCGGTATCGCGTTCGGTGCGGTCGGCGTCGGAACGTGGATCGCCCTCGCCGGCGTCGCCGCTCACATTGCGGTGCGGAGACATCCGCGTCAGCGCGTCCCGGTCGCCTCAACTCCTGCCGTAGTGAGCCTCGCCTGGTGTGGACTGGCCATCTCCCTGTTCTCCTTCTTGATAACGGACGTCCTCGGCCCTCTGTCGATGACCTGGTTGTCCTCCATCGACTACCTCCTACTCGCGCTCCACGCCGTCCTTCTGACCGCAGGCACCATTCCGGCAGGGCTCGGGTTCCTGGCGACCGGCATCGTTCTCCGAAGGATCCGTTCCCGCCGCAAGCGGGCTGCGCTCGAGCTCGAGCCATCCCGGTGAACGACCCCCTACCGGACGCCAGCTAGACCATCGCTGACCGGGCGTCGTTAGGACGGATTCTGCTTCGGTGACGGGAGCGGGAGCTACAAGTCAGTCGCACCGAGCGGCGTGTCCGTCAGCCGGCGTGTGAGCGCGTCCCGCGCGGCCGTGAGCGAGGCGATCGTGGGACGGTCCAGGCGAGGGCCCGTGATGTCGCTGAACGGACTCTCGGTGTCGGTGCGCGCGGAGACGAGAGCCGCGTACTTGGTCGCAGCGCTCTTGACGACGGCGGCGGCGCTCTCGATGCGGCCGCGTCGGCTCTTCTTCCCGGAGGCGAGCTCGGCGTGCTTCTTCAGCGCGTCAACGAGCTTGCGGTGGGCGGATTCGATCTTCTTCGACATGGCCCCATGCTCGCGCGGCGATACCGGCCGCTCAACGAGCAGGGGTCCGTTAGGAGATCCTCGTACAGGGCAGTCCCGAGTCGGCTCGTTCATGGCCTCGCGTCGGAGACGCAGTAGCCCGAAAGTCCTGATGGCGAGCGTCAGTCGGGAAGGCTTTGCCAGACGATCGACTCGACGGGTTCGCCACCCGGAGCACACTCGTCTGGCACACCGTCCAGCGCGAGGTAGCCGCCTCCGCCTTCGACGAGCTCACCCGAACTCACCGAGCCGAAACCAGGGACGTCGATCATCTGGCCGTCGTCGCTGAGACGCGAACCAGCCGGGAACTTCAACGGGAACGTCGTCTCTCCCACACTCACCGCCAGGCAGCCCTGATCGGTCGTCGTGAGCGTCCCAGTGAAACTCGCCTCCATCACGGCACTCGGGGTCGCGGCAGAGACCATCGCCGTGACGCCCTGTGCCCTCTGCACCGAGATCCCAGAGCTGGAGCAGGCCGCAAGAGTCGCGGCCGAGACTGCGCACACCAGCACCGTGACGATCCTTCTCACGGCAGAAGCCTCCCACTCGGGCGCTCTCCGTGCTACCTCGCTGCTCACTAGCCGTACTGGCCAGACTGTGCCGGTGGCCGGTCCCCATACGGAACGGCGAAGCGGCGCCCGGTCGTGTGTGCAGGGGACCTTGAACATCTGAATACCCACGGTCGTCTGCACGAGCGCCGCGTTGACGCGAAGAACCGTGCAGACGAGCGCGAGAATCGACACACGTCGAGACGCCATCTTCGGCGGCCGGACGACGACCCCCTAACGGACAGCACCGGAGTAAGGCAGCGTGAATGAGCGACGACTCCTTGGCACGATCACGGACACTGGCTTGGATGAGCACATGCAGACGCTCATCCCCCTGTCAGGCCGCGAGCTGTGGACCACGACTCATGGCGCCGGCACCGATGAAGACACGACGATCGCGATCGATCGCGGACTGCACGTCGCGCGCTGCTCGGTCCGCACCATGGTGCGCCCCGGGACTCGCGTCGGACCCCGCGGTCACGTACACGGGATGGTGACCGACCCCGTGACGATCGCCTCCCTCGCCGCCGACTGTCTCCTCCTCGGCACGCTCCCCACAGACTCCCGAAAGCGCGATGGGGTCGCCGTGATCGAGGAAGTCGAAGCTCGTTCGCTCGCTCTCGCCCAAGACCGAGACGGATGGACCGTCTCGGTACTCCCTGTCGAGGGGATCGACTACGCCCTCTTCTCGCGCACCATCCCGGAGGGCACGATCGCACATGCCGACCTCGGATGGGCCGTCATCGCCATGTGGAGCACCGGCAGCGTCTACGACGGACCTCTACGACGAGCGGACATCAATCCGGAGGATCACCTGCCCGACCGGTAACCCATCCCCTTACGGGACACCGCAGGTGGCATCCACGCAGGACTTCAGTCCTCGGAGATGTAGCCGGTTTCGGGATCGATCTGCGAGAGGAAGCTGTCGATCATCGGGCGGATTTGCGCATCTGTCGGCGGAGAGTCCCCTGACCAGCTGGATCCGAAACCGTACCCAGGGTTGGGGCCACTAGCCCATGAGAAGTGGATCCCATCAGGCCTGGCCGTGACCTCGAACGTCTCGCCATCCACGACAACAACACGCGAGCTGGTCGACATGCGGCCATGGTTGCACGAGACCGAAGCACTGAGCGATCCTCTTTCGGACACCACCCGACGCCCGAACTTGCGACAGATGGAACGCTCGTCTAGGTCGATCAGCGGGCGGGGTGCCGCTGGCTAGGGTGGGCGCATGCGTACGTGGGATTTTTACCTCTCGGGTCAGGAGGTGGTATCGAACGCTTGGGGCTCGGAGGTGACTCAGCAGTCCGCGCTCGACGTGAATCTCCTCGAGGGGCTCCTGCGCGGACCGAACCCGGAGCACGGCGATGTGGAGATCGCGGTGCCTCTCGCCCGGGTCGTGCACGAAGAGTACGAGGCCCACGGCACCCATGGCTCACCGCTCAGCAATGACGACTCACGCTTACTCGTCCGCGCGTTGAAGGCGGTCCTCGCGCGCCTTGGCATCGACACCTTCGATCCACCGTTCCGTGACTTCGAGACGTTCCGCAAGTATTGGCAGGCGAACGATGGGTACGGCAGCTGGCAGGCCAGGCGCAGCATGCTCAATGAGCAGTTCGATGCACTCCACGAGATGCTCGACGAGCGTGAGACCGACTCGCTCGCCGGCGCACTGGCCGATCCCATTTCGCCGCGAAAGGCCACCGGATGGCAGCGCGTCGATGGGGAGCTGAACGAGATGCGGCGACACTTCCGGGCAGCTCGGACGGAGCAGGACTACTCGAACGTCGGGAACGACGCGGTGGCCGCCCTCGAAGCGCTTTCCGCGGCCTCCTACGAGCACGCACGGCACGGTGAGCCTGGCGTCGATGAGCCGCCGATCCCCAGCACGAAGGCCCGCCTTGGTCGAGTGGTTGAGGTCGAACTACCTGGGTCCGAGAACGCCGAGCTGCGCAAAGTCGTTCGTGCGGCCATCGAGCTCGCGCAGGCCATGAAGCACCGCCGGAACGGCGATCGGCGCTCGGCAGGCATGGCCGCAGACGCGGTGTTACTCGTCGTGAATCTGGTCCGACGACTTCGGTGACCTGCGACCCGGCCCTCGTCGCGATGACGGATTCCCGTACGGAACGCGCTAAGCCCACCGCCGATCGGCCCAGGGAGCAGGCTTCACGCCTGCCGGCACGGCGAGGCTGAGACCTCGCAGGGTGAGGAAATGACTGCACAATTTAGAATTAGCTTTTTTACTATTCCGAGTTGAGGAGAGATTATTGATAGGGCACAAATAATGAAAGATGATAAGTTATTTTCGAGAAGAATTCCGAAGTCGGGCAATGGGGCTCGAGTGATTGCATGGATCGTTAACCCGGTTATATGCGCCGCTTTTCTCGGAATAGTCGGGCCGAATTGGAACTGGTCGCTTACAGATTTAATTGTTCTGTGCGCACTTCTAGTCACTATTGTTTTAGCGGTGCGGGCAAGACTGTTCGGAGTCTATGTGAGTCAAAACTCTGTCGTAATACGCTCCTGGTTTCGCTCTCATACTCTGGCCCGAGAATCAATTCTCTTCTTTAGCGAATCGCCCTACGCGGGCTTCATATCTGGCGGGTCAAACTTCCTTCCCGGGGATACTTCACCTCTGCGGATGTTGTTCTGTTCATTCTTCACAAACAGCACGCCAAGACTTGTGCAATATCCGGTAACGCTCTCGACAAGAAGAGGGGCGGACCGCTTAGGAAGCGATATTTTCGATGCAACCCGGATCGATTACATCAGCGACCGCGAGCACTTCAGCGACAAACCGGACCACTAACACTTCCGATTGAAGCTCCTCCGGGGGACCCAGTGCGCCGCCGGCGATCTGGATCCGGCCACGCTCTTCCCCGCGCCGGCGTTCCGCTGAGCGATCCCCCAACGGAACGGGTGCCCTCGCGCTCTCCGCTGCGGCGATGAGGGCCGGTGCTCTGGAGTTCAGGCGAAGTAGGGTGGGCGAAACGCAACGGGGGACGCCATGGGCCACGAACGACCGACCTACAGATTCAAGATCGGTGCGGTCGCGGTCGCACTCATGGCCCTTCCTCTTCTCGCTGGGTGTGCGCAGCAGGACACCAGCATCTACGACGACCCGACCGTGTACTCGGACTACGACAGGGCGCAGCAGGAGCAAGACGCACTTCCCTCGCTCGAGAACCTCGGCGACAAGCTCGATCCCGACTCGATCCGGTTCGCCGGCTCGGTCGAGGGCCTCGACTTCTACTTGGCCCTACCTCGCGAGGGAGCCGGACACTGCGTCATCGTCAACGAGGGCGACGAGCCGGTGAGTGGCTGCGGCGAGAAGCTGTCGAAGCAGAACGACTGGACGGTACAGATCCACCCTGACGACGCCGTACCGGGCGACGCCACCGGCGATGGCTGGACCCAGCTCGGCAAGAACCTGTCGGTCCGCGCAAGCTGACAGCGGGAGCACGCTCTCCCTTGATCCGCGGCACGCGGCGGAGAGCAGCGGCCCGACCGCATAGCGACCCGCTGAACGATCCCCATACGGGACGCAGGATTAGCTGAACTCGGCGCTGCTCAAGATCTGCGGACGAGCGTCGGAAGAACGCTGTGGTCGACGGTCTCGACGACAGCTGCGGTGACGACGGGCCCGACGGTGAAGCGGCGGGGTGGCGGATAGTTTCGCCGAGAAGGCGCCCGCGCAGCTCCACGAGGAGCGCGACGATCCGGGTTCGCTTCTCAGGTCGCCGCCCCTACTCCTCGGGGGGCCTGAAGACGCGGCCAGCCGGGGTCGTGAGACGCATGACGACGGCGGCTCGTGCCCCACATCTCCCGCATTACGGGTCCATGTAGCCTCTGCGCGCATCGAGGCCCTTTTGTATACCACCGCCAGCGAACGTTTCGAGGTGTATGCCCTTCTGCGCGGTCACTACAGCTCAGAGGGAGGTTGTAGCATCGTGGAAACCTGCCCGAAACGGTATTTGGGATACAAAAGAGGAGTCCTCGCGGTGACCATCACTCTGGAGCCGCTTTCCCCCTCGCCCTGCTGGGAGCTACACATGTCTGCTGTATCCCGCACCACCGCTCCGCCCGCTTCAGGCCACACGGTCGCCTCCGTCCTCGACTCCATCGGCTTCACCCGCGCGCAGTTCTGGATCTTCCTACTGATCCTCGCCGGGGAGTTCTTCAACACCCTCGAGCAGAACTCGGTGGGTGCCATGGGCAGCCACATCAAGGAGACGCTGCAGATCGGCGACGTCCAGCTCACGACGATCAACACCGCCACGGTCATCGGCGGACTGATCGGCCGCGTGCTGGCCGGCTACCTCGCCGACCGCTACGGCCGCCGCTTCTCGCTCAGCCTCAACCTGCTGATCTACACGCTCGGCGGCCTGCTCAGCGCCGTCGCGATGAACTACGAGATGCTGCTCGTCAGCCGCCTGATCGTCGGCATCGGCATCGGCGGCGAGTTCATGATCGGCCTGGTCATGCTCTCCGAGATGGTCTCCACCCGCTTCCGCGGCACCGCGATCGGCGCCGTCAACGTCGGCGCCGGGGGCCTGGGCAACTTCCTCTCCTACGGCCTGTTCCTGCTGCTGCTCGGCCCGCTGGAGACCCCGCTCGGCGGCCCCGACTCCGTGTGGCGCTGGTCGTTCGTGATCCTCGCCGTCCCCGCGCTGCTGGTCGTCTTCTACCGCCGCAAGCTGCCGGAGACGCCGCGCTGGCTGCTCTCGCAGGGCCGCACGGAGGAGGCGAACCGCTCGCTCGCGATCCTCGCCTCGAACTCGCTCACCCCCACCGCCGCCCGTCCGCCCGTCGAGCTCTCGCCGGACGACCTGCCGCCCGTGAAGATGTCGGCCTCGCCCGCCGCGGTGTTCAGCCGCCCGGTGATCCGCCGCACCGCCGCCCTTGGCGTCGCGTCCTGGATGGCCTTCGGGTCGCAGGTCACGCTGAACTTCCTGATGCCGACCCTGCTGGTCGAGCGCGGCTACTCCGTCTCGGAGAGCCTGCTCTACACGATGATCATGAACATCGGCTCGCTCCTCGGAGCGACCACCGCAGCCCTGATCGCCGGTCGCGTCGGCCGTCGCACCGCCGTCGGCGCCGCCGGAGTCCTCGGCTGCCTCACCGCGCTCGCCTTCGCCGGCTTCGGGAACGGCACCGCCGCGATCCTCGTGCTCGGCGCCCTCTTCCAGTTCTTCACGATGGTCACCAACACGACCCTCGCCACCTGGACCGCCGAGATCTTCCCGACCGCGATCCGCGCCTCCGGAGCCTCGATCGTCAACGGCATCGGCAACATCGCCGGAGCGGTCATGCCGTTCCTCGCGGTCGCGCTCTACGGCTCGTTCGCCTTCGCCGGCGTCTTCGGCCTCGCCGCCGTGATGTACGCGGTGCTCGTCGTCGCCTCCCGCTTCGCCCCGGAGACCCGGGGTCGCTCGCTCGAGGACGTCAACGAGAACGCGATCGCCGCCGCCCACTGACCCACCCCGCCCCCTGGCGCTCCGGCACCGTTGGGCGCAACCATCCACCGGACAGCACCACAAGGAGCACCATGGACACCCTCACCGTCTCGGCCACCGCCAACGGACTGAACTACCTCCCCGAGTACGTCGCCGACGTCGGCGGCCTGTTCGCCGAGCGCGGCCTCGCCGTCACCGCCACCGCCTGCGACCCCTGGACCGGCGTCCTCGACGACCTCGACTCCGGCGCCGCCGACCTCGCCCTCGGCGGGCTCTGGGTGCCCGGGATGTACGCCGGAACGAGCCGCGAGCTGACCGTCGTCGGCCAGCTCAACCACCGCTTCCCGATGACGATCGTGGCCCGCGACGGCTCCGGACCGGTCGGGCTGGACTGGCTGGCCGGCAAGGTCGTGCTCGCCCCGGGCGCCGGCGGCAGCGCGCCGTTCGAGTTCACCGCGGGCCTGATCCGCGAGGCCGGGCTCGACGTCTCCGCCACCCGCTGGGCGCGCGACCTGTCCACGGCGATGATGCTGGAGCTCTACCGCGACGGCCTCGGCGACGCGATCGTGCTCGACCTGCTCTCGGCGAAGGAGCTTGTCGCGGCCGGCGGCGGGCAGATCGTCTTCCGCCACCTCGACGCGGGCGTGATGCCCAACAGCGTCTACTACACCCGCACCGAGCGGGTCGAGGAGCTCGCCGACCGCACCGAGCGCTTCGTCGACGCGATCGAGACGGCGATGCAGAGGATCACCGCGGGTGAGGCCGGCGCCGAGATCGACGCGGTGCTCGCCGCGCGCTGGCCCGACCGCGACTCGGCGCTCCTGCACGAGGCCGCCGACGAGATGGCCGC
This sequence comes from Rathayibacter sp. AY1A5, assembly GCF_002930875.1. Classification (NCBI taxonomy): domain Bacteria; kingdom Bacillati; phylum Actinomycetota; class Actinomycetes; order Micrococcales; family Microbacteriaceae; genus Rathayibacter; species Rathayibacter sp. AY1A5. The sequence continues at coordinate 102,521 of NZ_PSTM01000002.1, read as the reverse complement.
CGGCGGGGTCTGGGACACGACCGTGATCGACGAGGCCGCCTCCGACCGCTGGATGCGGATCCTCGCCGAGGCCGGCCTCGTCACCCGCGCCCCCTCGCTCGCCGAGCTGACCGGCCGCGCGACGGTCGGCGCGCGCTGATGACGCTCGTCCTCGCCTCCGAGCAGATCGCCGGGCTGCTCCCCGACGTCGACGTGCTCGGCGCGGTCGAGCAGGTGTTCGCGGACCTCGGCTCCGGGGCGCTGCACCAGGGCGCGCCGACGGCCCTCGCGGGCGAGGACGACGGGCTGATCCTCCCGATGGCGGTCCGCTCCGATGCCCTGGGCCTGGCCGCCGTGAAGCTGATGGCGGACCTACCCGGAAACGCAGCGCGCGGGCTGCCGACGCAGCGCTCGACCATCCTGGTCACCTCGCTGCTCACCGGGGAGTGCGTGGCCGTCCTGGACGGCGCGCTGATCACCCGGGCGCGCACCGCCGCCGCCTCCGCGGTCGCCACCCGGCACCTCGCCCGGGCGGACAGCCGGGTGCTCGGGCTGATCGGCGCCGGCAACCTCGCCGTCGCGCACGTCCGCGCGCTGCAGGCGGTGCGCGACCTGGACGAGATCGTGGTCTGGTCGCGGTCGGACGCGACGCTCGACCGGTTCGAGGAGGCGGTCGGGCACCCCGTGACCCGCGCCGCGGATCCGCGGGCCGTCGCCGAGTGCTCCGACGTGCTCTGCACGCTGACGCCGTCGGTCGAGCCGATCGTGCACGGGGCCTGGCTGCACGCCGGCCAGCACGTGAACGCCGTGGGCGCCCGTCCGCGGCCGGAGCACCGCGAGCTCGACTCCGCGGCGATGGCGCTCGGCACGCTCGTCGTCGACAGCGCGGCCACCGCGCGGGCGAAGTCCGGAGACCTCGTCCTCGCGATCGCGGAGGGCGCCCTCGACGCGGCGGCCGGGCTGCTCGAGCTCGGCGACGTCGTGGCCGGCACCGCTCCCGGCCGCACCCGGGACGACGAGATCACCGTGTTCGACTCCGTCGGCCTCGCCGCGCAGGACCTCGCGGTCGCCGCCGCGCTGATCGATCTGGCGCGGCTGCGGGACGCGGGCAGCGCTGTCCGACTGTCCGGCGTCCCCGCGGCGGCGGGCCGCTGATGCGCATCGCCGTCGTCAACTGCAACACGACCGAGTCGATGACCGAGACGGCCGCCGCCCGCGCCCGGCTCGCCGTCGGGCCGGGCACCGAGATCGTCGCGATCACGCCGAGCTGGGGCGTCGCCTCGGCCGAGGGCTGGTACGACAGCTTCCTCAGCGCCGCGGCCGTCCTGCACACCCTCGAGCGGCTGCCGGCCGGCATCGACGGCGTCGTGATGGCGGGCTTCGGCGAGCACGGCCGCGAGGGCGCCCGCGAGCTGCTCGACGTGCCCGTCGTCGACATCACGGAGGCGTCCGCGCACCTCGCGATGCTGCTCGGCCGCCGCTACGGAGTGGTCACCACGGTCCGCCGCGCGGTCGGCCAGATCGAGGACAGCCTCACCACCGCCGGCCTGATCGCGCACTGCGCCGCGATCGAGGATACCGGCCTCGGCGTGCTCGAGCTGGAGGAGGATCCGCAGGCGACCCTCGACGCCTTCGTCGCGGCGGGCGAGCGCGCGATCGCCCGCGGCGCCGAGGTGATCTGCCTCGGCTGCGCGGGGATGGCGGGGCTCGAGGAGCACGTCGGCGCGCGGCTGCCCGTGCCGGTGGTCGACGGGGTCGCGGCGGCGGCCGCGCTCGTCGAGACGCTCGTCCGGCAGCGGCTCGGCACCAGCCGGATCGACAGCTACGCCCGCCCGCTGCCGAAGGAGCGCAGCTGGCCCGGCGGCTGAGCGCGGGGCCGAGCGGGGTGGCCGGCGGACCGCACAGGCAGGGCCGAGCGTGTTGAATGGTCGCACCGGCGTCGCGAGGAGGACCGTCATGACACTCGCCAGCACCGAGGAGTCGCTCGCCAGCCAGACCTACCGGACGCTGCGCCGGCAGATCATCCTCGGCCAGCACTCGCAGGGATCGCGGCTGGTCGAGGCCTCACTGGCCGCCGAGCTGCACGTCTCACGACTGCCGGTGCGCGAGGCCGTGCCGCAGCTGGCCAACGAGGGCTTCGTGCGGATGCTCCCACGCCGCTCCACCCGCGTCGCCCAGTGGAGCATCGAGGACGTCGTCGAACTCTTCGACGTCCGACTCAGCCTCGAGACCCTCGCCGCGCGGCTGGCCGCACAGGCCGTCGCCGCCGGTGCGTCACTGCAACCGCTGCTCGACGCGATCGACGCGGAGCACCGTGCCCTCGACAGCGAGGACTGGCTCGAGGTCGCCGAGACCTCGACCGTCGTGCACGAGGCAATCGTCGAAGTCGCCGGCAGCGCCCTGCTCTCCTCGCTGATGCGCGCCGTCACTGGGCGGATGACGTGGCTGTTCTACCTCACCAGCGCACGCGACCAGCGCCAGCAGTCCGACGAGCACCACGGCCTCCTCGACGCGATCCGCGCCGGCAACGACCGCCTCGCCGAGTCGATCGCCTTCACCCACATCGAGAAGGGCCGGGCGCCCTCCCTCGCGATGATCGCCGGACAGTAGCCGCCAATGTGAGGCGGTGCCCCTGCGACCGGTAAACCATCCCTTTGCGGAACACCTGATCGTGTAGTCGTGCCGTGTGCTGCTCAACCGACGATCACGGCGGTACGCAGAGCCGGAACCCAGCTGGTGACGGCGCGGACGACACCCGAGCCGAGCATCAGCCACTGCCATCGAGCGCGAGAGGGCGTGCCGAGACGCATCGCTACGACCAGGAGAACGAGGGTTGCGAGGGCGACAGAGAACAGCGCCGGCCACGCGACACGGAACGCCGTGCACTGAGGCGGAAGGGACACCGGCGAGATCGGTCACAGTAGCGATCAGATCGAGCAGCGCCGCCTCGTCGTTGGCGACGCGGGCGGAGTGGAGCTTGGCGCCGGCTGCGTCGATGACGACGCAGTGATGGTGCCCCTTCCCCGCATCGATTCCGGCCCAAATCTGCGGCATGGCCGCTCCCTTCACTTCCCTCGTGGCGGTGATGGTCACGCCGACGTTTCCTTACGCAGCGATCTGTTCGCTTCTCTCAATTAGCGGTCGAACCATCGGGTGGACGGCGGGCGGCCATTCTTCACAAGCCGTCGCAGCGGCGATAACAGGGAAGCCATACCTGCCGTCCTCGGACGATCGACACACTACGACTGTGCCGAAACCGCCCGAGCAACAAGGTAAGGAAAACGGGTAATCCGGCCGCGTAGCGGCTCCCGCCGGCGGTGCTCCGTCACCGCTGCGCGTGCGGAGCTCGCGCCCCGCCGGAGAAACGACGTCGGTAGGCTTCGGGCAGGTGACGCTTGATCACCCCGAACGGGAGAACGACATGAACGCCGTGATCTACCGCATTCGCTCCATCGCCGCATCGCTCCGCGCGAAGTTCACCACAGCGCCGACGGCGCTGCCGAAGGATCCGTTCGGGGAGCCGCCCCGCGAGGCTCACGACCCGCACTCGTATCAGGAAGAGTCGTGGAAGGCACCTGCGCCCTCCACGATCAACTTCCACTAAAGCCATGCTCCCCGGGGGACCCTTCTATGGCTTCGAGTCAAGACCAAACACGCGATGAAGCGGTCGGTCGTCGTCTCGGCCTGAGACCCCACGGCGCCGGTCAGGGAGTCGACGGGGTCCCGGTGGATACTGGACGCCGCAGCGAGCCCGACGGGCCGCGTGTTCTGAAGCGAGGTCGTAGGACATGCCACAAGACAAGAACCTTCCCCCGTTCCTGAAGTACGCCAACAGGGTGATCGTGTTCCTCAACAACATCGGTATCACCACCGGTCCTCCGCATGTTCTGACCGTGGTCGGCCGAGTCTCCGGCGAGCCGCGCTCCACACCCGTCTCGATCGTTGTCGTGGACGGGGCTCGGTACGTGGTCGCCGGACAGAAGATGTCCTGGGTCAAGAACGTGAGGGCTGCCGGCCGTGGCGAGATCCAGCGCGGCCGACGACGAGAGGCAGTGAATTTCACCGAGATGACCCTTGAACAGCGCGGCCCGATCCTCAGCGCGTACTGGCATCAGCACAGCCAGGGCCGAAAAGTCGCCGCTCAGATCTTCGAAGTCGGCCCGGAGGCGAGCGCTGCCGATTTCGCAGCGGCCGCGCCGCGCTGCGCAGTGTTCCGCTTAGACGATCAGGACGCCACCACCCTCGCGTAAGACTCGTCACCTCTGACGCTCGTCGACGGCCGAACAGACGCCCTCGCATCGTGCTCGGCGCCCATTCATACGGCTAGGTGCACAACGCCATGCGGACCTGTAGCGCCTTGAATAGTTCACGTGCGATGTATCGCTTGACGCTGCGCCTGATCTCGCGGACAGTTCGGCCCTCTGACGTTCGTCGATCGACGTACGCGCGCGTGCGCGCCTCGGACACCATCCGTACGCGAGCGATCACGTCGAGCGCGCGATTGAGCTGACGGTCACCGCCACGGTTGAGCCGGTGACGTGTCGTGTTCCCCGATGACGCCGGAATCGGGTTCACTCCGGCGAGAGCTGCGAAAGCAGCCTCGCTCCGCACCCTGCCCGGGTGGGAGTATGCCGCGACTGCCACTGCGGCGGTGACCGGGCCGACGCCGTAGATCTGCTGCAGCCCGGGCGCGAGAAGCTCGACCAGCTCAGCTAACGCTTCGCGGTTGTGTCGCATCTGCCGTCCAAGATCGATCACGGTCGAGGCCAGCCGGACAGCTTCAGCGCGGATGATGCGCTCAGCCACGTCGGAACGATTAGCGTCCAGATTGGCGAGCTGCTGCACACCACGATCGGTGAGTGCCCGCCTCGTGTCGAGCCCGAAGTCCGCGGTACGAATCAACGCGTTGAGCTGGTTCCGGGCGCTCGTGCGACGAACTTCCATATCTCGGCGGGCGTCAAGCGTCACTCGGAGTGCATTGCGCAGCCCGTCGGCCGTCGGCCGAGTCAGCGCCTCGAGCTCGATCCCCATAGCCGAGGTCGCGGCAGCGATCGCGTCGATTTCATCAGTCTTGCCGCGGACGCGGCTCGACTTCTTCGGCGGCCGGACCTCGCAGAACACGATCTCGTCACGCAGCAGCGCTCGACCCAACGACGCACCGTAGGAGCCAGTGCCCTCCATCGCGAACAGAACCGACCCGCCCGCGATGCCTCGCACCCAGGCGATCGCTCTGTCGATCGCCGCCGCCGTGACCGGGAAGGCTTTCGTTCCGAGGATCTCGCCGGTCTTGGTAGCGACGATCGCGTAGGTGTGGGTGCGGGCGTGGGTGTCGACTCCGACGACGTGGTCATAGCGGTGGGCGACGATCATGCGGCCTCTTCTCCTCAGGGGTCATCCGGGTGGGATGCGCCGCGGAGGCATCTCTCTAACGAGTCACGCGGCCGAAGTCGCGGACAACCTTCTATCAAGCCATCGCAGCGTCACGCCGGAACTAGCTCGCTCGGACGGACAGGTCCCCAGCAAGACACAGCGGTCAAGAGTGTGATGAGTCACGCCCGAGCAAGCCAGGACCAGCCTGACAGCCGGCACCAGGCCAGCCGAGACCATTAGAGAGCGTGAGGGGATCGCCCCTCGCGGGCCGGCTGGAAGGCCGGCCCTCCCCCACCTGCGACCCCTGCATGTGAGACCGAGATCCGACTGCTGGACGCGGCGGATCTGGGGCACACCGAGATCTGATCGTCGCTGAAGGCCGAGGTCCCGCTCCCGGCCTTCGTCATTTCTGGTCCCCACCCGGAAAGGGGCCGCCGCGGAGGGACATCTGCCCGTTCCTGCACGGATGTTCACGGTAACGTCAGCCGACTCCTCAGCGGCGAGGAGGTCGGCGGGAGCTCGTGCCCCCGCCTGCTGCCGCTCGGGGCACTCAGCGAGGACCGACCCAGAGGACGACCATGCGACGACGACACGCCCTGCTCCCTGGAGCGCTCACCGGACTGCTGCTGGCCTCCGGGCTCGTCGCCGGAGGGCCCGCCGCGGCTCCAGCGGCGGCCGCTCCGGTGGCCCCCGCTCCCGCCGCTCCCGCTCCCGCTCCGGACCGCCCCGTCGCGGCTCCGGACGCCGAGCCCACCGTGATCGAGCCGGAGGCGGACGCGACGACGCAGCAGGCCGCCCTCGCCCTCGACGCCGACTTCGTCGACGTCGAGATCCCGGCGCGCGCCCAGGTGCAGACGCACCGCGTGACGATCGCGCTCGTCGCTCCGCAGGGCACCGTCCCGGGCGGGTACACGACCGCCGACGCCGTCCGCGCCCTCGACCTCGTCGACCGGTTCTACTCCCGCGAGACCAGCGGGGCGATCCGCTTCGAGCTCGACCAGGTCGTCGACTGGCAGGTCGTCGACCAGCCGATCGGCTGCACGAACACGGGCGGACTGCAGGACTGGATCGCGCAGAGGACCGGCTGGCAGCGCGGACCGGGCAAGCACCTGGTCGCCATGGTGCCTGAGGGTGACCCGTGCCCGAACTGGGCCAACGGCGAGCAGTCCGGCGATCCCGATGACGGCGGACGCGCGTTCCAGCCCGGACCGGACGCGTACTTCCTCGCGCACGAGCTCGGCCACAACCTCTCGCTGCCGCACGCCTACAGCGTGAACTGCGCCACGACCCGCGACTACGCCTCCACCCCGCTGCCCGCGGACTGCCGCCGCGAGGAGTACGGCAACCGGACCGACGTGATGGGCGGCGCCTGGTCGTTCCTGCCGCTGTCGTCCCCGTCGCTGGCGCGCCTGGGCACGCTGCCGAACACCCGCCAGCCGGTCTGCGGCGCACCCCGCACCACGACGCTCGACACCCTCGGAGCCGGACCCGCCGGCCGGCGTGCGCTCACCTGGAACGACCCGCAGGACACGGGCATCCGCTACTGGGCGCAGTACAACGACCGCGCCGACACGACGTCCGACGGCGGCGCGTACACGAGTCCCTTCCAGGTGCGCCGCGACGTCTCGGGCGTGCAGATCCTGCGCTCGAACCCGGGCCAGCCGTACGCCGGCGACCTGCTCGAGCGTCCGGGCGACGCGAGCGAGGCGAACGAGTTCGTGCTCGCCGGAGAGAGCGCAGTGCTCAACTCCGGCATGTCCGTGCGGGTCGACCGGATCGACGAGCTCACCCGGACCGCGACGGTCACCGTGACCGTGCCGTGCACCGACTACGTCGGCGACATCGCTCCGCTCGCCTCGTCGACGAGCGCTTCGTACACCTCGCCGTGGACCTCGGTCGGAGCGGTCGCCGACGGCGCCGCCTCGACGATCTGGGGCTCCTGGCCCCGGGTCGGAGAGCAGCACGTCGAGCTGCGCTGGCCGAGCGCCGTGACCGTCGACAGCGCCTCGGTGCTGTTCGCGAGCGACGCGGCCGACGCCGACGGACGCGGGCTGATCCCCGCGCGGTCGTGGCGGGTCGAGCACCTGGTCGGCGACGTCTGGACTCCCGTGAGCGGAGCGGCTCCCGGCCGCGAGCGCGACGTGCTGAACCGCGCGACGTTCGCTCCGGTGACCACGACGGCGCTGCGGCTCGTGTTCACGGCGTGGGGAGCCGGCGAGTACGGCGGGTCCACGGGCGTGGCCGAGATCGAGGTGAACGGCATCGCCCTCGCGGCCTCGGCGGAGGCGCGCGGGACGCTGCAGAGCGTGCCGACCGCGACGACGCGCGACCTCGCGCAGTCCGTGCTGGTGCGCGACTCCTCCGGTCGCGCCCTCGCGGGCCGCTCGGTGGGCTTCGCGATCACCGGGCCGGCGGCCTTCGAGAGCGGAGCGACGACCGCCGCGGTGCTGTCGGGCGCCGACGGCGTCGCCGCGCTCCCCCGGATCCGCACCGGCTCCACCGCCGGCACCGTCTCGATCACCGCGCGCGTCGACGGCGTGACGACGGCGCTGGCCGGAGCGAGCGTTGCGCCCGGCGCCTCCGTCACCGCGAAGGCGACCTCGCGGCTGATCCTCGGGAAGGTCGTCGTCACGGTGACGGCGACGAACACCGGCCGCGCGGCCGCCGATCTGACCGTCGTGACGCCCTACGGCACGGCGTCCTCGGCCGCGGTCGCCCCGGGCGCCACGGTGACCAAGGTGTTCCGCACGGGCAAGAGCTCGATCGCCGCCGGCACCGGCACGGTCACGGCCGTCTCGGGCGCCTCGCGCGCGAGCGTCTCGGTGGTCATCCCGCGCGCGTGACCGGGACGGGGGCTGCCCGCCCGCCAGGACGACTCCGTCCGGGCGGGCGGCTGCTGTTGGCGTCGAGGTGACGCGCCCGGGGACGTGCCGCGGCGGAGTGATCGGGGGACACGATGAGGCGGACGACCGCAGGGATCGCACTGGCAGGAGCACTGCTGCTCGCCCTGACGGGATGCGCGGGCGGAGGCGGGACGGTGGGCGAGGTCCGACTTGTAAGCATGACAACAAGTCAGCGCGGCCCGCTCGTCAGAACAGAGGAGGGAGCTGCCCTGAGGTGAGGATCAGCCGCAGCCCGACCGCGAGAAGAGCGCCCGTCGCGATGACGACTCCGACGATGGGCCGCCGCTCAGCGGCGCTGTCCGCCGCGGCGATCCGGTTCGCTCGGATCGCCTCCTCCTGCTCGATCAGGCGGCGGCTCGTCTTCCGACTCAGCCCCGTCAGCCGCTCGCCGTGCAGGCGCACACGGTCGGCCTCCTGCTGGAGTCGGCCGCTGGACAGGCGCGAGAGCTGATGAGCCGCGCGCGCGGCCCCGGGCCGCTCATCGACACGGCTGCGCTCGATCACGTAGTCACCGCCGGGATGAGGAACGCGATCAGCGCGGCGGCGTGGTCGGTGCCGTCCTCCCGGACGGGGAACCCTCCGAGCACCCACACTCCGGGGAGGGTGAGCGTGTTGCGGACGCCCGCGAGCAGCCGTTCGGTGCTGTAGCTCTCGTGCTCCTCGTAGTAGTTGCGCTCGAACGCGACGATGAGGCCGATCTGCTCGGGCGTCGCGCATCCGGTGTCGGCGTCGATGACCGGTGCGGTGCGGGCGGGGTCCGGGGTGAGGAACGCGATCAGTGCGGCGGCGAGGGCGGAGCCGTCGTCCTCGACGGGCTCGGCGCCCGGCAGGGCGTGGGCGTTGCGGACGGCGGCGAGCATCACGTCGTCGCTGTCGTCGGCGTTCTGGTCCCAGTGAGCGCGCTGGTCGGTGATGATGAGGGCGACCTGATCGGGGGTCGCGAGGCCGGTGTCGGTGTCGGTGCGGTACATGGTCTGTTCCTCTCAGCGGGTTGCGGCCAGCGCGGTGTTGATGTCGACGGTGATCCCGCGCTCCGCGAGGCGGTCGAGGGTGGCGGGCTCCTTCGCGATCTGCTGCCAGCCCTCGGGCGAGATGACGACCGCGGGATCCCCGTCCGCGTCGTTGAAGACGACACAGGTGCGCGAGTCGAGAACGGCCCCGGTGCGCGGGCAGAGGATGTTCTTGCTGACGAGGTAGGTGACCATCTGGTCACGGAGGATCGCTTCGAGGGTGTCCATGTGTGTTGCTCCTGCTCCTGGCTGATCGTTTTTCTTTGCCTCTCCGGCGGGGAAAACCGTTTGAGTGGAGCCGGCGGAGTGACACCGATCACGGGCGAAATAAGCCCGTAGGGCGCGTCCGGGATCGGTGGCACGCAGCCGATGGAGCGAAATAGGTTGGAACCGCGGAGAGGTGAAGAATCTCAATCAGGTTGTCAACAGCGCCGCAGGCTCCATCAGCCGGCTCCGTCCGGCCGGTTTTGCCCAGCCCACGGCCTGAGGCGGTGACCTCGTGCGCCCGCAGGCACGCTGCGTACGAAGCAAAAGCTGGGCGCCCTCGAAGAAGCCACGGCGTGCTTGACTGAGCTGCGGATCCGCTGGATCCGGACGGGGGACCCAGGAGAATGAAGCGAATCAGAGACATCCTGAGCAAGTTGCTGAGGCGCAGGCAGGATCCGCTGCCGGTGGATCCGTTCGGAGAGCCCGGTGGGCCAGTGGCGACGAGGCAAACTGCCGACTGGGTTGCTCTCAACCGACTGCCGATCAGTCAGGCGCGAGCAAACCTCTAGCTGGTTCTGCAGGCGGGTCTGCCCGCTACTGGTGGAACAGCAGGCCGGAGCAAATAGGGGGCACATGAGCGTTGCATTTGAGGGTCTGCTCGGGCTGGACTACCACCAGATACTTTTGAACAGTCAGCTCTACGACGACGTGATTTACGACGAAGCGTTCGAAGGTAGCTCGAACGAACTCGTAGGGGCGTCCGCGCCAGGATCGTTGTGCTTGATGACCGGCTCTGCCACGGGCTATCTCCGCGTTCGCGTCGTCGTCTCGGACAGAGAGCCGGAACTTGGAACGTGGGAAGACATCATCGAGGTGCCGTTCGAGCCAAAGACGTCGACGCTGAGCTTGATGAGCCTGTTCCCGGATGTCACCTACCCGTCTTCGCTCGTCCACACCATGGTGAGGTTCGAACTTGCCGGAGGTAGCTACCGCGCTCGCTGGTCAATCAGAGGTTTCCAAGCAGCATGGGACCTCGTCAGCGACGGCCCAACGCCGGACGAGTATCAGCTTGATCTCTGGCCTGCTCCCCCCGTTCCCGAGTCGGTCCGTCGTCGGAGTGGCACCATCGGCTGAACCCGGGGAACCGAGGATCGTGCCGCTAGGCGGCGAGTGCGGCGCCCGACGACGCGTGCTGCGGCACCGTGGACGACATAGTCAGCGACACGTTCTTCCCCGGAGGCGCGGGAGGCGAATAGGGGCGATCGTCTCGGAATATCGCCCAAATGACGTCGAGGCGGCGCCGCGCGAGGGCGAGGATGGCCTGTTTGTGCGACTTCCCCTCGGCGCGTTTGCGGTCGTAGAAGACTCGTGACTCGGTTTTCTGCTGCACGCTGACCATCGCTGCGAGGTAGCAGGCGCGCAGCAGCCGTCTGTCGTACCGGCGTGGCCGGTGGTGAATGCTGCTGATTTTGCCCGAGTCACGGGGCGCCGGGGCGAGGCCGGCAACGCCGGCGAGCCGGTCGACGCTGACGTAGATGCTGAGGTCGGCGCCGGTCGATGCGAGGAACTCGGCCGCGAGCAGCGGCCCGAAGCCCGGCATCGAGCGCAGGAGCTCGGCGGCACGGCTGGTATCGACCCGGGCGGCGATGAGCTGGTCAATCTCCGCGATGCGACTTTCGAGGGCGATGACATCGAGTGCGAGTCGGCGGGCGAGTTCCGCTGCGATCGCCTGGCCCGGGAGCACGCTCTGCTGGCTCTTCGCGGCCGCGACTGCGGTGGAGGCGGTCGCGACCGCGGTCCGACAGCCTTGCGCGCGAAGCCACCGGGCCAGGCGCGACTCCCCCATCTTCCGGATCGCGTCCGGCGTGGCATAACCAGTAAGCAAGAGGAGCGAGGCGCGGCTGGCGGAGTAGTTGAAGGCTCGCTCGAGCGCGGGGAAGTACTCGAGCAGGTGTCCGCGAAGCCTGTTGATGGCCCGGGTCCGGTCGCAGACAAGGTCCTTCCGGTGCGCGGTCAGCGCGCGCAGCTCGATCCGGGTCTCATCCGCGACGCTCAGCAGTTGCAGATCGCGGCGCATCCGCGCCTGGTCGGCGATGATCGCCGCGTCCTTCGCGTCGGTCTTCCCATCACCCCGGTACGCCTTTGCCGCGTGGTGCACGGCGTGGCCGGGGATGTAGACGACTGGCAGGCTGTGAGCGGCGAGGAGGCCGAGGATCAGTGCCGCTCCCCCACTACTGAGATCGATCGCCCACAGGCATTCCGCGCCGGCTGCGAGGTCCGTGACGGCAGCGATCAGCTCGAGTAGCGCCGCCTCGTCGTTGGCGACACGGGCGGAATAGAGCTTGACGCCGTCGGCGTCGATAACGACGCAGTGATGGTGTCCCTTCCCCGCGTCGATCCCGGCCCAGATCTGCGGCATGGCCGCTCCCTTCCCAACTTTCAGGTGGTGGTGATGGTCACGCCGACGTTTCCTTACGCAGCGATCTGTTCGCTTCTCTCAATTAGCGGTCGAACCATCGGGTGGACGGCGGGCGGCCATTCTTCACGAGCCGTCACAGCGGCGAAAACCACAGAGCCATACCCGCCGTCCTCGGACGATCGACACACTACGACTGCACCGAAACCGCCCGAGCAACAAGGTAAGGAAAACGGATGGAACGGGCCGCATCGCGACCTCCCATTGGCGGTGCTCCGTCGCCGCTGCGCGAGTGCAGCTCGCGCCCCGGAACGGGACACCGGGGAGCGTGAGGGGGTCGCCCCTCACGGGCCGGCGCCGCCGGCCCCCACGCTCGAGCGGGTCGTGTCAGCGTCGGATGCGACGATGGAGGCATGTGGGAACTGGCACACCGGACGCGCGCGGAATCGGCATCAACGGTGGTGCGCAGCAACGCGGCGACGAGCGCCGCGGCGATCCCGGAAGTGCGCGCAGCGATCCCGGAGGATCACGTCATCCTCTACGCGGTCCGGATCGCGAACGGCTGGGAGTAGAACCCACCGGGATTCGCTCGGAACCACTAGCGTTGCGATCAGTTCCGGAAAGCGATGGTCTCGTGATGGCAAACGTGTTGAAGTTCGTCGGAAAGGCATTCGTGATCGTCTTCCGCCTTCTGGGCGCGGCGGTGTCCGCGGGACTCGCCGCTCTGGGCGTGGGCAGCTTCCAGCAGCCCAACCCCGGACCGCCTCCGTCCTCTACGGAGAACCGCGAATATAGGCCGTAGAACGGCGAACTCTGCGGCGGATGGCGGAGTATCTCGGAGGACCGAGTCCTACTCAGCCGCGGAGGCGGCGCTGCGGCGGGGTGCGCGTTGGGTGGTTGTGGTGACGACGGCGGTCGCGCGGGTGAGGTTGGGGCCGATGGCGTCGGCTTCGAGGACGCGGCCGGTGCGGCGGTTCTCTCCTTCTCCCCAGGCGACGGTGCGCTCGTAGCCGACGACGATCACGGCGTCTCCCTTGTGGAGGGAGGCGAGCACGTGCTCGCCGAGTTCGAACTTCGCTTCCACGTAGTGCGTGGTCGGGGCGTCGTGCGGGGTCCACTCCCCCGCGCGGTATTCGCCGGTGTTCTCGATGACGCGCAGCTTCACGATCTGCACGCGGCCCGCCTGCACGGCCTCGGGGTCGGCGGCGAGGTTGTTGTTCTTCCTTCTCTCCCAGCGTTTTTTTGCCTGGAAGGCACGTAGTGCCGAGCAGGGTCGGAGGTGGGAGCGCAACCCGGAGGGCGGAGGAGGAGAGGTTGTCGGCGCGATGTGAGGGAGCGCAGCGACCGCGTGCCGAGAACGTCGGAGGAGCCGGCCGCGCAGCGGCTTGCGTGGACGCCGCAGGCCCGTACGTTGCCGAAGGCTTCCAGGCAAAAATGCGCACAGCGCACAGCACCGCGTCGACCGGAGGTCGGCGTCCATGTCGGTGCCCGCGTCCGAGATCGTCTGCGCACCAGGGGCGTGCTGCTCCATCGGGCCGCACGTGCTGCCTTTGTATGCAGTGCGTACCGCTGAGAAGCCGCATATCTCCGCGGAGTAGGCCGGTTCCGCCGCGCCACCGGTGCGAGCATGACCGTAGGAGGCCTGGATGCGTGACGCGGTGATGGTCGTCGAAGACGACGTCGAGATGGGCGAGCTCATCAAGCGGGGCCTCACCGGCGACGGCTACGACGTCGACCTGTTCTCGAACGGGGTCGACGCGCTCAATTCGGCGCGCGAAGCGGACTACTCCGCGGCGATCCTCGACGTGATGCTCCCGGGGATGAGTGGCTTCGAGATCTGCCGGCACCTGCGCGCGAGCGGTGCCACGCTCCCGGTGATCATGCTCACCGCCCGCGACGCCCTGCAGGACCGCGTGTTCGGCCTCGACGCGGGCGCCGACGACTACCTCGCGAAACCGTTCCACTTCGAGGAGCTCTCCGCCCGCCTCCGAGCGATGATCCGCAGAGAGCACCTCACGAACCGGGCACCGGTCGTGCTGGGAAATCTGCGCGTCGACCCCTACGCGCACGCCGCGACGGTCGACGGCGCCGTCCTGCCTCTGAGCCCCAAGGAGTTCGGCGTCCTCCGCGCGCTCGCGGCGCGCGCCGGGGACTTCGTGCCGCGGGAGGAGATCCTGCTCGAGGTGTGGGGGTCGGCGGAGTTCGTGGACCACAACATCGCGGAGCAGTACATCAGCTACCTCCGCCGCAAGCTGGCCGCGGGCGGGGCGTCGGTCGAGATCCTCACCCGACGGGGTGCGGGCTATCGCCTCGGGGTGACGCCGTGAGCTGGCGGTCCCTGTCGATCCGGGTGCGGATCACGGTGTCGAGCCTGCTGGTCGCGATGCTGTTCTTCGGGATCGTCGCGGTCGTCGTGCGCGAGCAGCTCGATCACATCCTCGATGCCTCCACGATCGAGCTGGTCCGCTCGGGAGCGTCGCAGGCGCTGATCGAGGAGAGCCGCGACACCGCCGAGGCCGTCGTCGGCGGCGTCAGCACGACGCTCCTGATCGCCCTCGCGATCCTGTTCGTCGCGTTCGCTGTGACGTCCTGGGTCCTGGTCGGCCTCGCGCTGCGCCCCGTCGGCAGGATGCGCGCGATCGCCGACCGGCTGCGCCAGGGACGCTCCACCGAGCTGCTCCCGGTCGGGCCCGCCCGCGACGAGCTCTCCGACCTCGCCTCGACCCTGAACGCGCTGATCGCGGATCTGCGGGAGTCGGCGGACCGGGAGCGGCGGCTCGTCGCCGACGCGAGCCACGAGCTGCGCACCCCGCTCGCCGCGCTGCGCACCCGGCTCGAGCTCGCTGAGCGGGTCCGCGACGATCCGGCGGCTCTCTACGCCGATGTCGTCGACGCGCGCCGCTCGATCGACCGCCTGCAGTCCCTGACGGACGGGCTGCTGATCCTGTCGAGGATCGACGCGGGCATCGCTACCGGCGACGCCTCCTCGGCGGCTCTGCGGGAGGAGATAGCCGACAGCGTCGACCGCGCCCGGATGCTCGCCCGCGAGCGGGACCTCGCGATCGACTTCGTCGCCCCCGCCTCGATCGTCGCCGCCCGGTACCCGATCTCCCCGACCGATTTCGGCCGGATCCTGGACAACCTGCTCGCGAACGCCGTCACTGCGACGCCCGACGGCGGCAGCGTCAGCGCGACCCTCGTCGAGCGCGCCGAAGAGATCGTCCTCTCCGTCGACGACGACGGCCCGGGCGTTCCTGACGCGTTCCTCGCGGTCGCGACCGACCGTTTCACCCGCCCGGATGCCGCCCGCTCCCGCGACGGCGGCGCCGGCCTCGGGCTCGCGATCGTCGCCGGTCTCAGCCGCGCCGCCGGCGGCGAGCTCCGACTCCGCAACCTCGCCCCCCACGGCCTCGGTGTCGACGTCCGCATCCCCGCGACGCAGCCCCACCCGACCTCTCGCAAGGAGAACCGATGATCGACCCCCAATCCCTCCTCGACGGCGCCGGCCCCTGGGCGATCGCCCTGGTCTGCCTGATCGCCTTCGTCGAGACGGGCCTGCTGATCGGGTTCTTCCTCCCCGGTGACACCCTCCTCTTCTTCACCGGTGTCTTCGTCGCGACCGGCGTGATCTCCCTGCCGGTGCCGCTGGTGATCCTGATGGTCGCCGCCGCCGCGTTCCTGGGCGACCAGCTCGGGTTCGTCATCGGCCGCGCGAGCGGGCCGCGGATCTTCGAGCGCAAGGACAGCGGGCTCTTCAGCCGCTCGAGCGTCGCCCGCACCCAGTCGTTCTTCGACCGGTTCGGCGGCTGGGCGGTCACCATCGCCCGCTTCGTGCCGGTCGTGCGCACCTTCGCCCCCGTCGCCGCGGGCGTCGGGAAGATGCACTACGGCCACTTCGTCGGCTTCAACGCACTCGGCGCCGCCGTCTGGTCCACCGGCGTGATCCTCCTCGGCTTCTTCCTCGGGCAGATCCCCGGCGTCGCGGACTTCGTGGGGAAGTACATCGACATCGTCCTCGTCGGCATCGTCGTTCTCAGCCTCGCCGGCATCGCCCTCACCTACTGGCGGCAGAAGAACCGCGCCGGACGCGACGCCTGAGCCCAGCGCTCAGGGGGTCGCCGTGACGGCCGCGCGCGGTCGGCGGAGCGCGATCACCGCGACCAGCAGCAGGAACACCGCGAGGGCCGCGAGCGTGACCGGGCCGGTGCCCAGGCCCAGGCCCTTCTGGGCGACGGGATCCGCGAGCCAGTCGCAGACCGAGGCGCCGAGCGGTCGCGTGACGACGTAGGCGGCCCAGAACGCGAGGACCGCGTTCCGCCCCGTGAACCGGTGTGCGAGAGCGGGGATCGCGATGATCGCCGCGAACAGGACGGCGGAGGGCAGGTAGCCGAAGCCGAGGGTCGACGCGGTCAGGTCGCCCGCTGCGGTGCCGAGTGCGAACGTCCCCGAGACGGCGAGCCAGTAGAACGCGGCCCGGCGCGGCGTCGTGATCGAGTGGATCGACAGCGTCCGCTCCGCCCGCCACCACAGGGCGAAGACCGCGGCGAGCGCCACCGCGAACCCGAGAGTCGAGACGAGGTACGGGACTCCGGCGACCACGTGCAGCACGTCGGCGGCCATCGTGCCGAAGACGCTCACCATCAGCACCGCCGTCCAGTACACCCACGGGATGTACCGGCGGGCCGCGAACTGCAGCGCGAGGGCCGCGAGGAACGCGAGCCCTGTCGCGCCGACCACGATCACCGGGTCGAACGCGGTCGCGAGGAAGTCCGACGCCGTCTCGCCCATCCCCGTCGTCAGCACCTTGAGGACCCAGAACAGCGCCGTCGCCTCGGGCACCGTCGAGGCGGCGTAGCGGCCGGCGAGGAGGCGGGAGCGGATCCGAGGGAGCGGAGGGCGGCGCTGATCGGTGAGATGCGTCATGCCGCCATGGTCGGGCAGTCTGCGGCACCCGGGGCTGGGGGCTTCGCCGGGTCCGTTGAACAAGCGCACAGCGACCCGCTCACCGGCAGCGCTGCCCGCTGCCTTCCGCCGTCATCTGGTCGGACGGTGCCCGGAGAAGCGCCGCCAACGGAACGACGGTGATGCAGCACGTTCGGTGTGCAGCCTGACCGCGAGCGGCGCCCAGACGATCAACGCCACCCCGGCGCCCAGGAGCAGCCCGCCGACGGTGTCGGAGATCCAGTGCGCACCGAGGTAGGTGCGGCTGAGCATCATCGCCACCGTGTAAAGGGCTCCGGCGATGCGGACCCACCACAGCGGGAAGACGATCGCGAGGACCATCGCGGTCGTGGCGGCGTTCGCGCTGTGGCCGGAGGGGAACGAGCCGAAGTCGGCGTTCACGAGGATCTCCAGCGGCCGCGGACGACCGACAGCGTTCTTGAGGATCTGCACCAGCAGCCCGCTCAGCGGCGCGGCGATCGCGAAGTACGTCGCCGCCCACCGACCCCGCCAGACCAGCAGCCCCACGAACACGACGAGCGGAATCACGATCGTGCCGACGATCCCGCCGCCGAGGCTGTTCATCACCAGCGACGGCACCAACCAGAACGTCGACCGGTGCTCGATGATCTCGTTCATCCACGCGGTGTCGAACCCGAACGGCGTGTCGTGCTCCCGGTAGAAGATCAGCGCGGCCAGAAGTCCCGTGAGCAGCACCGCGAGGCCCGCCGAGATCAGCGGCCAGCGTCGCGCCGCCCGATAGGCGATCGCACCATCGGCCGGGGGTCCGCTGTTCGGCATCAGTGCCGTCCTCCTCGCTCGGCGCGCAGCACGCCGGAGGAGTCCACGCTACGAATGCGCGGGCTCCGGGTGCGGAGGATTCCCCCGCATCCGTTGTGAAAGCACAGAACCTGAGCCCATCGGCTCGGTACCGACCTGGTCGAACCGCGGAGCTTCGGGTCGTTGTGAGCAAACACAACGCAGCACGGCGCATCCCGAGCCGCCGCCCACGTCCCGGCTGGGACTCTGCGGGCATGGACATCTCAACGACGGCAGCACCGTCCCGCGGCCGGCGGCTGCTCAGCAAGGTCCCCGAGGTCACGATCTGGTTCTGGATAATCAAGATCCTCTGCACCACGGTCGGTGAGAGCTTCGCCGACTGGATCAACATGGTCCTCGGCGTCGGCCTCATCGCGACGGCTGTGATCTTCATCATCGTCACCGCGGTCGTGCTCGCCGTGCAGATGCGGCTGCGACGCTACGTGCCCGCCGCGTACTGGCTGACTGTCGTGGTGATGAGCGTCACCGGCACCCTGCTCACCGACATCCTCACCGACCAGCTCGGAGTGCCTCTCTGGGCCAGCTCCCTCGTCTTCTCGCTGCTGCTCGTGATCGTGTTCGGCGTCTGGTATTCGAAGGAGCGCACCCTCTCGATCCACAGCATCGACACCACCCCGCGGGAGGCGTTCTATTGGGTCACCGTCCTGGTCACCTTCGCGCTCGGCACCGCCCTCGGCGACTGGACTCTCGAGCTCACCGGCTGGGGCCCTGGCGTCTCGATCCTCTTGCCCCTCGCCCTGATCGCCATCGTCACGGGCCTCTGGCGCTACGGAGCGAACCCCGTCCTCGCGTTCTGGATCGCCTACATCCTCACTCGCCCCCTCGGCGCCAACATCGGCGACTGGCTCGGCCTCTCCCCCGACGAGCAGGGCCTCGGGCTCGGCACCTTCGTCACCAGCATCGTCTTCCTGCTCGCGATCCTCGCAACGGTCGTGTACCTCTCCCTCAGCAAGGCCGACGTCGACAAGGGCGCGGCCGAGCACCACACCCCGCCCGTCGCTCGGGAGCGACGCTCGCTCGTCGCGTTCGCGGTCCTCGCCGTCGCCGTCGTCGGACTGCTCGCCTTCACCAACAGCCAGCCGCACACCACCCCTGCACCCGAAGGCGCGGCCCCGGCCTGCGACACGTCGGGAACACTGTCCGCAGCCGACGCAGAGGCGTCGGTGCAGACCGACTTCCCGACCGCCGACGTGCAGAACTTCCAGACGATCACCGCCGACACCCTCGCCCTCGTCACCAGCGGCGACCAGGCCGGCGCGAAAGCCCGAGCCACCGACCTCGAGACCGCCTGGGACGACGCGGAGCCCGCACTGAGCGCCGCGAACTGCCAGACCTGGACCTACGTCGACCAGCAGATCGACCCCGTCCTCTCCTCCGTCCGCGCCGGCAGCCCCGACCCGGTTGTCGAGAAGACGAGCATCCAGGACCTGCTGACCACTCTCGCCGGACGCTGACATGAGGCGTCACGGTCTTCTTTTGCGACCCGAATCCGGCCTCCTCCGACCAATTGATCACTGCGGCCCTGCCCTGCCGCCGCCGCAGCGGCATCAGCGCGACTCAACACATCGATCGGAACCGGTCGGTGACAAATCGGTCCGCTACTGAACCCATGCTCGAGCTCGTAGACGCACTCCGAGCACACGGGGCTGCCGACCAGGCCGGCGTCCGCGAGGTGCTCCACCCAGGGGTGCGAGCACTCAGCACAAATCTCAGCGAGCAGAACCCGGAACCGGGCGCGGCGCGAACGGCGAGCGTCAGCTCGCCGGCGCCACTGCGAGAGGCCGACCATCACGTGAGCGTAGCGAGCGCGCCACCAAGCAATCGCGCGCTTCGCCTCATCCGCATCGCCTCTGGCGTCCCGTTTGGGGATTCCCATACGGACGGTAACTAAGGATCTATCCGGCGGTGATCAGCTCGCCGGGCGCACCGAGAGACGCGAGGTCGACATCGCCCTGTGACGTCAGGAGCTCTCCGCTGATCCCGTCGTAGACGGCGGTGAAGACGTCCACCCGATGGAGGTCGAAGCCATAGGGCGCGTCCGTTCTCTCCGCGGGCGCGTGCACGGTCAGCGCCCACACCGGCTCGTCCGGTGCGACCCAGTAGTGATCCGCGAGAGCGGGGTCATAAGCGGCGAGCTCCTCGTACGTGGTTCCGACCGCGTAGATCGGGTACTGCTTCTTCTCCTCCGCACTGAGCGTCGAGAGGAGTCTTCCGGTGCCGTTGGCCAGGTCGAGCGCCGGGTTCGTCAGCTGCTGGACGTCGATGATCGGCCCCTCAGAGGCGGCGGCGGCGATGGGGGTGCCCGGCGGGCCCTGTGTCGGGACGGTGGGTGTCAGGGCCTCCGTCGTCTCCGTTGGTTGGGCAGGCGTCTCGGTGGAGATGGGGGTCGTGCTGGCGGTGGCGTCGATGGTGACGGGGCCGGAGCGGATGCGCATCGTCGTGGAGGTCTGGGTGAGGCTGACGTCCTCGGTGCCCAGGACGTCCATCAGCCACTGCTCTCGTTCGCCAGCGGCGGCGAGGCAGCCGACGTAGGTCGTCGCGGGGCCCCCGCTGACGACCCACAGGGATGTCTGCAGACCCGCGGACTGGAGGTCGTAGGTCAGCGTGTTGCACGGCCCGTCGACGCTGAGCTTCGACCGGCCGTCGATGCCGATGATGCGAAGACTGACGGGGTGATCGAGCAGCCATCCGCCTGATCCTTGATCGCCGATGACAGCGGTGGTCTCGTAGACGGGCTTGGTCGCGTCTTCGGCGCTGAGCAGTTCACCCGGCAGCTGCGCCGTCGACGGCGACCCGGGGCTGCTGGCGCTCGTCGCGCATCCACTGGCGAGGAGCGCCGCGGAGAGGCAGAGGGTACTGAGGGCGAGGGTTCTCGTGCGTCGGAAGGTCACTGGTCGACTCCGGTCCGGGTCGTGGGCGGGTTGGTGCAGTCGACTGTGGTGGTCAGTCCCGTGAAGATGTCGATTCGGCCGCCCTCCTGGCACACCTGGGTTCCTGCGAGGGAGAACAAGGCGGCGTCCGTTCCGTCTCCGTTGGTGCCCGCGAGCGCAGCGCACGCCGCGGCGAGCGACGCAGTGAAGTGTTCTGCGGGTGTCTGGATCTCGCCCGACAGGGCAACGCCCTGCCCGTCCGGTTCCCAGCAGGTGACGGGCGCTGCGACCGGAGTGCCGCGCTCGGTCGTCACCGCCGTGAGGACTGCCGCGCTGAGGACGGCGCCGGCGATGCCGGCGAGCGTCACCGCCGCGGCCTGGCGAAGACGTCGGCGGCGGCGGATGCGGTGCGCGAGGCGTGCGCTGATGCGCTCGAGCTGCTCGTCGCTCAGGTCAGGATCGTCCATGGTCTTCTGTCCGTTCCGTCAGGGTTCTCGCCAGTGATGTCCGCACCCGCGAGAGGCGGTTGCGGACAGTCCCGTGGGACAGGCCGAGGGAGCGAGCGGCATCGCTGTAGCTGAGGTCGTCCTCGATGCACGCCGTCCAGATCGCGCGGTCCGTCGCGCTCATCTGCTCGACCAGACGTCGCACGTCCAGCAGCCGGTCGCTCGCCTCCGCGTCGACGCCGCGAGAGGCGGTGTCGTCGGAGAGGGGCAGGTGGCGTCGGCGCTGCTCGCGGCGATTGGTCGAGAAGCTGAGGTTGCGTACCGTGACCAGCAGCCAGGGCAGCACCGACTCCCCCACGATGCGCACGCTCGTGCGGCGCTTCCAGAGCAGGAAGAAGCTCTCCTGAACGACGTCCTCCGCCTGGCCGGCGTCCGCGAGGAAGCTTCCCGCGGCGCGGTAGACCGCGCGGCCGTGCATCCGGAAGAGAACGTCCAGCGCCGACGGGTCACCGCCGCGAAGACGATCCACCAGCGTCGCCTCAGCAGCACCGACCACCCGACATCACCCCCTCAGTAGTGAATGCCCTCAGAGCACGGTTTCGTCTCAGGCGTCATCAACGAACTTTGTCGGTTCGACAGTGCCTCTATGACCTATCCCCTACCGGACGCCCGCCAGATCATCATCCGCGCGCGACGGTCGGCCTGGCATCGCGCCGCCGTGATCATCGCTCGGGAGTCGAGGGACGGCCTTAAGGCATGTGGGAGGCGATGGCCGCGAGGGCGAAGCCGACGAGTGCGGTCGGCAACGCCAGGATGCACCAGACGATTTCCCACCCGTGGTGAGCATAGGCCCCGCTTGTCGCGCGAACGACGGTGAGGACCCAGACGCTGATAGCGCTGGTGAGGGCGACGATGCCAGCCGCGAGGAGGAAGGCTTTCCCTGCTGCGGCCTCCTCGTCGGTGGGCATCAATCCCATGCCGATTCCTCTCTCGCTGATGGAGAGGTAGGTCAGCACGACGGGCGCGACGATCATCCCGAGGACGGCGATCGCGGCGATCACCGGACTCAGGGGTCCCTTCCGAGCGACGTCAACCACGCAGTGCACACTATCCGCGCGTCGCTAAGCCCCCCCCTGCGAGCGGGCCGCTCGTCGTCCGGCATGGAGACGCCCTGCCGGACGCCCGCTGGACCATCCCCATACGGGACGCGCACAAGGCGCTCGGGTTCGCGAGACTGAACTGATGTCGGGGTTGCTGGTCATCGATCTCGTGTCGCGCGTGATCAGAGCCCGCCGCGGCCGAGCCGCGACGCACGAGAGGTGACGCGCCCGACGTCGGGAACCAGCACGCCTCATGATCCACGGCGACGGAGGACAGGACATCAACCGGCCGATCTGCGGCGTCGACTCAGCGCCCAGACGAGCGCGCCCGCAAGGAGCACCGCGCAAGTCAGCCCGACGACGTGCAGGACCAGCGACGGCACTCCGTTCTCGGGGAGCAGGAAGCCGTACGGCACCCACCCGTCGGTCGCTCCGCGGACGAGCACGACGACGACCCAGACGATCGGGTAGGGCAGGACCACCCACAGCCGTCGCCAGGAGAGCGGTCCGCGGTCGGCGACGACGATCCAGTCGAGGAGGACGAGCGCGGGGAGCGCCACGTGCAGGACGGCGCTGACCCAGGGCGGGGCCGTCCCGGTACCGGGGACGAGGGTGTTGTAGATCACGGCGACGACGATCAGGTAGGCCGTCGCCGCGCCGCGGACGTAGCTCAGCCACACCGGAGTCGGACGGCGGGCGAGCGCGACCGATCCGGCGACGATCAGCACCGCGCTCGCGAGGAGGCTGGTCTGGTTCGTGAAGTAGCCGAAGTAGTCGAACGGATTCGGGTCGCCGGCCGCGATGCTCAGCGCGTAGGTGTGGAGGATCACCGCGACCGCGGCTGCACCGACGGCGATGCGCGCTACACCCACGAAAGGGCGGGTCAGTGCCGGGGAACTCATCGGGTCAGCCTAGGAGCCGTTGGGCTTCCTGCTGGCCCGCAGCAGACCGGCTGACAGCGGTCAGCCCGCCGGCACCGTCCGCATCTCCTCGCCCACCGAGGTGTGCAGATCGCCGCTTCGACTGGGGCTCTGCACCATCGATGACTCTGTCCGAGTGCGAATGACGGGGGTCCGTGTCACCCTGACTGCATGGGTTAACTCCCGGCCGGCGCTGGGCTCTGCCTCTCCCCTTCGTCTCTTCCCAGCCGGTGCAGCACTGACGGGATCGGGCAGGCTCGCCTGGCTAGCGCTACCGAGGGGTGGGTGCTTGCATGGCCCTCATGTCGACCCCATTCACGCCTCAGCCCTCCTCGCCCCGCGCGGAACCGCACGACAGCGCGATTTCAGGGCGGCTGAACTGGTTGCGAGCGGGCGTGCTCGGCGCGAACGACGGCATCGTCTCGGTCGCCGCTCTCGTCGTGGGTGTCGCCGGAGCGACGACCGCCACGGCACCGATCCTGACGGCGGGCGTCGCAGGGGTCGTCGGCGGTGCGATCTCGATGGCGCTCGGCGAGTACGTGTCGGTGAGCAGCCAGAGCGACAGCCAGCGCGCACTGATCGCGAAGGAGCGGGTCGAGCTGGCCGAGGATCCCGACGGGGAGCTCGAAGAACTCGCCTGGCTCTATCGAGCGCGTGGCCTGACCCCGGAGACAGCGCATCAGGTCGCCCGCGAGCTGACCGAGAACGACGCTCTGACCGCACATCTGGAAGCGGAGCTCGGATTGAACGAGGAAGCGGTCGCCAGCCCGCTCGCCGCCGCCGGCGCCTCGGCGCTGGCGTTCCTCCTGGGAGCCGTGCTGCCGCTGCTGGCGATCCTGCTCCCTCCGCCGGACTGGAGGGTTCCGGTGACCTTCGCCGTGGTGCTGATCGCCCTCGCCGCGACCGGATACATCAGCGCACGGGTCGGCGGCAGCCCGGCTCTGCGCCCGATGATCCGCATCGTCGTCGGCGGCGCTCTGGCCCTCGCGGCGACGTTCCTGATCGGCCTGCTGCTCGGCACGTCCGGCGCAGTCTGATGTCCCGGATCCTCGTCGTCGAGGACGACCCGCAGATGGGTGCCCTCGTCGAGCGGGGACTGCGGGAGGACGGCTACGACGTGCAGCTCGTCGACAACGGCGTCGACGCGCTGATCGCCTTCACCGCGGGAGACGTCGATGTCGCCGTCGTCGACGTGATGCTGCCAGGGATGACCGGGTTCGAGGTCTGCCGACGGATGCGGGAGTCGGGCAGCACCGTCCCGGTCGTGCTGATCACGGCGCGGGACGCCGTCGAGGACCGGATCTTCGGGCTGGACTCGGGCGCCGACGACTACGTCACCAAGCCGTTCCACTTCGGCGAGCTGAGCGCCCGGATC
Organism: Rathayibacter sp. AY1A5; assembly: GCF_002930875.1. Taxonomy (NCBI): domain Bacteria; kingdom Bacillati; phylum Actinomycetota; class Actinomycetes; order Micrococcales; family Microbacteriaceae; genus Rathayibacter; species Rathayibacter sp. AY1A5. The sequence goes on along the minus strand of NZ_PSTM01000002.1, from coordinate 78,144 downwards.
CGCGCACAGATCCGGCGCCGAGCCAGCGGCCCGCAGCCAGTGGTCCAGATCGGAGCGCTGCGCCTGGATGCCCTGTCCGTGCGCGCGACGGTCCGAGAGCGTCCCTTCGCGCTGAGTGTCAAGGAGCTCACGCTGCTGCGCTTCTTCGCCGTGCATCTCGATGAGGTACTGACCCGGACGGAGATCCTCGCCGAAGTGTGGGGGTCTACGGAGACGTTCGAGCCGACCCTCGTGGATCAGTACGTCAGCTACCTCCGCAAGAAGCTCGCCCTCGCCGACACAGGCCTCCGGATCACGACCGTCCGCGGCGCCGGATACCGGCTGGAGCGCGCCGAGTGAGGCTGCTGCGCTCCCTGTCGATCCGCTCCCGGATCACCCTCGGCAGCCTCCTCGTCGCGCTGATCGGGGTCGGCGTGATCACCCTCGTGCTGCACGGGCAGTTCCGCAGCATCGTCGTCGCGTCCGAGGTGACCCTCGCCGAGGGCGACCTCGCCCCGTATCTCGCCGATCTGGGATCGGACCCGACCGAGACCCCCGACCCTCCGGCCGAGGGGATCCTGATCTTCGCGCGCGCTCCCGGCGGAGCGGTCCCCGTCGATACGATGCCGCACGACGTCCACGAGGTTCTGGAGCGCAGCACCGGCAGCGACGGCACCTCGACGGTGATGACCGACGAGGACGTCCGGTTCACGATCGTCTCCCGGACCCTGGACACGAGTGCGGGCACGTGGGAGCTGTGGGCGGCTCGCAGCGGCGCCGGCAGCGACCTGACCGTCGCGGCCCTGGACCGGACGCTGCTCGTCAGCGCCGCGGCCCTCGTGATCCTGTCCGCCCTCGCCGCATGGCTGCTCACCGGCGCCGCCCTGCGTCCGGTCGAGCGGATGCGCCGCACCGCCGCGTCGCTCGGCGACCGGCACGGCGGCGAGCTTCCCGTAGGCCCGGCGACTGATGAGCTGTCGGATCTGGCGGAGACGTTGAACGCGTTCATCGCCCGGACGCGGGACACCGCCGATCGGGAGCGGCAGATGGTGTCCGCGGCAAGCCACGAGATCCGCACGCCGCTGGCAGTCGTCATCACTCAGCTCGAACTCGCGCACCGGCACTTCGGCGACGCGGACGCCCTCGAAGAAGAGATCCGCGCCGCCGAGGGGTCCCTCGCCCGCCTGTCCCGCCTGGCGACGAACCTCCTGGAGCTCTCCCGGCTGGACGCCGCCCCGCCCGTCACCGCGCGCGCGACGGCGAGCGAGCTGGAGACCGAGCTGATGGACTCCGTCGACCGGCTGAGGACGATCACCGGCGGCACCGGCCCCGACATCGAGCTCGATACCGCGATCGAGCGCGCCGACGCGCCCTACCCGCTCTCGGTGAGCGCGTTCTCGCGGATCCTCGACAATCTCGGCGCGAATGCGATCGCCGCAACACCTCCTGCCGGACGCATCACCCTCCTCCTCGAGCAGCACGATTCCACCCTCGAGCTGAGCGTCCGGGACACTGGGCACGGCATCCCGGAGGAGTTCGTGCCGCACGCGTTCGAGCGCTTCTCTCGACCCGACGAGGCGCGCACCAGCCGCGACGGCGGCAGCGGGCTCGGGCTCGCCCTCGTCGCAGCTCTCGTTGACACCGCGGACGGATCGGTCACCATCGAGAACTGTCGACCCGCCGGAGTGAGGGTGACGGTCGTGCTGCCCGAGCGGTGACATGTGAGACCTCGAACACGAATCGGACTCCGGCGGGGAATCGGCACGCATCCCTCATAGTCGACACCAAGACTCCCCCGCGACGGTAGGAGCGCGCCCCCGGAAACCCGAGGTCGGCGCATGCGACACCGACCGGAGGGCGCCGCCGTGAGCACCACGATCCGACCGACCAACGCACCCGCACCCCACGCGCCGACCACGCTGCGGCGGTCGCAGGCCGACCGCGAGCGATCCCTGCGTCGGCGCCTGCGTTCCGCGGACGCGCTCGTCACCGCCAGCTGGGTCTCGGTCGCCCTCGCCATCGCGCTCTACCTCGCAGCCGGCGGGCCCGCGGAGGCCACCGATATAGCCGGAGCTCTCACGGCCGCAGGGATCGTCGCCGGCCTCGTCGGCACCGACCTGATCCTGGTCATGCTCGTCCTCGCCGCCCGGATCCCCTGGATCGACCGCACCTTCGGCCAGGACACCGCGATGGCGCTTCACCGTCGCCTCGGCAAGCCCGCCCTGTCTCTGATCCTCGGGCACGGTGCCCTGCTCACCGTCGGCTACGCCCTCACCGACGGGCTGACGCTGTGGAACGAGACACTCGCCCTGTACTCCGGCGCCGACATGCTCCTGGCGCTGCTCGGCAGCACCCTGCTGGTTCTCGTCGTCGTCACCTCCCTCGTCGCCGTGCGCCGCCGCTTCGCCTACGAGGCGTGGCACGCGATCCACCTCCTCAGCTACGCGGCCGTCCTCGTCGCCGTCCCCCACCAGCTCTCCGCCGGCCAGGTCCTCGCCGGGAGCACCCCGCAGCGCGTCTACTGGATCGCCCTCTACGTCCTGGCGTTCGGAGCGATTGCCTGGTTCCGGTTCGCGATGCCCGTACTCGCGACGCTGCGGCACCGGATCCGGGTCGAGGCCGTCGAGACGATCGCCCCCGGCGTCTTCTCCATCCACCTCTCCGGCCGCGACCTCTCCCGCCTCGGCGTGATCGGCGGGCAGTACGCGATCTGGCGGTTCTGGAGCCACGGCACCTGGTGGCACGCCCACCCGATCTCCTTCTCCGCCGTCCCGACCGACACCCGCGCGCGGATCACCGTCCGCGCACTCGGAGCCGGGACCGACCGGCTCGCACGACTGCGCTCCGGGACCGCGGTCTCGATCGAGGGGCCCTACGGGATCTTCACCGACGTCGCCCGCACCGCCCCGCGGCTCGCGATCATCGCCGCCGGCATCGGCATCACCCCCGCCCGAGCGCTCCTCGAGCACGGCGGCCTCCGACCCGGCGAGGCCACCGTCCTGCTGCGCGCCACCGACGACTCCCAGACCTACCTCTGGGACGAGACTCGGACACTGGTCCGCAGCAGCCGCGGCGCGCTGTTCGGGATGATCGGCCGGCGGCCCGCAGGGCTGGCGACGTGGATGTCCGCCGAGTCCATCGCCCGCGGTGTGACGATCACCTCGGCACTGCCGGGCCTGCTCGAATCCGACCTGTTCGTCTGCGGTCCGACCGCCTGGGCCGACCTCGTCGTCCGCGACGCGCGAGCGGCAGGCCTGCCCGACCGGCAGATCCACGTGGAGAGGTTCGACTGGTGAGAACACGAGCAGCAGTCGCCAGCGTCCTCGCCTCCCTCGCCGTCCTCGTCGTCGGCTGGCAGATGGGATCCGCCGGCGCCACCGGGTCCCCGCTCGCCACCGGGACGAGCGACACCACAGCCACGGAAGGAGCGGCTCCCGCGGTGACCACGCCGACCCCGGCCGGCGCCCCCGCCTCGACGACGCCCTCCGCCGGCGCGCCCACCGACCCGTCGGCCGGTACGAGCTCGACGGCCACTGCGAGCCCGTCCGCCTCGGCCGACGGCACGTGGACCGGCTCATCTGTTCCGACTCGCTTCGGCGCTGTGCAAGTCGCGATCACCGTCGCCGGCGGGCAGATCACCGACGTCACGGCCGTGCACCTCACGGACAAGGACGGCCGGTCCGTGTCGATCTCGCACCGGGCCGCGCCGATCCTGCGTCAAGAAGTCCTCGCCGCCCAGTCCGCGAACGTGCAGGCGGTCAGCGGAGCGACCTACACCAGCGACGGGTACCTCACCTCCCTGCAATCGGCGATCGACCAGGCCGGACTCTGACCGTGCACACGTTCACGACGATGGGCACCGTCGTCAGCCTGCGCGCCGCCGACGACACCCCGGTCGGCGACGTCGAAGCCGTCTTCGCCGACGCCGACGCCCGCTTCAGCCTGTACCGGCCGGAGTCAGAGGCGTCCCGGATCGCCCGCGGCGAGCTCGCGCTGACGGCCGCGTCCGAGCAGATGCGGACCGCCTACACCGAATCGCTGCACTGGCGAACGGCGACGGACGGCGCCTTCACCCCGCACCGGCCCGACGGGGTCATCGACCTCGCCGGAACCGTCAAAGCGACCACCATGGCGCACGCGGCCCGGCTGCTCGGCGACGGCGAATGGCTCCTCGATGTCGGGGGAGACGTCCTCACCTCGCCCGCCGACAGCTGGACGATCGGGATCGTGGATCCCGGCGACCGGCAGGCGCTGCTCTGCATCGTCCCCCTCGGCGACGGTCGCCGCGCGATCGCCACCTCCGGGACCGCCGAACGCGGAGAGCACGTCTGGCGCCGACCTGCCGAGCCCGGTGACGTCCCCTTCGTGCAGGTGTCCGTGATCGCCGAGGACATCGTCACCGCCGACGTCCTCGCGACCGCGATCCTCGCCGGCGGCGTCGGGACGCTCGACACCGTCACCGACCGCTTCGACGTCGACGTCCTCACCATCGACGCCGCCGGTGCCCTTCTCGTGACCGACCGGCTCCGCCGCCTGATCGCACCGGCGAGCCGGCACACGTCCTGACTCCGCTCGGTCGGCTCCTCGCATATCGGCGGTGAAGCGGGGAGTCGGCTCGGAGGACGGGCGAGTGATCGTTCGAGGGCTCACACGAACACGTCCAACGGCAGAGCGCGCAGGGCGGGGCGCGTTAGCGTCACGAGGACAGCCCCCCTCTCGACCGAAGGCGCCCCCGATGAACGACTGGCAGATCAACGGCCTCCCCCTCCACCCGCTCCTCGTGCACGCCGTCGTGGTTCTGCTCCCCCTCGCCGCACTGATGCTCATCCTCGGCAGCCTCTGGCCGGCCGCCCGCCGCAAGTTCGGGATCCTCACCCCGATCATCGCCCTCGCCGCGCTGATCGCCGTCCCGCTCACCACGCAGGCCGGTGAAGCGCTCGAACGACAGACGGAGCCGTCCGCGATCCTCGAGAAGCACACCGAGCTCGGCGACCACCTGCTCCCCTGGGCTGCCGGCCTGTTCCTCGTCGCCCTGGTCCAGTGGCTCTGGTTCCGCCGCACGCGACGCACCGACGACCACGCCACCACCCGCCGCCCCCTCGTCGGGATCGTGCTCGCCGTCGCAGCGATCGCCATCTCCGTCGGAGCGACCATCGACGTCATCCGCATCGGCGACTCCGGCGCGCAAGCCGTCTGGTCCGACTCCACCTCGAGCACCAGCACCGATCAGGCACCCGCGCCCGACAGCGACGACGACTGACCGACCCGCTCTCGGGCACTGCCCTCTCCGGCTGACACCGCCCCCTCTTCGCAGGAGGATGGTGTGAGTGCCTCAGCACTCGACGCCATCTGCGAGGTCCTCGGCTGCCAGGTGGGCGACATCCTGACTCACGTGCCGGACGACGTCGGGAGCAGTACGGATCGGCTCGGTGACCGAGCGGCCCGCTGACACGTCGCACCTCGGTGGTCGACTGGTCACCGCGGGCGTCGTCCAGCTGGTGGCCGTCGTCGCGCTCAATGTGCTGGGGCCGATCGTGCCCGTCTGAAGGATCTCCGGCCCGAGCGCTCAGGGTCCACTGCGGTCCCCGATCTGTCGCCTCTGCTCGGCTGGGCGATCGCCGCGGCGGTGTTCCTCGTCTGGGCCTGGTCGACGGCGTGGCCGGCCGGCCCGGAACGCACCCGCGACCTCGCCCGCCACGAGGACCGGTCCCGGAAGCTGGTCGACTCGCTCATCATCGCCGCCACCTTCTTCAGCCTCGTCCTCGTGGTCGTCGCGCTCCTCCGCAGCCAGCAGAAGGACCCCGTCGGATCCGCGGCCGCGATCCTGGCGGTCGTCGGGGTCGTCGCGGCCTGGGCGCTCGTCAACACCGTCTACGCCTTCAAGTACGCGCTCATGTACTACCTCGACGACCGCCACCGCTTCGACTTCGACCAGGACGAGGACCCGTCCTACAGCGACTTCGCCTACACCGCGTTCTCGATCGGGATGGCCTACAGCGCGAGCAGCATCACCCAGTCCTCCACCCCCTCACGCCGCGTAGCCCTGGCCCACGCCCTGCTGTCCTACTTCTTCGGCACCTTCGTCGTCGCCGTCGCCATCAACCTCATCACCGGCCTCACCCAGGGAGGGTGAGGATCGCCGCACATCCGCAGGCAGGCGTGTCGGAGCTCGATACTGATGTCATGGCATCACCGCTCGTCTCCGACGTCGCTCACTCCGGTCTCACCGTGGCCGACCTCGACGACGCGCTGGTGCTGTGGTGCTCCGGTCTCGGGTTCGTGCTCGAGCGCACCTTCACGCTCGACGTGGAGGTCACGGCGGCGACCACCGGCGTCCGTGGAGCCGTGATCCGCGCAGCGACGGTGACCCTCGGCCCCCACCGTGTGGAGCTGCTGCAGTACGACCCGCCCCGACAGCTCGAGTCCGCCGGCTCGCCCGCACAGGTCGGCACGGTGCACATCGCGCTCACGGTCTCGGACCTCGATCGTGTCCTCGAGCTCTGCGCTGGACACGGTTGGAGACCGGTCGGGACACCTCACCGGATGACCGCTGGCGCCCGAGCCGGCACGCGCATCATCTACCTCGAAGGTGCCCTCGGCGGATTCCTCGAACTGATCGCGCCCCCGCAGCTCCCGTAGGCCGCGTCAGCCCATCGCGTTGAGCGCCCGACCTCTCAGCCCGCCAGCCTCGCCATCCACTCCTCCACCGCGTCGGGCGTGCGCGGCATCGCCGCCGAGAGCAGGATCGACGACGTCTCCGTCACGACGAGGTCGTCCTCGATCCGGATGCCCAAGCCCCGCAGCTCGGCGGGGACCGTCAAGTCGCCGGGTTGGAAGTAGAGGCCCGGTTCCACGGTGAGCGTGTGGCCGGCCGCGAGCACTCCGCCGAGGTACGTCTCGTGCGGAGCGTGGTCGCAGTCGTGCACGTCCATCCCGAGCATGTGCCCGGCGCGGGAGATGCTCCACCGGCGGTGGTACGACGCCGACGGGGCCATGGCCTCGTCGACGGAGCAGCGGATCAGGCCGAGGTCGATCAGCCCCTCGGTGAGGGCTCGCCCGCACGCGTCCTGGTAGTCCTGGAAGCGCACTCCCGCGCGCAGGGAGTCGATGCCGGCCTGCTGCGCGCGCAGCACGATCGAGTACACGTCCCGCTGCAGCGGGGTGAACTCTCCGCTGACCGGGAAGGTGCGGGTGATGTCGGCGGCGTAGAGCGAGGGCAGCTCCACTCCCATGTCCATCAGGACGAGATCGCCGTCGGCGAGGGGCCCGGTGTTCCGCGTGTAGTGCAGGGTCGTGGCGTGCGCTCCCGAGGCGACGACCGATCCGTAGGCCGGTCCCTGTCCCTCGACCAGGGCGCGGCGGGCGAAGGTGCCCTCGAGGTAGCGCTCGCCGCGAGGCATCGCGCGGGCGACCTGCCACGCCTCGAGGCAGTCGTCGAATCCCCGCGCCGTGCCGTCGACGGCGAGCTGCAGCCGTCCGATCTCCCAGTCGTTCTTGATCAGGCGCAGCTCGTCAAGCGTCGACTTGAGCACGAGGTGCGGTCCGAGCTCCGGCCCGCAGATGCTCCGCACCAGCTCGTCGACGCTCTCGTCGAGGGTGGGCAGCACGCGGATGCGCCGGGCCCGCCGCGCAGCCCGCTCCACGTCGCGGGTGAAGTCGGCCAGCGGCCGGGTCTCGACGCCCAGCGCCGCCTGCGTCTCGGCGAGCGACGGCCGCGGCCCGACCCAGAGGTCGCCGAGGGCGTCGTTCTGCCAGAACTCGTCGCCGTCGCGGCCGGAGGGAGCCCGCAGGTACAGGATCGAGCCGGCCTCCCCTCCCGTCGTGTCGACGACGAGCACGCTCTCGGCGACTCCGTTGCCCGTCAGCCACACGTGGTCGGTGCCCGGGCGGAAGCGGTGGTCGCTGTCGTTCGAGCGCACCCGCGGCAGGCCGGCGGGGATGATCAGCAGCTCGGCGGGCAGCGCCTGCGCCAGTCGCGACCGGCGCTCCGCGGTGTAGGCGAGCACCGGGTCGTCGGGGTCGATCACCGGCTCCGGATCGGCCCAGCCGGCGGTCATGAACGCGCCGTCCCCGGGGAGCGGGCTGCGGTTCACGGCCCTCGGCATGCTCCAGAGTGCGGACTCCCCTGCCCGGGCCTCCTCCACCGCGCTCACGCGCCCGTCCGCTCCAGCGCGTCGGGCAGCTCCTCGAGCCAGGCCGCCCGGTCGGCGTCGAGCGGGGCCAGCGGCAGCCGCCCCAGCCCGTCCGGCAGCGGGATCGCCGCGAGCAGCGCCCGCGTGTACGGGTGCAGCGGGCTCTGCCACACCGTCTCGGTGTCCCCCGACTCCACGACCCGGCCGCGGTACATCACGAGCACCCGGTCGGCGATGCGCCGGACCACCGAGAGGTCGTGCGAGATGAACAGCATGCCCGCGCCGGCCTCGACGCTGAGCGAGCGCATCAGCGCGGCGACGCTCGTCTGGGTCGAGGCGTCGAGGGCCGAGATCGGCTCGTCGGCCACGAGCATCCGCGGCCGCGCCGCGAGGGCCCGCGCGATGGCGATGCGCTGCTTCTGGCCGCCGGAGAACTCGTGCGGGAACCGGCTCGCCATCGCCGGGTCGAGCCCGACGCGGCGCAGCCAGTCGGCCGGATCCGAGCCCTCGGCGCCCCGGGCGAGCGCCGCCCGGACGCCGTCGCCGATCTGCTCGCCGATGCGGCGACGGGGGTTGAGCGAGGAGTTCGGGTCCTGGAAGACCATCTGCACGCCGGTCATCGCCGGACTGCGCCGACGGAGTCCGAGCGCGGGCACGTCGACGCCGTTCAGGCGAACATCGCCGCCGCGGCGCTTTTCGATGCCGACCACCGCGCGCGCGAGGCTCGACTTTCCGCAGCCGCTCTCGCCGACCAGCGCCACGACCTCGCCGGCCGCCACCCGGAAGCCGACCCCGTCGACGGCACGCAACGGCGGTCGCCGCCCGTACTCGACCACGATGCCATCGGCCTCGAGAACCACTCCCGCGCTCATCGCGCACCCCTCTCGACGTCGCCTGCCGTGGCCGCGCCCGGATCGTCCGCGGCGGCGGCCCTCTCGTGCCCCTCGACGAGCTCGGCGACCAGCTCCTCCGGGCTCTCCTCGAAGCTCGAGCCGGGCAGAGCCGCGAGCAGCGCCCGCGTGTACTCGTCCTCGGGTGCGGTGAACAGCCGCTCGCGCGGAGCCGACTCCACGACGAGCCCCTGGCGCATCACCGTCACCTCGTCGGCCACGGCGCTCATCACGCCGAGATCGTGGGTGACGAGCAGGATGCTCAAGCCGCCGTCGTCGACCAGCTCCCGCAGCAGCTGCAGCACTCCGGCCTGCACGGTCACGTCGAGCGCGGTCGTCGGCTCGTCGGCCAGCAGCACGGAGGGCTCGCACGCGAGCGCCACCGCGATCGCGATGCGCTGCCGCTGACCACCGGAGAACTGGTGGGGGTAGCGCCCGAGGGAGGCCCGGGCGTCCGGCACCCGCACCCGCTCGAGCAGGGCCTCGGCCCTGGACCGCGCGGCCTCCTTGCTGAGACCGAGGTGGTGGCGCAGGTGGTCGGTGAGCTGGCGGCCCACGGTGAGCTGCGGGTGCAGGCTCGTCGACGGGTCCTGGAAGACCATGGCGACCCGGCGTCCGCGCACCGTGCCGAGCACCTGCCGGGACGCGCCGACGAGCTCCGTCGTGCCGTCGCCGGTGTCGTCGGCGAGGCGGATGCTCCCGCTGGCCGTCATCGATCCGGGCAGCAGTCCGAGCACCGCCAGGGCGGTCATGGTCTTGCCCGAGCCCGACTCGCCGGCGAGACCGTGGATGCCGCCGCGGCGCAGCGCCAGATCGATGCCGTCCACGACGGCGTGGCTGCGGGTGCGGATGCGCAGCCCGCTGATGGTCAGTGCGTCGCTCACAGCGTGGCGCCTCCTCCGCGGATCGTCTGCGACCGCGGGTCCAGGGCGTCGCGCAGGGCGTCGCCGACGAAGTTGAACGCGATGACGACGGTGAGGATGGCCAGGCCCGGGAAGACCCCGATCCACCACGCATCGAAGTTCTGGATGGCGTCCGACACCATCGAGCCCCACTCGGCGGTCGGCGGCTTCGCGCCGAGCCCGAGGAACGACAGGCCCGACAGCAGGAGGATGGCCGTGCCGATGTCGAGGCTCGCCAGGACGAGCACCGGGCCGACGATGTTGGGCGCGATGTCGCGGACGAGGGAGCGCAGCGGCGAGAAGCCGAGCAGCTGGCCGGACACGACGTAGTTCGACGAGCGGAGGCCGAGGACGAGACCGCGGGTCAGCCGGGCGTAGGACGGCCACGACACGATCAGCGCCGCGAGCACCGCGTTCAGGAGCGACGCTCCGAGCGCGGCCGCGATCACCATCGCCAGGATGACCGTGGGGAACGCCATCACGAGATCGGTGATGCGCATCGCGACCTCGTCGACCGCACGGCCGAGGAATCCGGCGACGGATCCGACGATCGCGCCGATCAGCACCGACATCACGACGAGCAGCAGGGCGAGCGGGATCGTGACCCGGGCACCCCAGATCACCCGCGAGAACACGTCCCGGCCGAGCGCGTCGGTCCCCATCAGCGTGCCCTCGCCGGGAGCCTGGAGGAGGGGCAGGTCCTGCGCGAGCGGATCGTGCGGGGCGATGACGGGGGCGAGCACGGCGATGAGGATCCAGAGCACGCCGACGGCGGCGCCGAGGAGTCCGAGCGGCGCCGACCAGCGACCCAGGCGCAGGCGGGGGCGGCGCAGGCGGAGGCCGGGGGCGGCGACCGGGTCGAGCACTCCGGCACCGACGCCGTCGCGCGGACCGGCCGGAGCGCCGTCGCGCGGGTCGGACCGGGTGGTTCGCGGATCCGTCACGAGGCCAGCCTCACTCTCGGGTCGAGCACGCCGTACAGCAGGTCGACGATCAGGTTCACGAGCAGGTACATCACGCCGATGAGCAGGCCGACGCCCATGATGCCGCGCAGGTCGAGGTGCGACGCGGCCTGGTAGGCGTAGGAGCCGATCCCGGGCCAGCCGAAGACCGCCTCGACGAGCACGGTGCCGCTGAGCAGGCTGCCGAAGGCGAGGCCCACGACGGTGAGGATCGGGATGCTCGCCCCGCGCAGCACGTAGGAGAAGGTGACCGCGCGGTTCGGCAGCCCCTTCGCGCGGGCGGCCCGCACGTAGTCCTGGTCGAGGATCTCGAGCACCGCGGTGCGCACGAACCGGGTCAGCAGGCCCACCGTGTAGAGCGTCAGGACGAGGACGGGGAGGAAGAGGTGCGACGCCGCGTCGAGGAAGGTGTCGAGCTGGCCGGCGAGCAGGGCGTCGACCGTGTAGAGGCCCGTCACCGTCGGCGGCGTGGTGAAGTCGCTGCTCAGCCGGCCGGATCCCGGCGCGATCCGGAGCTGGAAGTAGAGGACGTAGTAGAGGACCAGCGCGAGCCAGAAGGTCGGCACGCTGAGGCCGGCCAGCGACACGACGCGCAGAACGTGGTCGGAGGCCCTGCCGCGCCGGTAGGCGGCGACGGTGCCGAACAGCACGCCGATGATCACGCTGAGCACGATGGCGCCGAAGGCGATCTCGAGGGTGGCCGGCAGCGCCTTCGCCAGGTCGGCGACCACCGGGTTGTGCGTGGTGGTGGAGACGCCGAGGTCGCCGTGCAGCAGGTTGCCGAGATAGGTGAAGTACTGCACGACGAGCGGCTGGTCGAGACCGTACTGGGCGCGGAACTGCGCGACGATCTCCGGATCCTCCGCAGCGCGCTGGCCGAGGGCGGCCGCCACGGGGTCGCCCGGCACGAGGTTGGTCAGGATGAAGGTGACGAGGGTCACGCCCACCACCAGCAGCAGCGAGGTGAGCACGCGGCGGAGCGCGTAGCGGAGGAACGGGTGGGCCGCCCGGCCCCCGCGCTGACGCGGGGTCCGGACGGCCGTCGTGGTGGTGGACACGGGCTACTGCGCGGCGAGGGCCGCGATGTCGATGGTCCACACCGCGTTGTAGACGACACCCGAGACGTCCTTCGCCGCGGCGATGTTGTTGCCGGGCTGGAGCAGCGGGATGAAGGGGCCGTCGGCGTTCAGCGCGGTCTGCAGCTCCTCGAAGCGCGACTGGCGCTCGTCGTCGCTGCCGCCGGTGGCCGCGGCGTCGGCCAGCGCCGAGATCGCGGGGGCCGCACCGTCGGTCCAGCCGGAGCGGAGGCCCACGACGTCGCCCGGGGTGAAGACGAGGTAGTCGCTCGGGTCCGGGTAGTCCGGGCCCCAGTACCAGAGGCCCATGGTCTCGGTGCCGTTGCGGTAGGCGTCGAGCTCGGTGGCGACGGGGGCCGGTGCGAGCTCGACGGTGATGCCGGCGTCCTTCAGCTGCGACTGGATGCGCTGCGCGATGGTCGGGAAGTCGATGCCGTTCAGGCTGATGTCGCTCGGGAAGTTGAGCGTCACGGACTCGCCGGCGTAGCCGCTCTTCGCGAGGTCCGCCTTCGCGGCGTCGAGGTCCTGGGTGAGCGCGCCGCTCTCGGGCAGGGCGCCGAGCAGCATGCTCGGGATGACGCCGGACGCCTGGGCGGTGCCGTTGCCGGCGATCGAGACGAGGTCGTCGTAGTCGACGGCCTCCTTCACGGCCTTCACGAAGTCGGGGTTCGACGTGATCGCCGAGACGCTCGGGTTCTGGTTGAGCAGCAGGAAGATCACGTTCGCCGACGGGTCGCTGGTCACCGCGACCGAGTCGCCGAGCGCCTCCGCCTGAGTGCCCGAGAGGTCCAGCGCCACATCGGCGCTGCCGCCCTCGACGTTGATCTTCTGGGTCGCACCCTCGACGTTCTGGATGACCACGCGGCCGTAGCCCGGGGCGTCGCCGTCGTAGTTCTCGTTCGCGGTCAGCACGACCTGCGAGGCGAGGTCGAGCGTGTCGAGCACGTACGGGCCGGAGCCGGCGGAGGTGGTGTTGAGGAACGTCTCGGCGGTGTCGGTCTCGTCGGTGGTGCCGCCGTTCTCCTTCACGACCTTCGAGTTCAGGATGCCGAGCGCCGGGTTCGCCAGGATCGCCGGCAGGGCGGGCGTGGGGTTCTCGGTGGTCAGCACCACCGTCGTGTCGTCCTTCTTCGTGACGGTGACGCCGTCGAGGAGGAACGAGGGGTTGCCCTTGAGGCCGATCACGCGCTGCAGCGAGAACACCACGTCGTCGGCGGTCATCGCGGTGCCGTCCGAGAAGGTGTGCTCGCCGTTCAGGGTGAGGGTGAAGGTCTTCGCGTCGTCGGCCTGCTCGAGGCTCGCGAGGCCGTCGACGACCTGCGAGACGTCGCCGCCCTCGAAGGTGAGGAGGGTCTCGTAGAGCGCCTTGTCGACCATCTGGCCGGTCGGCTCGTACATGCGGCCCGGGTCGGCGGTCTTGAGGTCGAACGCCTTGTTGATGGTGAGCGTCGCGCTGCTGCCGTCGGCGGTGTCGACGCGGCCCGAGGAGCAGCCCGCCACCAGAAGGGCGAGGGAGACCGCCGCAGCGGCGATCACCACTCGCGTCGGGGCGGAGCGCGGGGTGCGGGTGGAGCGGACAACCATGGAGGCCTCCTGGCGAGGGTTCGGCTGGACGTGTTGCGAAACGATGGCACATCGCGACGCACTCCGTTTCCAGAGGGCCGCTATCGTGGACGAACTGCCGCCCGCAGCGACGAAGGAGTGGATTATGTCGATCACCGATCCGGCCGCCGGTGCGGTCGCTGGACAAAGCGCGGGCGGGCTCGACGACCTCAATCTGCGCATCCTCGCCGTCCTGCGCGAGAACGGGCGCATCTCGATGTCCGCCCTGGCCGAGCGGGTGAACGTCTCGCGGGCGAGCGTCTACAACCGGGTCGAGCAGCTGACCGCATCCGGCGTCATCACCGGATTCTCGGCCCTGGTCGATCCGGGGAAGGTGGGGCTCGACGTCTGCGCCCTGGTGTTCGTGACGGTGCATCCGCAGTCGTGGCACCGGTTCCGCGAGGGCATCCTCCAGATGCCCGACGTGGAGTACTGCTGCATCACGACCGGCGAGCACGACGCGATGCTCCTGGTCCGCTCGCTCGACATCGGCGGCGTGCACGACTTCGTCACCGGCGTGGTCGCGGCCCGGCCCGAGGTGAAGTCGGTGGTCTCGGTCGTCGTGCTCGACGAGGTGGTGCGCAAGGCCTACCTGCTGCCCTCCGACATCCCCGACCGCTCCGGATCGACGAACCGGCTCGGCATGACGCGGTTCACCACCGCCGGGAACGGCCGCGACGCGGCGCGCTGAGCGTCAGACCTCGACGCAGATGCTGACGTGGTCGTCGCCGTCGATCTCGAACTCCTCGACGAGCCGTAGCAGGCCCTCCCCGTCGAGCTCGACGCGGCTGCCGCCGGTGCCGCTGACCACGGTCCCGCCGTCGATCAGCTGGTGCACGAACGAGACCTGCAGGGCGTCACCCGTGCGCGTGCCCACGAACCGGCCGAAGGTCACGGTGTCGCCGACGTAGTCGCCCCAGACCACTCCGTCGCGCTCGGAGTAGTGGAACCGCGACGGCGACTCCGGGTCGACCGCGCTGTTGGTCGAGGAGGTCATCACGAACTCGCGGCCGTCGAGACTGGGGGCGGTGGTGGCGTCGTTCACGTCATGGAGTATGCCGGAGAGGTCGAGGTGTCCTGGCCGCACGCCGGTTTCGTCTCGTTCTTCGGGTCCGCGACCCCCGGGGCTGGACGAAAGCGCCGTCTGCGGGTCTCTCGACGGTCCATTCGTCTGCGATCCTCCGCCGCCCGTCCCGATCCACCGAGCGACTCCGGGATCGGACGGGCGATCTCCGCGGACAGGCGGCGGCGAGGCGTCCGGACTTCCCTTGCCGCCTCGATACTCCATCGGCTCGTCCGTGATCGGAAACTTTCCCGTACTCTCAGGACCCGTACGGGGAATGAACCGGGGGCTCATTCGCATCCGGTTCGAATTCGACATCTTGGGGGCTCAATGGATCCGCAGCAATCGGTGAACAGTGATCGCGCCGTGTGCGCCCACGCGAGGAGCGGCGGATGACCGGGTCGAGTGCGACCGGCGCCGTGGTGAAGCGCCCCGAGTCGCGGGAGTGGATCGACTTCGCCAAGGGCGTCGCGATCAGCCTCGTCGTGCTCTACCACTCGTCGTTGTTCCTCGGATTCTTCGACCTCGCGGGGTACGTCCCGAAGCTCCGGACCGTGCTCCTCTACTTCCCCATGCCCGTGTTCTTCTTCATCGCGGGCCTCACGGCCGCCCGGATGCTGACGTGGACGTTCGCCGAACTGTGGCGCCGCAGAGTCCTCGCGCTGGTGTACCTCTACCTGCTGTGGTCGTTCATCCGGGTCGTCTTCTACCTCATCGTCCCGTTCTCACGGTCGGAGGCGACCTCGCCGACGGACCCGCTCAACGTGCTGGTGCTCCCCATCCTGCCGTCGAGCAGCTACTGGTTCATCTGGGCTCTCGCGATCTTCAGCATCCTCGCCTGGCTGATCCGCAAGGTGCCCCGATGGATCCAGCTCTCGGTGGCCGGGCTGCTGGCCGTCGCGGCGACGACCACCGGCCTGCTGGACACCGACAACATCGGCTGGGACCGGGTGCTCCAGAACTTCATCTTCTTCCTCGTGGCGATGTTCATCCCCCGCACGTTCTACCGCTTCGCCGCTCGCGTGAAGCTCTGGCAGGCGCTCGCGCTCGCGGTGGCCTACCTCGGCATCATCGCGGTGATCGTCGCCTTCGACGCCAACCGCATTCCGGGCGTCATCCTGATCGCCAGTTCGGTCGCGATCATCGCGGGCATCGCCGGCTCCCAGTACCTCGTCAAGGTCCGCGCACTGAAGATCTTCGTCACCATGGGGCAGCAGAGCTTCCAGATCTATCTCCTGCACCTCTTCGTGATCGCGGTCGTCGTCGCATTCGTCCCCCTGCTCGGCGAGACGAATGTCCCGCCCCTTCCGGCGACGGTCTTCCCGGTCGCCCTGACGGTGTTCTCCCTCTGGGCGTCGCTGTTCATCTTCCAGTCGCTGCGGCGCTTCTCCTGGCTGTGGGTGAGCCCGTTCAGCACCGGCAAGTCCCAGAAGAAGCGCCTCGCCGCCAGGAATGCGAGATCAGCCGAGGTCCAGCCCACCGCGGTCGAGTCCGCAGCTCCTGTCGCCCCGGCCGATGAGCCCGCTGACGCGGGGACTGCGGGCAGACCGGAGAAGGACTGACCAGCGAGCACCTCCCGGGCGACTCCCCGGGCGACCCTTCTGCAGGCCCGAGTCGTCTCGGGCGCTGGTGAGTCCGCGTCAGACCGGGCCGGCCCGCACTGCTCGGTCTCGGGCGAGCCGAGGGAGCAGTCGGACGAGGACGACCATGCCGACGAGTTCCACGAGGGTCTGCGTGACGACGACGACGGGCGCGAGCGACAGCGGTGCCGGGAGCGCGAGTGCGAGGGGCAGCACGACGAGCGAGTTGCGGGTCGCGCCGCTGAACACGAGGGCGCGCGTCGCGGGCACGTCGAGTCGGAAGACGCGTCCAGCACCCAGCCCCAGAGCGGTCATGACCACGAGGAATCCCGCGTAGAGCGGGACGAGGACGAGAAGCCGGCCGGCCGAGGCGGCTACGGCGCCGGACTGGGAGGCGACGACGGTGAAGAGCGTGGCCGTCATGAGCGGCACCATGAGCCCGAGCATCGTGGACTCGACGATCCGGCCGGACACGTGTCGGCGCGCCAGGGCCTGCACCAGCCCGGCCGCGGACAGCGGCACCACGATCAGCAGCAGGAATGCCCGCGCGAACGGACCGGCGTCGACCACCGCCACCCCCGCAGGACCGATGAAGAGCAGCAGATACACGGGGAGGAGGAGGATCTGCGCGAGCATCAGCAGCGGTGCGGCGGCGAGCAGCCGGTCGGACGCCCCTCCGGCGAGCCCGGCGAACACGATCACGTAGTCGATGCACGGCGTCAGGAGCACCAGGAGGACCCCGAACAGCAGCACCGGAGTGTCGGCGACGAATCGGGACAGCCCGTAGGCGACGAGCGGCACGACGACGAAGTTCAGCACCCCGACCGCGACGAGGAAGCGGCCGTCGCGCAGAGACCGCGCGATCGCGGCGAACGGGACCCCGAGGAACGTGGCGAACAGCAGCAGCGCGAGGACCGGTTCGATCGCGACCTCGAGGTGGTGCGCGGCGGGCAGCAGCAGTCCGAGAGCGGCGCCGGCGGCGATCGCGGCGAGGTAGAGCGGGATCTGGCGGTGCTCGACCCAGGCGACGAACGCTCTCACGACAGCAGGCCGGCGAGAAGAAGGGGCACGGGTGCAACGGTAGAGGTCCGAACCGCTTGAGGGTCGCTGCTCTGCCGCTCGTCGCGGCGGAGGGGCTTCTCCTTCGACCCCGCCCCGGTGAACGGACCGGGCCGAAACCTTCGACGATGCGGCCCAGCCAGGATCCGCTCCCGCACGGTCCTCCCCCGTGGGACGCGCGCCCAGGACAAGACGCCGTCGACAGCTCTTTCCCGCGTCACTCGCGGTCCTGCTCATAAGCTTTCGCAACTTCTGGTGCAGAGGTGTCGGAAAGATACGAACGCATCATGTCGCATCAGGCGCGAAAGGCTCGAACAGCTCAGAGGTATTGAGGCCTCGGCCAGTTAATGCTTTAATCCACATCGAACCGGTTCGATGATCTATGCAGCACTGTGCGGACAGGTTCGACCAATCGCTCGATCAATGGAGATACAGCAGATGAACAGATCCATCGCTCTACGCGAGACGCCTCCCACGGATGCCGACCGGCGACAGCGCCGTCGGATCCGCGGGCGTCGTGTCCTCGCAGCAGTCGTCTCAGCGGCGGTCGTCGCAGCGGGGAGCGTCCTCGCCGTGGGCGCTCCCGCGGAAGCGGCACCCGGAGCCGCAGCCACGCTCGTCGTGGAGGCCGACCAGCCCTTCCGTCCCGTCACTCACATGGCCAGCGGGTCCCTGTACGGACTGGCGAGCGCCGGCGTCCCGTCCCTCGACAAGATCCTTCCCATCAAGCCGCACACCTTCGTGCAGAAGCCCGAGGGGGGCACCCAGCAGCCGACCGGTGACGCCCTGTCGGTCGCCGACACCGCGAAGTCGGCCGGTGCGGGCGTCGTCGTCCGCCTGGTGGACTACCTGCCCGGCTGGCCCTATCGATACGACAAGGCCTCCTGGCTCCCGGCCGTCGAGAAGATGGTCCAGGACACCCAGGCGTCCGGCAAGACGAATATCGTCGCCTATGCCATCTGGAACGAGCCCGATATCACCTGGCAGGCGTCGAACGGCTCCTTCTTCGATCTCTGGACCGAGACCTACCGTCTGATCCGCACCCTCGACCCCGAGATGCCGATCCAGGGCCCCGCCTACTCCGACAACATCACGAACATGCGCGCGTTCTACGAGCACGCGAAGGCGACCGACACCCTCCCGGACGTCCTCGAGTGGCACGAGCTGATCCGCTCCTCGAAGATCAAGGGCGACGTCGAGAAGGTCCGGGCCATCCTCGACGACCTCGACCTCCCCGAGCCGCCCATCGACATCACCGAGTACGCGGCACCCGCCGAGGTCGGCCTGTCCGGCCCGCTGGTCGGCTACATCGCGAAGCTCGAGCGCTACGGGATCACCCGCGCCGAGCTCCCGTTCTGGAACCAGTCGGGCGCCCTGGGCGACCTCCTCACCGGACGGAACGGCGACCCCAACGGCGCGTACTGGCTCTACACCTGGTACGCCCAGATGAGCGGCCAGATGGTGACCACCACGCCGCCGTCGAACGAGAGCCCGCTCGACGGCGCCGCCTCCGTCAGCGACGAGGGCGACGAAGTGCGCGTCATCGCCGGCGGCAACACCGGAGCCACGTCCATCAAGGTCAACGGGCTCGACGAGCTGTCGCTCGGCTCGAAGGTCGACGTCCAGGTGGACTTCACCGCCTCCTACGGCCGCACGGTGAAGACCGACGGCCCGGTCACCATCTCGAACACGACCTACGAGGTCGCCAGCGACGGATCGATCACGGTGCCCATCGTGATGAACCCGACCTACGGCTACCAGGTGATCGTCACCCCGGAGAAGAGCCCGACCAGCCTGGCGGGCGACTACACCGTGGACAACGCGAACTCCGGTCTGCAGCTCGCCACGCAGGGCGGCGCGACCGCGAACGGGACGCCGGTCGTCCAGGCCGACTCCGCGACCTCGACCGGACAAGCGTGGAGGATCACGGCAGCGGGCCAGGGCCTCTACCGCGTCATCCACACGCCCAGCGGACGCGCCCTGACCATCGCCGGCGCCGCAACGTCCAACGGAGCAGCCGCGGTGATCGCCGACGCGAACGGCGGAGACGAGCAGCTGTGGCAGCTCATCCCCGACGGGAAGGGGAAGGTCCGCCTAGCGAACTACGCGACGGGCAAGACGCTCGGGGTCCTCAACCTGAGCAAGGACGCGGGCGCTGCGGTCATCCAGTGGTCCGACGGCGCACCGACCTCCAACTGCCAGGTCAGCGGAGCCCGCCAGCCGGGCAGGTTCGGCACGGCACTGGACTTCTGCAAGACGGCGTCGTACGGGTCGCTCCCCAGCGGAATCGTCAGCGGACTCACCGGCGACTGGTCGGTCTCGACCTGGATCAAGCCTGCGTCGCTGACGAACTACTCCCGCGTCTTCGACTTCGGCACGGGCCAGAACGTCAACATGTTCCTCACCCTCAACGCCGGGGGCGCCGGACCGCGGTTCGCCATCACGAACACCGGCGCCGGGGGCGAGCAGCGACTGACCTACGGCGGTCAGAACTTCCCGCTCAACCAGTGGTCGAACGTGGTCGTCACCGTCTCGGGCACGCAGGGCACGATGTACCTCAACGGCACGGTCGTCGCCACGAACCCGAACATGACGGTGAAGCCGTCGGCTCTCGGGAACACCAACCGGAACTACCTGGGCAAGTCGCAGTACGGGGACCCGGCCTACGACGGCGCGATCGACGACTTCGCCGTCTACGACCGGGCGCTGTCCGCGGCCGACGTGGCCGCTCTGGCCGGCGGCCGGGCGGCGGCGGGCACCGTCGCGCAGTACGCGTTCGACGAGGCGTCCGGAGCCGCGCTCCAGGACTCCTCGGGGAACAACCGGAACGGGACCATCGTGCTCGGAACCGACGGAGCCACCACCAGCACCGCGACCGACGCCCAGACCGCCGACCGGTTCTGGACGCTCACGCCGGTCGCCGTCGCCGACACGACCAAGCCGGCGGTCACGCTGGTGTCGCCCACCACGGCGGGCCCCTTCTCCGCACTGGCCGTCCAGGTCGACGCGACGGACGACCGCGGACTGAAGCGCATCGTGGCCAACATCTACAAGGACGGCAAGCTCGTCACGAGCACGCAGTCCCCGGTCGCCGGTGGAGCGAGGACCGGATCGCACTCGGCCACGGTGCAGCTGCCCGACGGGAACTACACCGTCAAGTACAACGCGGAGGATCTCGCGGGCAACATCGCGCCCACGAAGACCTTCGCGGTGACGCTGGACAGCACGGCGCCGACGGCCACGGTCAAGACCGAGCCCTCCTTCACCACCGGTGAGAAGGGCGTCTACGACCAGGTGAGCTTCAAGCTGTACGACGCGGGCAGGATCGACAGGGCGGTCATCAACGGTCGCGTGAAGGATCTCACCGACAACGCGTGGTCCGACGTGAACTTCATCAAGCCGGGCGTCTTCGGCGCGGTCAAGGGTGCCAACACCATGGTCGTCCACGACGTCGCCGGGAACACCACCACCGTCCAGTTCACCCTGAACTGACCCGGACCTCGAGGCGCCCCGTATCCGTACGGGGCGCCTCGAGCGTGTGCGGGGCATGCCACGGCAGGCTGGGCGCAGCTGGGGCGCCCCCCACCCGGACCGGCAGCGGCCCCTGGATGCAGGAGCATGAGGTGCGACCGCCGCGTGCTCTCCTGCACCTGAGCGGAGAGCCGGCAGCAGTCCGACCGGTCCTCGCCGTCCGACAGCCTCCGAGGAGAACGACAGTGGCCACCATCGCAGACGTCGCCCGCGAAGCGGGCGTCTCCCGCAGCACCGCGTCCTACGCGTTCTCGGGCAACCGCCCGATCTCGGCCGAAGTGCGCCGACGAGTGCTCGCTGCGGCTCGTCGCCTGGAGTTCACGCCCAACGCGGGCGCGCGATCGCTGGCGACCTCGCAGACCCGGGTCATCGGCCTGCTGGCGCAGTTCCTCGAGGACGAGTTCGCCCCCGCGATGCTGCAGTACACCCTCGGCGTCTCGAACATGGCCCGCGAGCTCGGATACGACATCCTGCTGGTCACCGACGCGGACGGCACGAGCGCACTGCGACGCATCAGCGACTCCCGCATGGTCGACGGGATCGTCCTGCTCAATGTCGCCGTGGACGATCCGCGGCTGGACATCCTGCGCAACGCCCGGCAGCCCGGCGCCCTCGTCGGCCTGCCGAGGGACTGCTCCGGCGTCGACGTCTTCGACCTCGACTTCGAGGAGACCGGTCGCGCGATGATCGAGCACTTCCACGCCCTCGGGCATCGGGAGCTCGTGCTCGTGTCCCCGCCCCAGCACGTCGTCGATCGCGGCGGCGCCTACGTCTGGCGCCTGCAGGACGCCGCTCTCGAGGCCGCCGACGCCCACGGCATCCGACTGCACACGTCGTTCGCGCCCTCCACCCAGCCGGACGTCGGCCGAGCGCTCGGAGATCTGCTCGACGCGCACCCGCGGGCGACGGGGCTGCTCGTCAACAACGAGGCGGCCGCAGCGGCACTTCCGAGCGTTCTGGGAGCGCGGAGCACGAGGAGCCCGGAGGACGTCTCCGTGCTCGGCCGGTTCTCGGAGGAGTTCGCGCGCACCTTCTCGCTCCCCTACTCCTTCGTGGAGAGCGCACCCGACCGGCTCGGGAGCATGGCGGTGCGTCAGCTCGTCCGCCGGATCGAAGGCGCGACCGACACCGAGGAGGCGTACGTCGTGCGCCTCCTCGGCCCTGAGATCGTCGAACGCGGCAGTACGGCGCCTCCGCGTCCGACTCCCGCGGCCTGAGCGGACGACCTCGCCCGGGCGCCCTCTCCCTCCACCCGGGACCACGACCACGAGGCGTCGGCAGCGGACCGCAGGAGGGCGTCGGGACCCCGGAGTCCGGCAGCAGTCGCGACCAGCGAGAGCATCAGCCGCGGATTCAGAGGTCGTCGAGAACCTCCCGAAGGATGCGGGTCAGCGCTGTCGTCCTCTCGTGGTTGGTGGCCGATCCGAACGTGTAGTGGGGCATCCTCCTCACGAACGACCGGGCGTCGGGTCCGAGAGCCTTCTCCAGTGCTTCGGCGATCCGGGTGTCCGGTCCTGTGCCCGACAGCCATTCGAACGCGGCGTCGCCCATGCCGACCACCACCGGCGTCCGGCCGTCGGCTCCTTCGCGACAGGTGGTCAGCTCCCAGGTCAGCAGCTCGGCGCAGCGTTCGACGTGGTCCCTGCCCGCCTGCTGCTCGTCGCGCAGAGTCGTCCGAAGAGCCCCCGCGTCACGGGTCGGAACCAGTTTGAAGACGTCCGACATGTAGGCGACAGGCGCACTCGAGTCGAGGACCTCGTCGTAGGCGGCGCGCACACTGTTCCGGAGTGCGCCGTCGCCCCGATGACCGGGCGAATGGAAGGTCTGCCAGAACGTCGGGTCGGAGGGAGGGTTCTTCCCGCCCCAGTTGATCGCGAACAGCACGACGGATGTCGTCATGGGCTGCAGCTCGACGAACTCCTCGGGACTGCTCGCCGTGACGGGGCCGGCCAGGTCACCGCGCTCGCCCCACCTCGCCCAGGACGTCGCGTGCCCGAGCTTCCAGCCCCCTCCCTCGACATCGGGATGGCTGATGTCCTCGTCACGCAGGGCCTGGTACGTGGCGTAGTCGACAGGCGGGAAGCTCATAGCGGTCCTCTCGGGGCTGCAGGGCCCTGCCTCGGTGGCAGGAGGAGGGCGTGAGACCGGGCGTCTCGATCCAGAGGCTATCGAGACAGTGGTCTTGTCCGTCCCTCGTCCTCGAGTCCCTCCGGAGCGTCGTGCCGACCTCCGATCGGCGGAACGGTCGACGGCCTTCCGGCACCACGAGCACGGGCCGGGCGGACGACAGGTCTCGCTTGACGCAGCGGCTCGCGCCCCGCCGTCGCGATCGCCACCGCCCGCTGGACCAGTACCCTGTCGCCTCGCACCGCGTGGACCATCACCACCGCGACCGCCGCCGCGGGAACCCTGGGCCTGGCGCTCGCCGCCGACACTCCGTCCGCCCTCGCGGCCTGCCTGCTCTTCGGATGGGGATACACCGCCGCCACCGGGTCGCTCATCGCCTGGACCGCCGCTCTCGACTCGGACCGCGCGGCGACCGGCACGGCCCTGCTCTTCGTAGTGCTGATCGCCGGACAGGCCGTGGGCGCAGTGGGGCTCGGAGCGCTGCTCGACGGGCCGGGCACGATGGTCGCCTTCGCCGCCGCTGCTGTCGTGACGGCAGCCGCCGGAATCACCCGCCGCCAGAAGTCGCCGAATGATCGGCTGTCGGCACGGTCGTCCGGTTCGTAGTGTCGGACGTATGGATCCGCGACCGCTTCCCGCCGTCGGCGCCCCGGCCACCCGTGCGCTCGAGGACGCGGGCGTGCACGATGTGGACGACGTGAGGCGGGTGGGCCTCGACCGTCTCGCAACCCTCCACGGAGTCGGGCCGAAGGCGCTCCGGCTCCTCCAGCAGGCCCTCGACGCAGACGATCCCGCTCCGTAGCGATCCCTTCCCCGCACGGTCGCCTCGACCCAGAATGGTCGGAGACTCGGCGCGCCGGTTCCCGGGGGCGATCCGACCGCGGAGGCGGCCGCCGAGGGAACGGTGGTCGGATGAACCAGGAGGCGCGATGAAGGTCATGCTCGTGATGCGGTCCGACGGCAGCTACGCCGGGGGCGATACCCCCGAGGACTACGCGGCCTGGGCGGACTACGACGCGTCGCTGAAGGCGGACGGCGTCCTCGTCGACTCCGGACGCTTCGCCGACGCCTCCGGGGACGTCTCCGTCGAGACGGATCTGACCGCGGCGCGAAGAGAAGGCGGCACTCCGGCCCCTTCCCGAGCGGAGGAGCGGTCAGCCCTCGTCGGCTACTACCTGCTCGACTGCCCGACCCGGGACGACGCCGTGCGGTACGCCCGACGCGCCCCCCTCTACGGCTCGGTCGAGGTGCACGAGCAGGCGCAGTACTGAGCCGCGGTCGCCGGTCGGGCGGCTGTCCCCGTCACCGCCGAGCGGGACCGACCGCCTCACCCGAGGGATGCGAATCGGGCGTCCGGGATCGGGACGGCGGGAGGGAAGTGGTGTACCGTCATCGCCTGACCGATTCTCATCGGAGTGGTCGACCCGTCTCACCGGCGGTGTCGATCCGGGGCTGAAAACCTCCGGCGTCCTCGAAGCCCGGAGGTCCTCCCATGTCAGTGTCCCCACGAAGCACCACCGTCGACGGTGACGCGTCCCCCTTCGTCGTCGTGGTCAGCGCAGAAGCGCACCCGGGCGGCGCGGGGTCGGAACGGTCCGATCCGGCCACCTCGCCGGCAGCGCTCGCACGTCCGAGGACGGGGTACGGCGGAGCGATCCGGCTGGCGCAGGGCCGCGTGCTCGGCCCGCCCTCCTCCCCCGGCACCGAGCTCCTCTTAGGGCTGCTCTTCTGGCGCAGCCGCCGCGACGCCGAGGATTTCGCGGCGGAACTGAGCCGCGCTGAATCGACGTGGGTCGTGGACGAGGGGATCTACCGGTTCACCACCTCGGCGACGGCGAGCCCGGACGACGTGACTCCCGTCGATCCGGTGCGCGCTGCCCCGACGGCGGCCCACGAGATCATCCGACTGGCGCCCGTCGCGGGCAAGCAGGCATGGATGGCCGAGTACAACGAGAGCGAGACGCGCGATCACATCAGAACGCTCGAGGGCTTCGTCTCGACGAGCTTCTTCCGCGACCTCCGGAGCGATCGGATCATCGAGTACGTGCAGTGGCGCTCGGCCGACGACCTGACAGCGGCGTTCGGGGACGAGCGCTTCGCCGAGCACTTGAGCGTGAACAGCCATTACTCCGACGGCGAGGCCTTCCTCTTCGGAGAACGGTCGACCGATGCGGCACCCGCCGATGAACCGCCCGACGGCGCGTCCACCCCCTCCGGGACCGACGGTCCTGCCACCGCTCAGAGCCCCGAGGCCCGACCGTGACTCGACTCGAGACCGTTCACGAGATCCTCGGGCCCTGGTCGTTGGCCACCACCCAGCGGTTCTGGGAGGGCTTCGCCCCGAACCGGCTCGCGTCGCAGCCGCAGGCCGCGGGCATCCGCTCCGCCCTCCTCTGCGATGCCGACTGGCAGCGAGTGGACGTCGTGGTCACCCAGGACGGGCCGTCCGCCCGCATCGTGGTCGAGGGCCCGGGCGACCTGGACGCCGCGACCGAGCAGGTCCGTCGGCTGCTGTCCATCGACATCGACGGGCGCAGCTGGCCCGACGTCGCGGCGCGCGACGAGGTCATCGCGGACGCGCAGGCTCGGCTCCCCGGGTTCCGGCCGTGCGGCTTCTTCTCGCCCTACGAGGCGGCGGTCTGGACGGTCCTGTCGCGTCGGCTGCAGATCCGGCAGGCGGCGGCGGTCAGGACGCGTCTCGCGCAGCAGCTCGGTGATGACGGAGCCTTCCCGTCCCCGGCCGTCCTGCGTGCGGCGTCCCTCGACCTGCCCGACCGCAAGGCGGAGTACCTGCAGGCGATCGCCGAGGCCGCCCTCGACGGACAGCTCTCCGGCTCCCACCTGCGCTCGCTCCAGCCGGCCGAGGCCTTCGTCCAGGTGCAGAGCATCCTGGGGATGGGGCCGTTCTCGGCCGAGCTCGTCGTGATCCGCGGCGCGAACTTCCCCGACGTCCTGCCGCGCAACGAGGGCAGGCTGAGCGACGAAGTCGCGAAGCGCTACGGCGATGACCGGTCGATCGACGAGATCTCCGAGACGTGGACGCCGTTCCGCTCCTGGGCGGCGGTGCACCTGCGCGCGCTCGCGGAGTAGACGGGCGACTCCCAGGGGCGGCCCACCGTCAGGACGGCTCCTCCCGCAGGCGCCCCGCGGCGGCCGCTGCCGCGGAGATCTCTCCGCAGTGAGTCCGGCGACGGACGCCACCCGGAAGGCCCGGGCGGATGATGGTCGGGTGAACCGCACCGATCGTCTCTACGGGCTCGTCGAGGAGCTGCGGGCGGTCTCGCCCCGGCCGCGGAGCGCGCGCCGTCTCGCCGAGCGGTTCGAGGTGTCGGTGCGGACCATCGAGCGGGACCTGTCCGCGCTGCAGCAGGCGGGTCTGCCGATCTGGGCGGAGCCCGGCCGCACGGGCGGCTACGTCATCGACGCGTCGGCGACCCTCGGTCCGGCCGGGTTCACGCTGGAGGAGGCCGTCGCCGTGCTGATCGGCCTCAGCGCGCTGCGGCGCAGTCCGTTCCGGCAGGCGGCCCGGACCGCCGCCCGGAAGACGCTCGCGGTCCTGCCCGACGACGTGGCCGCCCGCGCCGGCGCGGTCGCCTCCCGGGTGCACTTCCTCGAGAGCGAGGAGGAGGCGCCCGTCCCGGCGGAGTTCGCGACGGCCCTCCGAGCGGATCGTGTCGTCCGGCTCCGCTACCGCGACAGCAGCGGCGCGGAATCGGTCCGCGACGTCGAACCGCTGGGCTCGATAGGGAAGGAGGAGCACTGGTACCTGATCGCGTGGTGCCGGCTGCGGGAGGGGGTCCGGGCGTTCCGCGGCGACCGGATGCTGTCGGTCGAGGTGACCGACGAGCGGCCTCCGCAGCGCACCCTGCGAGCCGAGGACCTCGCGCTCCAGTACGGACGGCTGCGGTCCGTCGTCGACGACTGACCTTCTCCGGGACGTCGACGGCCGCCGCGGACCTCGCGGAGACGAGGACGATCTGCGGAAACACCGACAGGACGGTGTCGCGACGACAGGCGAGCCTGGTGCCTCCACCTCGTCCCCGCCCCTGAAGGAGCCCCATGTCGTTCACCTCCCTCCGCCTCGTCACCGACGACCTCGACGCCCTCGTCGCCTTCTACGAGCAGGTCGTCGGCCGACCGGCCGAGCGCTCGGCGCCGGTCTTCGCGCAGTTCACCGGAACGGGCGCGACCCTCGCGATCGCCCACACCTCGACGGTCGCGATGCTGGACGGCGCCGTCGTCCCCGCGTCGAACCGCTCCGTCCTGCTCGAGTTCGAGGTGCCCGACGTCGACCGCGCCTTCGCCGAGCTCGCACCCCGGAGCGAGGACGTGGTGCTCCCGCCGAGCACCATGCCGTGGGGCAACCGCTCCGCCCTCGTCCGCGACCCGGACGGGAACATCGTCAATCTGTTCAGCAGGCCCGCGGGCTGATCGGGCGCACTCCGTCGGTCCGAGCACGCTCACGCCTGGCCGGTGGGACCCGACGGGGATCGCGGAGACCACCGGGGATCCTCTCTCGCGATGCGATCCTCCCGAGCGGGCGTGGCGTCGGGCCGAGCGCGACCGGTCTGCGGTTCGCAGGCGGGAGCACGGCGACTCCGTCCAGCGTGACGTCCCGACCGCACTCCGACCGTCGGGACGGCCACCCGCCGCCGGTGTCCTCGGCGGTACCCTCGCGGCATGACCTTCGTGAACGTCGGCACCCTCGGGGCCGTCCCCGGCAGACGCGACGAGCTCGTCGCCGTCCTCACCGAGCACAACGACGACCTCGTCGACGCCGGCTGCCTGCTCTACGAGGTCGGGGTCGACGACGAGCAGCCCGACACCGTCTTCGTCGTCGAGCTGTGGGAGAGCGCCGAGGCGCATCGGGCCTCCCTCGCCCTCCCCCGGGTCCAGGCCGCGATCGCGACGGCGCGCCCGCTGCTCAGCGGCGCCTTCGGCGGCTACCGCTTCGACGCAGCAGGCTCTCCCCTCCGGAGCTGACTCGCGCCGAAGGCCTGCCGGCCGTCGGCACAGGCCGACCTGGAGTGAGCGGGCCGTCCGTCAACGGAAGACCTCTTCCTCTCCCGCCACCCCGACACCTCGGAGCGGAGCACCGTGATCAGCACGTTCCTCGTCGACCACGCCGCGCTCGTCCCGATCGCCTTCTGGATCGCGGTCGCGGTGGTCACGGCGATCGCCTGGCTGCTGCACCGGCGCGGCGCGGAAAGGTCTCTTCTCGTCCTCGCCGCGCTCGCCTTCGTCGTGGGGATCGCGCTGACCGTGTATCCGCCCGATGGGACGCCGCGGGTCTTCTGCACCGTGCAGTTCTCGGTGCCGTTCGACGGCATCGACACCCTCGCGAACATCGCGCTCCTGCTCCCCGGGGCCCTGCTGCTCGCGGTCGCGGTCGGCCGGCCCCTGCTCGTCGCCGCCGCCGTCTCCGGCCTGTCCGCCCTGATCGAGGTGGTCCAGGCGGGCGTTCCGGCGATCGGCCGCTCCTGCGACACGAACGACTGGTTCATGAAC
The DNA here is from genome assembly GCF_002930875.1 of Rathayibacter sp. AY1A5. NCBI lineage: Bacteria > Bacillati > Actinomycetota > Actinomycetes > Micrococcales > Microbacteriaceae > Rathayibacter > Rathayibacter sp. AY1A5. The sequence continues at coordinate 49,733 of NZ_PSTM01000002.1, read as the reverse complement.
ACCATCGGCGCACTCCTCGCCGCGTTCCTCGCGGCCCTGATCCTCAGAGGGGAGAAGCGGCGCGGGCGTCGGCGAATGGTCCGCTGACACCGCCTGTCACGTCGCCCTGCTCTCGGCCGGGTGTCTCGGCGGCCGACATCAGCACGGGTCCGTCGATCCACGTTCCTGTGACGCGGACCTGCTCAGAGGACGGCCGACGCCACGGGTGCCGTCTCGGCGACGCCGAGGACGACCGGGCGTCACCGGGTGCCGCGGTCGCGTCTGTCGACCGCCCCAGGAGCTGTCAAGTCTCTCCCCCGTCGGCCTCGGCGCTGCGCACGCTGGGGGCATGAAGCACCTCCTCTTCGCGAACAAGACGATCCTCGTGGGAGACGACGCGGCGGACGCTCTGGTCGAGTACGGCGTCGCCCTCGCCGCGAGCAGCACGGCGGACCGCGTGGAGTACACCGGCATCGGCGCCGACGGCGGCACCGTGCAGGCGGTGTTCCTGCTCAACGCCGGCGCCGCCCTGGTCGCCGAGACCACTCCCTCCGATCTCCCCGAGCCGGACAACACGGCCGAGGTCGCCCGCATCCGCGAACGCACCAGGGCGCTCACGGGAGTGTTCCCCGTGCAGCCGAGCGAGGACGACATCACCTTCGACGTCGAGCTCGAGCACGGCTTCGGACACTGACCGGCCCGCCCATGGCCTCCCTCCACGCCCCCTGGCCGACGCTCTGACCGGGGACACGGACGACGCCGAGGTCCGTCGCTGGGCGGCGTCCCGCGCCCCGCTCACGCCGGGGACGATCGCCGTGCTGCAGGCCGTCGGCTTCATCAGCGCAGCGCAGCGGGTCCCCGCCGACACGGCCCTCGCTCTCCTGCTGACGGCGGCGGAGGACGACCGGCGCGATCCGCCCGACGTGGCTCGCGATGTCCTTGCGCGCCGCCATCCCCTGGCCGATCCCGGTGACGATCGCGGCGCGTCGGTGACCCCGTGATCACTGCCCTTCCAGAGCCGTGGTCGGTCCGCCGCCGGGGGCGCTGTCTCCCGAGTCCGCGACGTGAAGCGCACCGCGCGCCGCCCGCCCCGCCCGCTGGATGCGCGCCCGCACCAGCCGCTGCAGCAGCGCGGGGTAGAGCTGAACGGCGATCGTCGACCCGAGCAGCCAGGCCGCGCCGCCCGTCGCACCCGTGACTGTCGCGGCGAGGGCGAGCGCGACTCCGACTGCCGTGCACGCGACGTGCACCGCCTCGGAGCGGCGGGTGTGCTGATCGAGAGCGGCCAGCCCCGCGCGCGTGCCGTCGAAGCCGCGCTCGCGGGTGACGAGGCGGTTCCACCCGACGACGTCGAGCAGCCGACCGAAGACGCCGACCCCGAGCGCCCGCAGCACCGTCGGCTCGCGGCGGCCCACGTCGAACCAGGACTGCTCGAGCGGACGGGTGCGCGCACCGAAGGTCAGTGCCGCCCAGCCGGTGAGGACCATCTGCGCGACCGCGGCGAAGACCGGGCGCGAGGGTCCGATCGCGTGCCAGGCGGCGGCGAGGAGGGCTGCCGCGACGGCGGTGAGGACGAGGGTCCGGACCACTCCCGCTCCCTCCTGCCCGTGCTGCGGTGTCGGACCCGACCACCGGCGCACGCCTCCCATGATGACCGCTGCCGGGCAGTCGCCGTCAGACCGGTACCGAGAGGGTCGCCGTGAAGACCGGCCCCCGGCGGGCCGGGTGAACGACGTCGAGACGGTGACGGTCCCGCCTGCCCGGGCGAGGATCGCCCGGGTGATCGCGAGGCCCAGACCGGCACCGCCGTCGTCAGGGGCTCACGCCGGGCTGGGTCGACCCGCGCCTCACCAGGTCCGTAGGCAGGGTGATGGCAGCCGGGCGCTCCCCCTCGATCGCCTGCAGGAGGAGGCGGACCATCTCCGCGCTGATCCGCTCGAAGGGCTGCCGCATGGTCGTCAGCGGCGGGTCCGTCGTGAGGGCGACGGCCGAATCGTCGAATCCGCCGACGGCGACGTCCTCCGGCACACGCTTGCCGAGCCGGGCGAGTGCGTCGATAGCGCCTGCTGCCATGCGGTCGTTGGCGGCGAAGACGGCGTCGATGTCGGGATGCGCGGCGAGAAGCGCCTCCATCGCAGTGGCCCCACCGGCCCGTCCGTAGTCGCCGAACTCCACCGCCTCCGCACCGCCCACCTCCGCGCGGTAGCCCGCGAGCCGCGCGATCCCTCCCGTAGTGTCGGGCGGTCCGGCGATCGTGGCGATGCGCGAGCGTCCGAGGCTCCGCAGATGAGCGACCATCTCCCGCGCTCCCTCCTCGTCGTCGGCGGCGACGTAGCCCATGCGCTTCTCGTAGCCGACCGGCACGCCGCAGGCGATGGCCGGCACTGAGGATCTCTGGATGTCCGTGAGCAGCCGTGCGCCGACGTGGGCGGAGATGAGCAGGACCCCGTCGACGTGGCCCGCGTCGATGTAGGCGAGGGCTCGCCTCTGCTCGTGCTCCGTCCCCGCGAGGATGAGGACGAGGGCGACGTCGTGCTCCGCGAGTGCGGCTGAGGCGCCTCGGAGCAGAGTGGCGAAGTTCGGATCCTCGAAGAGCGAGCGCGCGTCCTCCGTGAGGAGGAAGGCCACCGTGTCGGTGCGGCTGCGGGACAGGCTCCGGGCGTGGGGATTGGCGCGGTAGCCGGTCCTCGTGATCGCCGCCTCCACTCGCGCGTGCGCTTCGGGGCTGACCCATCTTCCGCCGTTCAGCACGCGCGAGACCGTCCCGCGCGAGACACCGGCCTCGACAGCGACGTCCTGAATCGTGGGGCGTGAGGGCGTCCCGCCTCTTCCGCGCGAAGGCATCCGCGTCACTTCACCGCCCCGGCCGCCAGGTCGACCCGCCAGAACCGCTGCAGGACGAGGAACATCGCGATCAGCGGCAGGATCGAGAGGAGTGCCCCGGTGATGACCAGCGTGTAGAGCGCCGGCGCGGAGGCGCCCTGGTTGAGCAGCCCGTTCAGGCCGACCGTGAGCGGGAAGAGCGAGTCGTCGCCGAGCATGATGTACGGCAGCATGAAGTTGTTCCAGATCGCGACGAACTGGAAGAGGAAGATCGTCACCAGCCCCGGCAGGAGCATCGGAACGGCGATCCGGGTGAAGATCCCTATCTCCCGGGCGCCGTCGGTCCGGGCGGCCTCGATGACCTCCGTCGGCACGGCGGCCGCGGCGTAGATCCGCGCGAGGTAGATGCCGTAGGGGCTGATGATCTGCGGCAGCAGCACTCCCCAGAACGAGTTGGTCAGCCCCACCTCGGCCAGCAGGAAGTACTGAGGGATCGCGAGGATCACGCCGGGGACGAGGACGCCCATCAGCAGGACGGCGAAGACGCCCTTCCTGCCTGGGAAGTCGAACTTCGCGAGCACGTATCCCGACAGTGCCGATACCCAGGTAGAGGCCACTGCACCGACGCCCGCGTAGAGCGCGGTGTTCAGCATCCAGCGCCAGAACAGACCTCCCCGGTACTGCGCGAGAGCGACCACGTTGTCGATCAGATGCGAGCCGGGCGCGAGCGTGAAGGTGGAGAAGAGCTCGCCGCCGCTCTTCGTGGACGCCGTCACCACCCACAGCACGGGGAAGAGGCAGTAGACGGCGCCGATCAGCAGGATCGTCGTCGCGATCCAGCCCGGACGTCCGCGATCGGGGTCGCGGCGTGCGGTCCTGGACCGTGTCCGCCCGACGGTGCGGGCGGGGGGCCGCTGAAGGATGCCGGGCACGGATCAGTCCTCCTGTCCGAAGGCTCGCTTCTGCACGACCCGGAGGAAGAGGAAGGAGACGGCGAAACTGGCGAGCGCGATCACGACGGAGGTCGCGGCGGCGGAGTGGATGTCGTCGCGGGTGAACGCGTCCCGGTAGACGAGCATCAGCGGGGACCAGGAGGTCGAGAGGCTGTTGGTCAGCGGTCGCAGCGTCGTCGGCTCGGCGAACACCTGCAGAGTTGCGACCATCGAGAAGAGCGCCGTCATCACCAGAGCGGGGGTGACGATCGGGATCTTGATGCGCAGCGCGATCTGCAGATCGCTCGCCCCGTCGATCCGTGCCGCCTCGTAGACGTCGGAGGGAATGGCCTGGAGGGCGGTGTGGATGACGATCATGTTGAATCCGACGCCGCCCCAGAGCGCGATGTTCGCGATCCCGAAGACGACGGCGCCGGAGGACAGGATGTCGGGGGCTTCCCCGCCCAGCCGCTCAATCACGTACGCGAAAGGCGAGACGGCCGGCAGGTAGAGGAATCCCCAGAGCAGCGAGGAGATGACGGCCGGTACGGCGTAAGGCAGGAAGATCGAGACCCTCGAGAACGAGACCGCACGGGCCCGCCTCGCGTCGAGGAGGAGAGCGAAGAGGAGCGCGAGACCGAGCATGCACGGGATGAGGACGAGCCCGTAGAGGAGCACCCGTCCGACGCTGGCCCCGAACTCCGGATCGCTGAGCGACCCGAGGTAGTTCTCGATGCCGGCGAAGACCTGCTTCCGGCCGCCGGAACCCAGGCCGAGCCCAACGGCCTGCTTCTTCTGGAAGCTGAGCATGACGGTGTAGAGGATCGGCGCGGCCATGAAGGCGGCGAAGAGCACGATCGCCGGTGCGAGCATCGCATAGGGAGCGAGTACTCGGGCGCGGAAGCCGGTGCCGAGTCGACCTCTCCTCGGCGGCGCGGTCGGGAGAGTCAGGGGTGGGGGAGCCATGCCGAGTCCTTCGGAACGAGAGCGGTCGGGAAGCGGCGCCGGATCCTCGCCGCCGGGAGGCGCGCGGCCCGATGGTGGACGCGGGCCGCGCACCGGTCACTCCACGGAGAAGCCGCTCTTCACGAGGTCGTCGGAGGTGATCCGCTGCATCTCGGCCACGGCGTCGACGAAGGCGGACCGCGTCCTCGCGGCGGCGGCCTTCGCGAACTCGTCGTTGTACGCGCTGAAGGCGACGTTCACGTTCGGCCCGTAGGTGAACGGAGCGACCGACTCGGAGGCGGCGGCGGCGATGTCGGAGAAGTCCCCCTGGGTGCTGAAGAAGTCGGGCGGGCTGCTGAGCGCTGCTCTCGCCGCCTCGGTCGCCGCCGGGTAGACGCCCGCGACCTCGGCGAGTGCCGCGACCGCCACCGGATCCGTGTTCAGCCAGGTCGCGAACTCGGCAGCGGCCGCGGTCTTCTTCGTCTGACTGGTGACTGCCGTGGTGCTTCCTCCCCAGTTCCCGCTGGAGGGGTTCGCGGCGTCCCACTGCGGCAGAGCTGCGGCGATCCACGCGCCTTTCGTGTCGGGGGCGTTGCCGCTGAGCACGCCGGGTGCCCAGACGGCGCTGATCCAGCCGACCTGCGAACCGTCGTTCAACCCTGCGTTCCACTCCGGCGTGTACATCGGCGTGTTGCCGATCGCCCCGGATTCGACGAGCTCTCCCCAGTAGGCCGCGACCTTCTCGGTCGGTCCGGCGTCGATGTCGACGCCCCAGCTCCGGTCGTCCGTCGACCACCAGGAGGCTCCGGCCTGCTGCGCGAGGCCGGCGAACCAGCCCGCGTCGTTGGAGGAGAAGGTGCCCAGGTGTCGGGCCGGGTCGGAGGCGTGGACGGCCTCCGCGGCCGCGGCGTACTCCTCCCACGTCGTCGGGACGCCGAGGCCGAGGCTCTCGAGGATGTCCGCGCGATAGTAGGCCATCATCGGCCCCGAGTCCTGGGGGATCGCGTAGACGGCGTCACCTCCGAGCGTGACGGCCGACCAGGTGCCGTCGGAGAAGCTGCCCTCCAGATCGCCGGCGCCTTCGTCGGAGATGTCGGCCAGAGCATCCGCCGCGACGAGGGTGGGGATCTTCTGGTACTCGGCCTGAACCAGATCGGGGGCTCCGCTGCCCGCCTTAACGGCGGTGAGCAGCTTGGTGATGGCGGGGTCGCCGCCGTCCTGCTTGCTGACGGTGACCTGGATCTCCGGGTGGTCCTCGTTCCAGATGTCGACGACCTGATCGAGGTTCGGCGCCCAGGCCCAATACGTCAGCTCGACAGGGCCCGAGGCTCCGTCGTCGAAGCCGGTGGAGCAACCGGTGAGCAGGAGCGCTCCGGTGACAGCGGCGGCGGCGCCGAGGGAGCGGATCCTGCGGAACGGGATGTGCATTCGTCCTCCTTGAAGAAGCTGGTTCGTCGATCCCCGGCGCCTCCGCTCGGGAGGAGGACGGCGGCGTGCCCTGTGAGCGGTTACAGTTAGCCATACGTGTATGGTCCTGTCAACAGTGGCGCAGCCACCCGCACCAGGGCACGACACTGGGACCGCGCACAGCCGAAGGAGACAGCTCGCATGACCACCGCTACCGGCGACACCCCCTCCGCCTTCCGCTACCGGCTCCCCGGAGCCGACGGGCGTCCGCTCCCCCGGGCTCCGTGGATCCCGGGGCGGCCGGGGCTGCGTTACGGAGGCGACTACAACCCCGAGCAGTGGCCGCGGGAGGTCTGGGCGGAGGACGTCGCCCTGATGCGCGAGGCGGGCGTCGACCTCGTCAGCGTCGGGATCTTCTCCTGGGCACTGCTCGAGCCGCAGGAGGGCCGGTACGACTTCGGGTTCCTCGACGAGCTGCTCGATCTGCTGCACGGCGCCGGGATCGATGTCGACCTCGCGACCCCGACGACCGTCCCGCCCGCCTGGTTCTGGAAGGCGTACCCGGACTCCCACCCTGTCACCCGGGAGGGCGTCACCCTGGGCCGGGGCTCGCGCGGCATGGTCAGCCCGAGCTCGCCCGAGTACCGGGCGGCGGCCGTCGCCGTCACGGAGCAGCTCGCGCAGCGCTACGCCGCGCATCCCGCGGTGGTCCTCTGGCACGTGCACAACGAGTACGGCGCTCCGGTCAGCGAGGACTACTCCGACTACTCTGTCGCGGCCTTCCGCGCCTGGCTGCAGGCGAAGTACGCGACGCTCGGCGCTCTGAACGCGGCGTGGGGCACGCTCTTCTGGGGCCAGGTGTACGGGGAGTGGGACGAGATCGACGCGCCACGGGTCGCGGCCACCGTCGTGAACCAGACGCAGCGGCTCGATTTCGCCCGCTTCACCTCGGACGCGCTCCTCGCCTGCTTCACGGCGGAGCGCGACGCGATCAAGCGCTACTCGGACAAGCCGGTCACCACGAACTTCATGGCCACCAACTGCCCCTCGATCGACTACTGGAGATGGAGCAGCGAGGTCGACCTGGTCTCGAACGACCACTACCTGGCCGCAGAGCGCCACGACAACCACGTGCTGCTGGCGATGGACGCCGACCTCACGCGATCTTTCGCCGGAGGGCGTCCGTGGATCCTCATGGAGCACTCGACGTCGGCGGTGAACTGGCAGCCGCGCAACATCGCGAAACGCCCCGGTGAGCTCGCACGCAACGCCGCGAGCCATCTCGCGCGCGGGGCCGACGCGGTCCTCTTCTTCCAGTTCCGGGCCTCCCGGTACGGAGCCGAGAAGTTCCACTCCGCGATGCTCCCCCACGCCGGGGCGCGGACGCGGGTCTGGAAGGAGGTCGTCGAGTTCGGCGCCGACCTCGACCGCCTCTCAGCGGTCCTCGGCTCCGTCGTCCGGACTCGCGTCGCGATCCTGTGGGACATCGAGTCCTTCTGGGCGCACGATCTGGAGTGGCGGCCCTCGGTCGAGCTCGATCACCGCGAGCGGATCGAGGCCTTCTACTCCGCGCTCTGGAAGCGCGGTGTCACGGTCGACTTCGCCCACCCCCACTCCGATCTCAGCGGCTACGGCCTCGTCCTCGCCCCCTCGCTCTACCTGATGGACCGGACGTCGTCCTCGAACGTGACCGAGTACGTCCGCGCCGGCGGCACGTTCGCCGCCTCCTACTTCTCAGGGATCGTCGACGAGAACGACGCCGTGCACGAGGGCGGCTTCCCCGGCGCCCTTCGCGAGGTCCTCGGCCTCTCGATCCCCGAGTTCCTGCCGCTCCGCGACGGCGAGGTCGTCGAGCTCGACTCCGGAGCGCGAGGAAGCGGCTGGACCGACGACATCGCCCTCGAGGGCGCGGTCGAGAGAGCGCGGTACGCCACCGGACCAGCTGCCGGAGGACCGGCGATCACCCGCAACGTGCTCGGCGACGGATCGGCCTGGTACCTCTCCACGCGGCTCCGGGGCGACGACCTCGCGGACTTCGTCGACACCCTGCTCACGGACGCCGGCATCACTCCACCCGCCGAGACAGTGGAAGGGCTCGAAGTCGTCGTCCGCCACGGTGACGTCGCGGACTTCACCTTCCTCATCAACCATGCCGAGACGGACGCGGCGCTCGCGAGCCCCGGCACGCTCGAGCTCATCACCGGCAGCACCGTGGACGGGACCGTGGTCGTTCCGGGGAAGGGCGTCCGGGTCGTGCGGCGGGACCACTGAGGATCGACCACCTGCTTCACTCCGAGGTCGAGACCTCGCGGGAACCGCGGGTGCCGCGAAGGTACTCGAAGGTGCGCAGGGATTCAAGGGGACGGCCGTCCGCAGCGAACAGGGCCTGGTTGTCCCAGGCCGATCCGCCGTGACTCCCGCCGACGTGGACCGGGTCGTAGCCCGCGGCGCGGCTCGTCGCCCATCCCGCGCCGAAGAGCTCCCAGAGCGACCGGTTCGCGGCGAGAGCCGATGGAGGACCGACGGGCAGCCAGGCCGGCTCCCAGTAGAAGACGCCGATGCCCGTCGATCCGACATCGCGCACTGCTGCGACGACATCCCGGAGAGCCGTCGCCTGGCCCTGCACACTGATCGGGTACCGGCTCGAAGAGGGAGCAGTGGCGATGACGTTCGGATGCCCGTCGCCGTCCGTCAGGGTGTACGGCCACGAGGTCTCGGCGACCATCACCTTCTTGCCGTAGGTCCGTGAGACCTGGGCCAGCACCTCGGTGAGGTTCGCGGTCGAGCCGTGCCAGTACGGATAGTAGGAGCTCGCGAAGACGTCGTAGTCGACTCCGAAGCGGTGGAGCCCCGCGGCGATCGCCGAGTACCGCCCGACGGATTCCGGGTTCGTGAAGTGCAGAGCGACAAGAGCATGCGGCAGCACTTCCCGCACGGCGGAAGCACCCGCTGCGAAGAGCGCTGCGAGGGAGGCGTCCATCGATGTGGCGTCGCGGGAGTAGCCGGCCATCCCGGTGTTCGTCTCGTTTCCGACCTGAACGACGCGCACGTCGACGCCGGCGTCCTCGAACCTCCGCAGCGCGCTGACCGTGAAGCCTCGCACGGCTGCTGCCGTCGCCTCCGGCGTCGAGCCGGCCCACGACTTCGGAGCCAGCTGACGACCGGGGTCCGCCCAGAAGTCGGAGTAGTGGAAGTCGACCAGCACTCCCAGTCCAGCAGCCGTGGCGCGTCTGCCGACCTCGACGGCTCGCCCGACGTCGACGTTCCCGCCGCCGTAGCCTCGGCCGCGGTCATCGAACGGATCGTTCCACACCCTGACCCGGACCGCCGTGACGCCCGCATCAGCGAGGACGGCGAAGAGATCCGCCGGAGAGCCGCTCCTCTCGCGGAAGACGACCCCGCTCTCCTCGAGGGAGAGGACGGAGGAGACGTCGACACCGCTGAGGAATCCCGTGGACATGCCGTCGACGCGGCTCACGACGACCGGGACACTCGTCGAGGCGGCAGGAGCGACTGGGGCCGGTGCGACCGTCCCGACGGTCAGGCAGGCGATCACAGCGGTGATCGAGAGGTGGAACGTTCTGCTTCGTCGCATGGTCAACCCTTCCGAGCGGTCCGTCACGGAGGAGGAGCCCCGCCGCCGCGGTCACGATCGCCGACCATAGGTTCGAGCGGCCGAGGGAACAACAGCCTTCTCCGTACAGGCGCGGCTTCCACCAGAACTGACGCGGACGCGGAGCCGTGACGACCCTTCCCAAAGGGCTTCACGACGATGAGCCGCTCCCCGCTCGCGCGCCGCAGTCTCACCCGGGCGCCCCGCACCGGGCATCCGCCGCCTTCTCGACGGCGCTTCCTTGACACCGCCGCCGGCCGGTCATCATCATGCAGTCACGACCGGCGGCGGCGCGCCACCGGCGACCCGACAGGAACGGTGCACCGATGCCCACCATGCTCTTCGTCAACCTGGCCGTCGCCGATCTCGCCCGGGCGAGGGCCTTCTACGAGTCGCTCGGCTACTCGATCGACGAGGGCTTCAGCGACGAGAACGCCGTCAGCGTGGTGATCAGCGACACGATCACCGCGATGCTGCTCACGCGGGAGTTCTTCGCCGAGTTCACCAGCAAGCCGATCATCGACGCCACCACCTCGACCGAGGTGCAGCTCGCCCTCAGCGCCGACAGCAGGGAGGAGGTCGACACCCTCCACGGCAGGGCCCTCGCCGCGGGCGCGACCCCGGCCGGCGAGCAGGACCACGGTTTCATGTACTCGAAGAGCTTCGACGACCTCGACGGCCACCACTGGGACTTCGTCTGGATGGACCCGGCGGCTGCGGCGGGCGGTGCGCCGGAGCTGTCCGTCGAGGAGATCCGGGCGAACACGACGCACAGCTGAGGCACGACCCGTGGACGCCGAGCGGTCGACGTCCACGACCCGCGACAGCACCCCTCGCAGTCACACTCCGTCACGATCCGGCGCGCACTCCCCCCGGCCTGACAGGCTCCCGGCATCCGCCTTCCGGGCGTCTGGACAGGAGCACACCGTGACGATCACTGCACCGGCGAACACCGCGACCACTGCTGCGGCGACCACAGCGACCTCGACCCCGGCGCCCGAAGACCGTGCCTCCGCGGCGGCCGGCTTCTCCACGCGCCAGGTGCACGCCGGTGCCGCGCCCGACGGCGCCCACGGGGCGCGCGTCACCCCCGTGCACCTCAGCGCCGGCTTCGTGTTCGACAGCTTCGAGCACGCTCGCGAGCGGTTCGCCGGCGAGGACGAGGGCTACCTCTACACCCGCAACGGGAACCCGACCACCGAGGAGGTCGAGCGTCGGCTCGCCGATCTCGAGGGCGGCGCCGAGGCGATCCTGGTGGCGAGCGGCCAGGCGGCCACCGCCTCCGCTCTCCTGGGGATCCTGCAGGCCGGCGACCGGGTGCTCTCCTCGCGCCGCCTCTACGAGGGCAACCGCGGGCTGCTGGTGCAGAACTTCGGGCGGCTCGGGATCGGCGTGGACTTCGTCGACGACGCGTCGGACCTCGGCGAGTGGGAGCGGCGGATCGGGCCCGACACCCGGGTCCTCTTCGGCGAGCCGATCCCGAACCCGAAGAACGATCTACTGGACCTCCCGGCGCTGGCCGCGATCGCGCACCGGCACGGGCTCCCGTTCGTGGTCGACAACACGCTCGCGACCCCGTACCTCCTCCGCCCGATCGAGCACGGGGCCGACGTGGTCGTGCACTCGACCAGCAAGTTCCTCGCCGGGCACGGCTCCGCCCTCGGCGGCGTGATCGTCGACGCCGGCACGTTCGACTGGGCGGCGCGCCCCGCGCTCTTCCCGCACCTCAACCAGGAGGAGCGGTCGTTCGGCGGCCGCAGCTGGACCGAGCAGCACGGCCGGCGCGCCTTCGTCTCGTACACGCGGGACATCGTGGTCTCCCGCCTCGGACCGACGCCGTCACCGCTGAACTCCTTCCTGCTGCGGCAGGGCGTCGAGACGCTGTCGCTCCGGGTCGAGCGGCACTCGGCGAACGCCCTCGCCGTCGCCCGCTTCCTCGAGGAGCGGCCCGAGGTCGTGTCGGTCGACTACTCCGGCCTGGAGTCGAGCCCGTCGTTCGCCCTCGCGCAGCGCCTGCTCCCCCGCGGGCAGGGCTCCGTCTTCTCCTTCACCGTGGCCGGAGGGGAGGCGGGCGCGGCCGCCTTCATCGACGCCGTCGAGCTGTTCAGCCACATGACCCACCTCGGCGACGTGCGCTCGCTGGTGCTGCATCCCGCGTCGACCACCCACGCCGGACGCACCCCCGCCGAGCGCGCCGCCGCCGGGATCCACCCCGGGCTCCTCCGGCTGTCGATCGGGATCGAGGACGTCGACGACCTCCTCCGCGACCTCGAACGCGGGCTCGCCGCGGTGCGCGCACGCGCCCTCCCCGCGCTCGCGGAGGTGTGAGCGTGGCGCACCGTCAGCACTTCGGCTGGTTCTTCTCCCGGGGCTTCGGACCGCAGGGATGGGGGCACCCCTACCGGGAGTGGAACCACGACTGGACGAAGCCCGGCCTCTACCAGCAGTCGGCCCGCGAGCTGGAGCAGGCCGGCTTCGAGCTGATCGTGATGGAGGACGCCGTCTCGCTCGGCTCCCCGGAGACGCTCGACCTGCGGGTGCGGGGAGCGTACGGCGGGCCGAAGCACGATCCGCTCCTCCTGGCGCCGTACCTGTTCGCGGCGACCGAGCGGATCGGGCTGGCGCCGACGATCAACGCCGGCATCACGCCCCCGTACCTCGCCGCCCGGCAGGCGGCGACGCTGCAGCACCTCAGCTCCGACCGCTTCGGGATCAACCTGGTCACCGACGTCGGCAGCGCCCGCCACGTGGGCCTGGAGCCGCTGTCGCACGACGCGGCCTACGACCGGGCCGACGAGTGGATGGCGGTCGTCCGCCGGCTCTGGCGCAGCTGGGGCGAGGGCGCGCTGATCGCCGACCCCGGGTCGGGCCGCTACGCCGACGGCACCCGGATCGACGCGTTCCGCCACCGCGGGGAGCACTTCCGCGTGGACGGACCCCTGAACGCCGTCCCCTTCGCGAACGGCGACCCGATCGTCGTCTCCCCAGGCGGCTCCCCCCGCGGCCTGGCCTTCGCCGGCACGCAGTCGGACGTGCAGCTCGCGCTCGCCCCTCTGGAGGCCCGGGCGGTGCGCGACTACCGGGCGCGCGTGCTCGCCGCGGCCGAGCAGCACGGGCGGACGGCGGACGACCTGCGCGTGCTCTTCGTCGTGAAGCCCGAGATCGTGTCGAGCCCGGAGGAGGCCGCGCGCGTCGTCGAGGCGTCGCGCCACCCCGACGAGGACGCGCTGCGGCGGATCGCGCTCGGCTGGTCGAGCGACCTGGAGACCGACCTCACCGGGCTGGACCTGGACCTCCCCGTCCCGCGGTCGGTGTTCGGCGAGCACGTCTCGCACGGCACCATCGCCGGCCTCTACGGCGGCACGGAGGACGCTCCGCTGCGGGAGCTGCTCACCAGGAAGGCGCGCAAGGGCCGCGTCGCCGAGCGCGCCGGCTTCGTCGGCACCGCGGAAGAGTTCGCCGACTTCGTCGAGGAGCTCGGCGACGACGGCGGCAGCGACGGGCTCCTCCTCTCCGGGGACCTGCACCCGGTCACCCTGCACCGGATGCTCGACGACCTCGTCCCCGTGCTGCGCCGCCGCGGGATCCTCCGCGACGAGCTCGCTCCCGGCGGGACCCGCGCCAACCTCTTCGGGACGTAGGGGGAGTCCGCCCCGTCTCACTCCGGATCCTGCGCCCGGCCGGGCACCGGGCGGAAGAATCCGTGCTCGATCTCGTGGGCGAGCTGCACAGCCTCGACACGCGAGGCCGCCCGGTCCACCGCCGGCGGCCCGGCCTCATCGGGGGTGCAGAGGGAGCGGAGGCGCTGAAGGACGGCTCCTCGCCACTGTCGTGCGATGCCGCCCGCCTCGGTGCTCCGCCGTCCCACCTCGTCGAGTCCCCGCGAAGGCGCTCCGCCGTTCACACGGCGGCCCGCACGGCTTCGAGCGTCTCGAGGAGGAGGGGACGCGGCATGGCGAAGACGAGACGCACGTGGTCGGCGTAGCCGGCGCCGCACAGGCGTCCGGAGGTGAGCGTCACTCCCGCCTCGCGCTGCAGGTGCTGCGCGGGATCGGCGAGGCCGAGAGCACCCAGGTCGAACCAGGCGAGATACGTCGCCTCCGGGGTGCGGTGCCCGATCCCGGGCAGCTCGGAGGCGAGGAAGTCGGCGATGAGGCGCCGGTTGCCGTCGAGGTAGTCGACGACCTCGTCGAGCCACGCTCCGCCCTCCCGGTAGGCGGCCGTCGAGGCGATCACGCCGAGATTCGAAGCGCCGTGCTGCACCGCGAACCCGAAGCGCGAGTAGACGTCCTCGTCTGCGTCGTTCGTGGTGATCAGCTGCGCGGCCTTCAGGCCGGGGATGTTCCACGCCTTCGAGGCGCTCGTTCCGGTGACGGAATGCCGGGCGGCCTCCTCCGAGACCGAGGCGTAAGGGATGTGGGGGACGCCGTCGAACCGCAGCGGCGCGTGGATCTCGTCGGCGAAGACCCGCCCGCCGTGGCGCTCGACGACAGCGGCGAGACCTTCGAGCTCGGACCGCGGCAGGACCGAGCCCGTCGGGTTGTGCGGATTGCAGAGCACCAGGGTGCCCGCTCCCTGCGCGAAGGCCGCATCGATCCCGTCGAGGTCGTGCTCCCAGCGGCCGTCGACGATCGTTCCCGGGACCTCGATCACCTCGCGTCCGATGGCCGACAGGTAGGTGAGGAACGGCATGTAAGCGGGGGTAGGCACGATCACCGGTGAGCCGGGGCGGGAGAACTCGGTGACGGCCACTCCGAGCGCGGCCATGACATCCGAGACGGAGTGCACGCGGGCGGGGTCGACCGTCCACGCGTACTGCTCAGCGAGGTACTCCGCAGCGGCCTCGCCCAGCTCGCCCGCAGTCGAGGGGGACAGATAGCCCAGCACGTCGCCGGCCACGGCGTCGTGCAGTGCCCTCCGAACGGCCGGCGCCGTACCGAAGTCCATCTCGGCGACCCAGGCTCCGATGGCGCCGGGGCGGAGGCTCCACTTGCGGCTCGTCGGGCGGTCGAGTCGTTCGCGCGTGAGCGAGTCGAACAGGTGCATGGGAGTCCTCGGGGAAGCGGGCGGAGGGCGCCCCGCTGGTCGATCGGGGCGCCCGAGGCGGGGGCGGCTCAGCTGTTGTCGAGCGGGAGCCCGGGCGGGTTCACCAGGGCCTCGTCCACGGCCTCGTCCTGCAGGCCGTAGGCCGACAGCCAGTCCTGGTACTGACCGTTCCCGATGAGGTAGCCGAGGGCCTGGGCGATCGGCTCGGCGAGTCCGGAGTCCTTCTTCACAGTCGCCGCGATCAGCCCGTCGAGCGATTCGCCCGCTCCGGAGAACGTGCCGGCGTTGCGGGTCGGGTCGGCGCCGTCCTCCGAGATCCGGTTCTGGTAGACCGTCGTCGGGTTGGGCCCGAAGTAGGCGTCGATCCGGCCGGAGCCGAGAGCGAGAGTGACGGAGTTGGCATCGGGCAGTCGCGTGATCTCCAGGGACCTGCCCTCGGACTGCAGACGGGCCTGCCACTCGAGCAGGATCTTCTCCTGGTTGGTGCCGCTGCTGACCGCGACGGTGAGTCCGTCGAGGTTCTCGTAGTCGCCGTCGAACTCCCAGTCGTTCGAGGCGAGGACCTGGAACGCGAGGGTGTCGGCGCGGTAGGAGGCGAAGTCGTACTTCTCCTTGCGCTTCTCCGTGACGGTGATGTTCGAGAAGCCGACGTCGCTGCCTCCGGTGTCGATGCCCACGAAGAGGTTGTCCCAGGTGGAGTTCTCCACCTCGGGCTGCAGCCCGAGGACGGCGGCGACGAGGCGGCCGAGATCGGGCTCCGAGCCGGTGAGGGTCTCGGTGTCGGTCCCGGTGAACGCGAGCGGAGGGAAGCCTGCGGGGAGAGCGCCGACGCCGATCGTCAGGGTCCCGCGGTCGAGGATCTCCTGCGGCAGCGTGCCGCGGATCTCGTCGACGACCGGCACGTCGATGTCCGTCTCGGTCGCCGCTCCGTTGGAGAGGGCACCCACGGTGACGGTGGTGGTGCCGGAGGCGGCTCCCGGGGAGGCCGGGTCGGAGGCGGCGGCACCGGAGCAGGCCGCAAGGCCCGTCGTCAGCGCGGCGGCAGCGAGAAGCGCCCCGACTCTGGTCCAACGAGTGATGTGCGGTCTGGTCATGATTCGATTCCTGTGTCTGTCGTGCGGATGGAGAGGAGGAGGAGTGCGGGGGCTCAGCCGAGGACTCGGCCGAGGAAGTCGCGGGTCCGCGGATTCTGCGGGCGGTCGAGGACCTCGCTCGGGCTGCCCTGCTCGACGACGAGGCCGTCGTCGACGAACACCACCCGGTCGGCGACCTCGCGGGCGAAGCCGATCTCGTGGGTCACGACGATGAGGGTGCGGCCGCTCTCGGCCAGCGACCGGATGACCTGCAGCACCTCCCCGACGAGCTCGGGATCGAGAGCCGAGGTCGGCTCGTCGAAGAGGATCACCTCGGGGTCGAGCGCGAGCGCACGCGCGATGGCCACGCGCTGCTGCTGGCCGCCGGAGAGCTGCCTCGGATAGGCCGCCGCCTTGTCGGCGAGACGGACGTGCTCGAGCAGGGCGCGTGCCCGCTCGCGGGCCTCCGCGGGCGGCTGCCCCTGCGAGATCGGCGCCTCGGTGACGTTCTCGAGGATCGTCAGGTGCGGGAAGAGGTTGAAGCTCTGGAAGACGAAGCCGATCCTCGCCCTCTGGCGCAGGATCTCCTTCTCGCGCAGCTCCTTGAGCCGACCGCCGCGCAGCCGCACCCCGATCAGCTCGCCGTTCACGGAGACGAACCCCTCGTCGAGCTTCTCGAGATGGTTGATCGCCCGCAGCAGGGTCGATTTGCCCGAGCCGCTCGGACCGAGGATAACCGTGACGGTGCCCGCCTCGACGCGCAGGTCGACTCCCCGGAGCACGGTCCGGTCGCCGTAGGACTTGGTCGCGTTGTGGATCTCGATGGCGGCGGTCATCGCGCACTCCTCAGGCCGGCGAGCGAGCGCCGCACCCGCTGGAGGGGCGTGGGCGCGAGCTCCCGGTGCGCGCCGCGGGCGTAGAAGCGCTCGATGTAGAACTGCACGACCGAGATCGCCGAGGTCAGCACCAGGTACCAGATCGTCGCGACGACGAGCAGGGGGATGATGTCCGTCGGGTACGTGCTGCCGAGGTTCTGAGCGACCCCGAACAGGTCGAGCAGCGAGACGTAGAACAGCAGCGAGCTCGCCTTCAGCAGGCCGATGATCTGGTTCACGTAGGCGGGCACGATCGAGCGGAGCGCCTGCGGGAGGACGATGCGGGTGAACTGGCGGCGCTGCGGGATCCCGAGCGCCTTCGCCGCTTCGTGCTGCCCCTGATCGACCGCGAGCACCCCGGAACGGACGACCTCGGCGCTGTAGGCGATCTCGGACAGGCTCAGGCCGATCACGCCGAGGGCGAGCGGAGGCAGCAGCGACACCGTCGGCACCGACCACTGCGGACCGAAGGGGATGCCGATGCCGACGGTCGGATACAGGTTGCCGAGATTGAACAGGAAGATGAGGACGAGGATCAGCGGCACCGAGCGGAACAGCCAGATGTAGACCCAGCTGAGCGTCGACAGCACCGGATTGCCCGAGAGCCGGGCGACGGCGACGACGATGCCTCCGACGAAGCTGATCACGGCGCTGATGGCGGTGGCGAGGAGTGTCAGCTGCAGCCCCTTCAGGATCGCCGGACTGAAGAGCCAGGTCCCGACCTTCGGCCACTCCCACGACGGGTTCGTGAAGAGGGTCTGTCCGGCGTTCAGCAGGAGCACGAGGACCAGTGCGGCGACCACCCAGCGCACCGGGTGGCGCAGCGGCAGCACCGGCCGCTCGCCGAGTCGGGCGAGGTCGATGCCTCCGGGAAGGGGGCCGGACGTGTCCCGCGGTCGAGGCGGCGCGATCGTGCCGCTCATGAGGCACGCCCCGTGACGCCACCGCGCAGGCGTGCTCCGCCGTCGGGCAGGGACGCGGTGAGCTGCGCGAAGGAGTCGTCGTGCGCGGTCCGGATCCTCGCGACGTCGAGCGGCCGATCGGTGAGCGTCCGCGCATAGCCGTGCAGGACGACCACCTCCGGAGGCTGGGTCACGTCGTAGAGCGGTGTGTAGCCCGCGGTGAGGTAGAGCCGCTGCGCCTCCGGCTGGAGCGGCCCGGTCGTGAGGTAGACGGTCGAGTAGCCGAGCCGGCGGGCCTCCGCCTCGAGCTCGGCGACCACGCGCAGGGCGAGTCCCTGCCGACGGTGCGCCGAGGATGTCCAGATGCGCTTGAGCTCGGCGGTCGTGTCGTCGAATCTCTTCAGCGCGCCTCCGGCGATCGCGGTGCCGTCGCGCAGAAGCAGGACGAAGGATCCCTCCGGCGGGGCGAACACCTCGCTCGGGTAGCGCGCGAGCTCGGCCGATGCCGGCTCGCCCCAGGCGGTGCCGTAGCGGGTGTCGTACTCGCGCTCGAGCTCGTCGAGCAGGGGCCGGGCCCGCGGGTCATCGGCCCGCACATGGACGAACTCGTCGGCCGCGACGGTGTCAGACGAGGACACGAGCGGCCTCCTCGGCGGCCTGGGCGGCCGCGGCGTCGCGTCGAGCGACCTCCTCGCGCACCAGCGGTATCACGTGGCGACCGAAGTCGAGGGTGTCGTCGACGTAGTCGTAGCCGCGCGCCGAGATGATGTCGACCCCGAGATCGACGTAGTCGAGCAGCGCGGCGGCCACCGTCTCCGGCGTCCCGACGAGGGCGTTCGAGTTGCCGCGCGCTCCCGCGGCGACTCCCGCCCTGGTCCAGAGCGCGCGATCGAAACGGTCGCCTGCGGCGGCGATCGCGAGGAGGCGCTGCGAGCCGGTGTTCTCCGGCGCGGCGAGGCCTCCGGGGGCGGTCTCGCGGGTGCGCGCCTCGATGCGGCGGAGGATCCCCTCCGCCTTCTCCCAGGCCTGCTCCTCGGTGGCCCCGAGGATGGGTCGGAAGGCGACCTGGATGCGCGGCGCGACGTCGCGGCCGGCCGCCGCCGCCGCCTCCCGGATGCTGCGGATCTGCTCGGCGGTGTCCCGCAGCGGCTCGCCCCAGAGCGCGTAGACGTCGCTCTCGGCGGCACCGACGGACAGAGCGGCGGGAGAGGAGCCTCCGAACGAGATCTGCGGCCGAGGCTGCTGCACCGGCCAGACGTCGCTGACGAACCGGGAGAAGCGGTAGTGCTCCCCGACGTGATCGAACGGCTCACGGGTCGTCCAGACCTGCTTGACGATCCTGATGTACTCGGCGGTGCGCGCGTAGCGCTCGTCCTTGCTCAGGTAGTCGCCCTCCGCGGCCTGGTCCGCGTCCGACCCGCCCGTGATCACGTGGACGCTCAGGCGGCCTCCACTCAGCTGATCGAGGGTCGCGAAGGCTTTCGCCGCGACCGTGGGGTAGGAGACGTTGGGCCGGTGCGCCAGCAGCAGCTGGATGCGCTCGAGCCGCGACGCGATGAAAGCGGCGGCGACGGCGGGGTCGGGGGCTCCGGAGTGGTAGGCGAACAGGATGCGGTCCCACCCGCTGTCCTCATGAGCCGCGGCCAGACGCACCGTGTACTCCGGGTCGAAGCTCGCGCCGCTGCGTGCTCGTGTCTCGCTGCCGTCGTTGAGCGCGGCGATGCCGAGGAATTCGATGGGCACTCGAGGCTCCTGCCTGTCGGGGCGCACCGTTCTGCACGCCGTGGGGGCCGACGCTAGGGTCCGCGGCCACCCGGCTCCAACCCGCCGCTACACACTTCTTCACATCGTCACGAGTCGTCACAGAGCGGCGTCCTCACGGGGGAAGAGTCATCGTGGACGCATGTCAGCGCCATCGGACGGGACCCGCTCCCTCGTGATCGTCGGGGGAGGTCCCCGCGCGGTCGGGGTCCTCGAGCGCCTCGCCGCGAACGCCGCCGAGGACGCCCTCGGGCCGGCCGCGCTCGTCGTCCACGTCGTCGACCCGTACCCCGTCGGCCCCGGCCGGATCTGGCGCTACGAGCAGTCGCCGCTGCTGAAGCTCAACTCGCTCGCAGCCGACGTGACGATGTTCACCGACGCGAGCGCGACGATCGAGGGGCCGGTGCGCCCCGGACCCTCGCTGATCGAGTGGGCGGAGGCGGTGCGGGCCGGCCGGATCGCGCTCGCAGAGGGCGACGAAGCCGTGCGCCGCGAGCTCGACGGGCTCCGCGCCGACAGCTTCCCCACCCGCCGGCTGCAGAGCCTCTATCTGCGCTGGTTCCACCGGGAGGCGCTCGCCGCTCTCCGCCCTGACGTCGAGGTCCGCGAGCACGCGGCGCGTGTCGTCGAGGTGCTCGGCCGCGACGACGGTGCGCAGCGGGTCGTCCTCGACTCCGGCGACGTGATCGAGGCGGACCTGGTCCTGTTCTCGCTCGGGCACAGCGGCGCTCTGCCGACGGTCGACGAGACCCGGCTGGCCGGGTTCGCCGAGCGCCACGGCCTCGCCTACCTGCCGCCGTCGTTCACGGCCGACGCCGACCTCGGATCCCTCCGCGCCGGACGCGACGTGATCGTGCGCGGCTTCGGCCTGGTCGCGGTCGATCTCCTGGTGCTGCTCACCGAGGGCCGGGGCGGCCGCTTCGAACGGGACGACGCCGGCGGACTGCGCTACCACCCGTCGGGACGTGAGCCGCGCATCCTGATCGGCAGCCGCCGCGGGGTCCCCTACCACTCGAAGATCGGCTCGACGCTCCAGGGAGCCGCGCCCGAGCCCCGCTGGTTCTCGGCGTCCGTCGTCGAGGAGCTGCGCTCGCGACACCGCCCGCTCGACTTCAGCGAGGACGTCTGGCCCCTGATCGCCCAGGAGATGCTCTGGGGCTACTACCGTGAGCTCTTCACCGGGCACCCCGACCGGGTGAGCACCGACTGGACGCACTTCTCGGAGGTGTTCTCGCGGCTCGACCCGCGCGCCTCGGTCCTCGCCGGCTCCCGCGGCCCGCGACCCGAAGCGGGACAGGGGTACGCTCTCCCCGCACTCGGGGCCGACGCCGAGCGGGTCCTCGGAGATGCGCGGACCCTGACCGCGCTCGTCGCGGACACTGTGCCGGACAGCCTCGACAGGCTGCTCCTCCCCGATCTCGACCGCCCGTTCGCCGATGTGCGGTTCGCCGACGGCTCGGCGCTGCAGGAGGCGGTGCGCGCCTACATCCGGGACGACCTGGCTCTGCGCAGCCGGCAGGAGCACAGCGCCACGATGGCGCTCTTCCTCGCGCTTCTGCGCAGCCACTTCCTCGTCGCCGATCTCACCGCGTCCGCGAGGTGGACGCCCCGCTCGCGGATCGAGGATCTGCACGGATGGTGGCTCGGCTGGTTCAGCTTCCTCGCGAGCGGGCCGCCCGCGCACCGTCTCGAGGAGCTGCTCGCACTCTCGGACGCGGGCGTCGTCGACTTCCTCGGCCCGGGCATCCGTGTGGAGTCCTCCGAAGAGGAGGGCCGCTTCGTCGCGAGCGGCGGGGCGACCGATCAGGTCGTCCTCGCTGACGCTCTCGTCGACGCGCGCCTCCCCCGGACGTCCGTTGCGAGGAGTGACGACGCGCTGATGCGAGCGCTCGTCGCGTCGGGGTCGGCGGTCGAGGACCTCGTCGACGTCGGCGACACTCTCCTGTCGACCGGGAGGCTGCGCGTGCACCAGGACGACACCCTGCTGCGCTCGACGGCGGGAGGCCGCGTCGGCCGCCGGTACGCGATCGGCCCGTACACCGACTCGCCGTTCGTCGGCGCCTTCTCCCGGCCGGGCACGAACGCGGTGTCGTTCCGCGAGAACGACAAGGTCGCGCGCGCGCTGCTGCGCCGCCTCCGCGCACTCGACGACGAGGAGCTCGTCCGAGCCGGCACCCTGATCCGAGGAGCACGATGACCGCCGCCCCACCCCTCAGCCTCGCCGTCGCCCTCGAGGGCGCCGGCTGGCACCCCGCGTCCTGGCGCGAGCCTGGCGCCCGTCCCGACGCGCTCTTCACCGGCGCGTACTGGGCGGACATCGTGCAGCGGGCGGAGCGCGGCGGGATCGACTTCGTGACGATCGAGGACTCCTTCGCCCTGCAATCGGCGGACCCCTTCCTGGCCGACGACCGCACCGACGAGGTCCGCGGCCGGCTCGACGCGCTGCTGATCGCCTCCTACGTCGCCCCCCTCACGAGCCGCATCGGTCTCGTGCCCACGGTCACCGTGACGCACACGGAGCCCTTCCACGTGTCGAAGGCCGTCGCGACGCTCGACCACCTGAGCCGGGGGCGGGGCGGTTGGCAGGTCAGGGTGTCGTCACGCGTCGACGAAGCCTCGCACGTCGGACGACGAATCGCGGCGATCGTGCCGCCGGAGCCGGGCACGCCCCTTCTCGAGGACCCCGCGGTCCGCGCCGTCGTCGACGAGCTCTTCGAGGAGGCGGCCGACGCCGTCGAGGTCGCACGGAGACTCTGGGACAGCTGGGAGGACGACGCCGAGATCCGCGACGTCGCCACCGATCGCTTCCTCGACGCCGACAAGGTGCACCGCGTCGACTTCGCAGGACGCTGGTTCTCGGTGCGCGGCCCCGCGATCACTCCCCGGCCGCCGCAGGGGCAGCCCGTCGTCGCCGCGCTCGCACACGCCGACATCCCGTACCGTTTCGCCGCGCGCTCGGCCGACGTCGTGTTCGCGACGCCTCAGAACGCAGCGGACGCCGAGAGGATCCTCCAGGAGATCGCCGAGGCGGAGCGCGGGGCGGGGCGCACGGGCGAGCGCCTGCGGGTCCTCGCCGACCTCGTCGTCGTCCTCGACACCCCGGCGGAGTCCGCCGCGGCCAGACTCTCGCGCCTCGACGCTCTCGGCCGACCGCTCACCGGCGACGCCGCCGTCGCCGCCGGGTCGGCCGCGTCCGTCGCCGACCGCATCGCCGAGCTCTCACGGCTCGGCTACGACGGCGTCCGCCTCCGACCCGCGGTTCTCGCCACCGATCTGCCGCTGATCGCCGACGACCTCGTGCCCGAGCTGCGCCGACGCGGTCTGCTCGTCGGGACGGAGGAGGGCCGCACCCTCCGCTCAGCCCTGGGCCTGCCCACGTCGATCCCGAACCGCTACGCCTCCGAGGAGCAGTCATGACGCGGCGACCGAAGCAGATCGTCCTCGCCGCCTACGTGGGCGGGGTGAACGAGCACACCCTGTGGGAGCACCCCGACGCCGGCAGCCAGGTCGACTTCTCGACGTTCCGCCGCGTCGCAGAGACCGCGGAGCGCGGGCGGTTCGACTACTTCTTCCTCGCCGAGGGTCTGGCCCTGCGGGAGCGCGCGGGGCGCCCGTTCGACCATGACATCGCCGGACGACCGGACACTCTGCCGCTCCTCGCCGCGCTGGCCGCGGTCACGGAGCACATCGGCCTGGTCGGCACGCTCAACGCGACGTTCAACGAGCCCTTCGAGCTCGCCCGTCAGATCGCGACCCTCGACCACCTCTCAGGCGGACGAGCGGGGTGGAACGTGGTCACGTCCTTCGACGCCTTCACGGGCGCGAACTTCCGCCGCGGCGGCTTCCTCGACCGCGCCGACCGCTACGCCCGTGCCGAGGAGGCCGTCCGCGCGGTGACGACGCTCTGGGACACCTGGACCTCCGACGCCGTGCGAGCCGATGCCCCCTCCGGCGAGTTCCTCGCCGACTCGTCGACGGGGTCGTTCGCCGTCTCGAGCAGCCAGTTCGACGTCTCCGGCCGTTTCACCGTGCCGCGCAGCCCGCAGGGCCGCCCGGTGATCGTGCAGGCGGGCGTCTCTCCGCAGGGTCGCGACTTCGCGGCGTCGAGCGCCGACGTGATCTTCTCCCCCTACCACCGGGGACCTGAGGCGCACGAGTTCGCGCGCGACATCGCGGCCCGGGTCGCGGCGGCGGGTCGCCCGGCCGGCTCCGTGCGGATCCTCCCGTCAGCCGCCGTCGTCCTCGGCGGCACCGCTCCGGAGGCGGAGGAGAGAGCGCGGTGGATCCGCGATCAGCAACTCACACCGCGCACGATCCAGGTGCTCTTCGAGCAGGTCTGGAACCGGGACCTGTCGGGCTTCGACGTCGACGGGCCGGTACCCGATCTCGAGCCCGACCTCGAGGCGCCGCCGCTGATCGAGGGCCGCGCACTGATCCACGGTGATCGCGCGGGGACCGTGCGCGCCTGGCGTGCGCTCGCTCAGGAGCGCGACCTCACCCTCCGCGGTCTCGCCGAGACCGTCTTCGACCGCACGGAGTACGTGGGCACGGCTGAGCAGGTCGCCGACCGTCTCGACGAGTTCGTGCAGAGCGGAGGCGGCGACGGGGTCGTCCTCGGATCGCACCTGCACCCGGGTGGTCTGGACGAGTTCGTCGACCGCGTCGTGCCGCTGCTGCAGGAGCGCGGTTCGCTGCGCACCGAGTACGAGGGCACGACCCTGCGGGAGAACCTCGGCCTGGAGATCCCCGCCCGGCCGTGACCTCATCCCCTCCGCCCCCTCTCCGACCTCCGAAGGAAGACCATGACCGACGCCTACTACGACCGCGCAGCCGACCGCCGCTACACCGCCGCCTACAAGAAGGAGACCCCCGACGTCCTTGCGGCGTTCACCGCCTTCGACACCGCCGTCTTCGCTCCGCAGGGTCGCGAGATCCCGCTCAAGTACCGCGAGCTCATCGCCTACGCCGTGGGCATCAGCAAGCAGTGCGTCTACTGCATCGACGGCCACGGCCAGAACGCCGTGCGCGCCGGTGCGACCGAGACCGAGCTCGCCGAATCAGCCTGGGTCGCGGCCGCCATCGGAGCCGGAGCCGCCTTCGCGCACGGCCGACTCGGCTTCAAGCTGACCGAGGACCACCCGCACTGATCGTGTCCCCGCCCCAGTCCCTCCTACCGATCGGCCGATCATGACGAACGAACCCGCCTTCAGCATCACCCTCACCCCCTTCGACGAGGACTACTCGCCGGCCCAGAGCTCCCGGATCACCACCAACTTCGCGAATCTGGCCCGCGGCGAGCGCCGCCGGGAGAACCTCCGGACCGCGCTGCGGATGATCGACGACCGGTTGAACGATCTCGTGCCGGGCGACGATCCGAGCCGCGGCCGCTACACGGTCGGGCTCGACATCGTCTCCGTCGGGCTGCGGCTCACCGCGGACGGCGAGGACCGGGAGTTCCCCCTGCTGGAGGTCCTGCGCACCCGGATCCTCGACCGCCGCACCGGCCGATGTCAGCCGGGGACACTGGGGAACAACTTCTCCTCCTACCTCCGCGACCACGACTTCAGCGTGCGGCTGCCGGCGGTCAACGCCGCGCAGGCCGGCTTCACCGTCCCCGACGACTTCGGCGTCCTGCACGGCGCGCTCTTCCAGCACTTCCGGGACTCCGCGCAGTACGCGGAGCTCTCGTCGACGCCGCCCGTCATCTGCATCAGCGTCTCGACGAGCAGGACGTACCGGCGCACCGGGACCCTCCATCCGGTCCTCGGCGTCGAGTACCGGCAGGACGAGCTCTCGCTGACCGACCGGTACTTCTCGGAGATGGGCCTCGGGGTCCGCTTCTTCATGCCGCCCGGCAGCACGGCGCCGCTCGCGTTCTACTGCGGCGGCGACCTGCTGGAGGACTACTCGGATCTCCAGCTCATCGCCACGATCAGCACGATGGAGACGTTCCAGAGGATCTACCGGCCCGAGATCTACGGCGCGCGCTCGGCCGCCGCCGACGTCTACCGGCCGGACCTGGAGCAGCAGGACTACGTGCGGCCCGCGGTCTCCTACGACCGCGAGGAGCGCGGCCGGCTCGCGGTCGAGCAGGGGCGGTTCGCGGAGGAGCACCTCATGAAGCCGCACGGGGAGCGTCTGCGGCAGTGGGCCGCCGGGTACGCGGGAGCGGTCCGATGAGCGCGCGCGGATCCTCGACGGCCCCCCCGCTCCTGCCCACCTCGATCGCCGGCAGCCTGCCGAAGCCGTCGTGGCTCGCGCAGCCGGAGACCCTGTGGTCCCCGTGGCGGCTGACCGGCGACGCCCTGGCCGAGGGCAAGCAGGACGCCCTGCGCGCCGCTGTCCACGAGCAGCACCACCGGGGCCTGGACATCGTCAGTGACGGGGAGCAGACCCGGCAGCACTTCGTCACGACGTTCATCGAGCACCTCACGGGCGTCGACTTCGAGCGGCGCGAGACGGTGCGCATCCGCGACCGGTACGACGCGAGCGTGCCGACCGTCGTCGGCGCCGTAGGGCTCGAGAGGCCCGTGTTCGCCGACGACGCCCGGTTCCTGCGCGAGCAGACCGATCAGCCGATCAAGTGGGCGCTGCCCGGCCCGATGACGATGATCGACACCCTCTCCGACCGGCACTACGGGAGCCGCGAGAAGCTGGCGTGGGAGTTCGCGACCATCCTCAACGAGGAGGCGCGAGCCCTCCAGGACGCCGGAGTCGACATCGTCCAGTTCGACGAGCCCGCCTTCACCGTCTTCTTCGACGAGGTGCACGACTGGGGTGTGGCCGCGCTGGAGAGGGCGGCGGAGGGACTCCGCATCGAGACCGCGGTGCACATCTGCTACGGCTACGGGATCAAGGCGAACACCGACTGGAAAGCGACCCTCGGGTCGGAGTGGCGGCAGTACGAGGAGTCGTTGCCGCTCCTCCAGCAGTCCTCGCTCGACATCGTCTCGCTGGAGAGCCACCACTCCCACGTGCCGATGGAGCTGATCGAGCTCGTCCGCGGCAAGAAGGTCATGCTCGGAGCGATCGACGTGGCGAGCGGGACCGTCGAGACGCCCGAGGAGGTCGCCGACACCCTGCGCCGCGCCCTCCGGTTCGTCGACGCGGACCTGCTCCTCCCCAGCACGAACTGCGGCATGGCGCCGCTGCCCCGCGACCTCGCCTGGGGGAAGCTCAGCGCGCTGAGCGCGGGAGCGGCGATCGTCCGCGAGGAGCTCGCGCCCTGACGGGCCTTCGGGGAGACGTGTCGCGGCCGGCCCGTCTCCCCGGAGGTCCCGCCCGCCTCACCCCTCCGCTCGCGCCTCCTGCGCCGCGATGTCCTTCATCGCCAGGTCCGCCCGGCGGAACTGGTCCGTCTCCGGGAGCGCGAGGTGCAGTCCGGCGACGGTCGTGAGCGAGACCGTCACCTCGGCCACGGTCACGTCGAGGACGTGCCCGCCCTTCTCGCGGGCGTCGTCGACGTAGTGCAGGTGGTACCCGGGGACCGACACGGCCTGCTCGAACTGCGGAGTGCGGAAGCCCGCGATCGTGCCGCGGGTGTCGGCGATGCCGGTGACGCTCTGGTGGGCGGTCGCCTCGATCAGGGGCGGGTACGGCTCGGTCTGCGCGCCCACGGTCCGGGTTCGGACCTCGGTGAACCGGCCGTCGATCCGCAGGGCGACGGGGATGTTCCCGCCGTCGACCGCGTCGTCGATCAGCCGGGTGAGGCCGGCGAGACCGGTCGGCTCCTCCACCGTGAACGTCGTGGTCGCGTGGAAGGGCAGCACGGCGGCGAAGGGCGTCCGGTCGTCGCCGTCCGCGACCTGGACGGAGCCGTCGCTGCGCAGGTGGTAGCAGACGCCGTCGACGATCACCATCTCGCCGTCCAGGTGGTTGAAGGTGCCCAGCCCGAGGTCGCCGTGGGTGAGCAGCTCGCCGATCGTCAGGTCCCCGTCGTAGACCCCGGCCAGCAGCGCGGCCATGGTCGAGCTCTGGTAGATCGCGTAGTCGTCGGTCGAGTCGACCGTGTGCGTGCTCATTCGAAGGCGTCCTCGACCAGGTGGGCGGCGATGTCGACGTTGCGGCTGTAGTCCACCGCGACGTCGATGATCGAGACGCCCGGCTCGGCGAGGGAGGCGCGGAAGGCCTCCTCGAACTCGGCGAGGCCGCTCACCCGCCTGCCCGTGGCGCCGAACGCCGCCGCGAACTTCTCGATGTCGTAG
The DNA here is from genome assembly GCF_002930875.1 of Rathayibacter sp. AY1A5. Classification (NCBI taxonomy): domain Bacteria; kingdom Bacillati; phylum Actinomycetota; class Actinomycetes; order Micrococcales; family Microbacteriaceae; genus Rathayibacter; species Rathayibacter sp. AY1A5. Next base: position 22,173 of record NZ_PSTM01000002.1, on the reverse strand, counting down.
TCGCCGAGCTGGACCCCGGACTTGCGGCCGTACTTCAGCAGCTGCTGGAAGCCGACCATGTCGTAGGTGTCGTCCCGCATGATCACGTGCGTGAACGAGAGGCCGAGCCGCGTCGCCGTCTCGATCTCCGTCGCGGAGAACAGGAACCCTCCGTCACCCGAGACGGAGACCACCGGGGTCCCGGGGCGCAGGAGGCTCGCCGCCATGCCCCACGGGAAGGAGACGCCGAGGGTCTGCTGCCCGTTCGAGAAGAGCAGGTGCTTGGGCTCGTACACGCGGAAGTGCCGGGCCATGAAGATGTAGTTCGAGCCGATGTCGCACGCCACGGTGGCGTCGTCCGAGAGCAGGTCGCGCATCAGGAGCACGAGGCGGGCGGGATCGACGGTCCCGGGAGCAGCCTCGGCCGTGCGCGCCGCGTCGTCGATCCGCTCCAGCTCGCTCCGGTGCCGGGCGACCCGGTCGGCCGCGTCCTCGTCGAGCTGCAGGCCGGAGACGAGCGGCGTGAGGGCCGCGACGGTCTGCGCGAGATCGCCCTTCAGCTCCAGCGCCGGCAGGTAGTGGTTGTCCAGCGGGGCGTCGACGGAGTCGATGTGGACGATCCGGCGGTCGACGTCGCTGTTCCAGATCACCGGGTCGTACTCGACGGCGTCGTAGCCGATCGCGACGACGAGATCGGACTCGGCGAGGGCGAGGTCGGCGGGCTGGTTCTTGAAGAGGCCGACGCGGCCGAGGTAGTGGTCCTCGAGCTCGCGGGAGACGAGGCCGGCCGCCTGGAACGTCTCGATCACCGGCAGCTCCGTCTCGCTGATCAGGGCCCGCAGGGCCGCGACGGTCTCCGGCTCCGACGCGCGGAGGCCCACGAGGAGGACGGGCCGCTCCGCGGTGTTGATCAGGTCGGCGGCGTGCGTGAGGTCCTCGGCGCGCGCCGGACCGCTCGTCGGCCCCGTGGCCGCCCGGGTGATGACCTGCGAGGTCGGCGCGGCCATCACGCTGGCCGACAGGACGACCGCCGCGGCGCCTCGGGGCTCGGTGACAGCGGCGCGGAAGGCGTTGCTGACCGCCTCCGAGACGTCGTCCGGATCCGTCGACTCGACCGTGTACTTCGTCACGGTGGTGAGGAAGGCGGCCGCGTCCATCGACTGGTGCGTGCGCTTGAGGCGGTCGGAGAGCTGCACGGCCCCGGCGAGCGCGACGACCGGGTCCTGCTCCGTGTTGGCCGTGAGCAGGCCGGTGGCGAGGTTGGTCGTGCCGGGGCCGGAGGTCACGAGGACGACACCCGGGCTGCCCGTGAGCCGTCCCACCGCGGCGGCCATGAAGGCGGCGTTCTGCTCGTGCCGGCAGACGATCAGCTCCGGCCCCTCGTCGGCGAGGACGTCGAAGACCGCGTCGATCTTCGCTCCCGGGATCCCGAAGACGTACTTCACGCCGTTGGCGGTCAGGGTCTCGATCACCCGCCGTGCACTGCGCGTCTCGACGTTCGGCTGCTCCATGGTCGGCTCCGCTCTCTCCTCGGTTGTACCGACGAGCGTAGGAACGGGGGCACCCGGAGCGACCCGGTCAGATGACTCGTTCCCACCGGTGCATCTCCGGCGGCGTACCGATCGCAGTGACGGAGCGCTCGGGCGGGACACGCTCGGCTCCCCCGCCGACGGTCTGCTCCGAGAGTCGTCCGACGCTCGCCGCGACGTCCCCGGTCGTGATGGACTTGCCCGCATGATGATCTCTCCGCGCGAGTCCGCGCACGACACGAAGGCAGGCGTCTGATGGCCGAGGAGCGCGCGATCCTCGCGGGCGGATGCTTCTGGGGGCTCCAGGAGCTCATCCGCGACATGCCGGGCGTCTTCAGCACCCGCGCCGGGTACGCGGGCGGCAGCACGCCGAACGCGACCTACCGCCACCACGGCGACCACGCGGAGGCGGTCGAGATCGAGTTCGATCCCGAGCAGCTCTCCTACCGCGACCTGCTCGAGTTCTTCTTCCAGGTGCACGACCCGACGACGAAGAACCGTCAGGGCAACGACATCGGCACGGCCTACCGCTCCGTCATCCTCTTCCTCACGCCTGAGCAGGAGAGGGTCGCGCGCCAGACGATCACCGAGATCGACGCGTCGGGCCGCTGGCCCGGACCGGTCGTCACCGAGGTCGAGCCCGCCGGCGAGTTCTGGGACGCCGAGGAGGAGCACCAGGACTACCTGCGCAAGCACCCCGGTGGCTACACCTGCCACTGGGTCCGGCCGAAGTGGGCGCTCGACGCCTGATTCCGGTCACGCGGGACGCGGGGCCCCGGGCTCCGCTCCCGCGGGCACGGCTCGCGCGCGGTGCGCGAAGAGAAGCACGACGGCGAGCGCCGAGAGCACCAGGGCCGGCGTCGGGGCCCAGGCCGGGGCGAGCGTCACGGTCGCCGCTCCGACGACCGCCCCGCCCGCGAGGCTCGCGACGATGAGCGCCTGGAGGGTCCTCGATCCGGACGAGCGCTCGGCGAGCTCCTGCATCAGGCTCGTGAGCGTGCCCGTGACGAACGTGGTCGTCAGGCCGGCGGCGCCGGAGATCCGCTTCGCGAGCACGGTCTGCAGCCCCAGCGCCGCCGCGCTGGTCGCGATGAACGCGCAGTCCACGAGCAGCGACGTGCCGCCCTGCACCGTCGGCCAGGCGACCGCGACGGCGAGCTGCAGGACGACCCCCACGAGCGCGATCGAGCGGAGCGGACGTCTCCCGTCGCCGGTCGACGGCGTGCGCGCCCGGGTCGTTCGAAACCCGGCGTAGACCGCTCCGGCGAAGAAGACGATCGCCGTGACCGCTCCGGCCGCGGTCGCCAGCCAGGCGGAGCGGGGGTACAGCCCCAGCAGCACCAGGTTGCCCGTCATGTTCGCGGTGAAGATGCCGCCGAGCAGGAGGAACGCGAACGCGTCGGTCGCGCCCGAGGCGATGGCCAGCAGCACCAGGGCGAGCCTGAGGCGCGCGGGGCCGGTCACCGCCGTCACGCGCGGCCCTCACCCATGGAGCTGCCGCCAGGTGACGATCTGCTCGCCGCGGAGCTCGTAGCTCCCGAAGCAGCGGAGCCAGTGGCCCTCCCCCGTGTCCGAGCGGAGGTGCAGGGCGTGCTCGGTGAGGACGACGCTGCCGGCGACGGCGATCGTGACGAGGGCGATCCGGATCTCGGTGAACGCCCGGTGGACCTCGTCGCACATCTCGAGGACCCGCGCCCGCCCCGCGATCTCCTGCGAACTCGACGCGCTGTAGACGACCTCCGGATGCAGGAACGGGATGAGCTGGCGGCTGTCGCGAGCGCTCCACACCTCGAGGAAGTCGCGCACGACCAGCTCGTTCTCGATCATCGCGACGCCCCGCACCGACGCGTCCTGCCAGCTCTCGGCCATGGGTCCTCCCGCCGTCCCCGCACCGACACCCGTCGATGGCGACGAGCCTGCCCGAGAGCGCCCCGGGCGCCTACGCGTCGGATGACCCGATCTCCCCGCCGGCGGGCTCACCGCGCGTGGGCCGTCGCCAGCTCGCCCCAGTGCGTCGTCGCCCGGAGCGAGAGGGCGTCGCGCTTCATCGTCCACACCGGCCCCGTGCGGATGCCCGCCAGCCCGAGGCCGACCGCGGACCGGCCGTGGCGCTTCGTCACGGCGTCGATGGTGGCGCCGAGGCCCTTCGTGTCGAAGGCGGTGTCGAAGATCTCGAGCAGCGCGTGGGAGTTCCGAGGCGACAGGTTCGTGAGGATGACGCCGGCCCGCACGTAGCGCGCGCCCTCCCGCAGCCGCGGGCGCAGGGTGCCGATCGCGGCCCTCACCATCGCCACCGGGTCGTCCGTGGGGACGGGGAAGCCGGCCAGGCCGCCGGCGGACTCGTACGGCGCGTCCGCGAACGGCGACGTCGACGCGAACACGCTCATCGTCCTGGTGACCGACTCCTGAGCGCGGAGGCGGTGGGCGGCGCGCTGCGCGTAGACGGAGAGCACCTGCTCCATGCCCGCGATCGTCGTCACGGGAGTGGCGAACGACCGGGAGAAGATCAGCTGGTCGCGGACGGTGCGAGCGGCCTCGAGGGGGATGCAGTCGACGCCGCGCAGCTCGTAGACGGAGCGCTGCAGGACGACCGAGAACTTCTTGCGGATCAGCGCGGGGTCCGCGTCGCGGAGGTCGCGGACGGTGTGGATGGACAGCTCCGCGAGGCGCTTCCCTGTGCGGCCGGCGACGCCCCACAGCTCGGTGACGTGCTGGGAGGCCATGAGCGCGTCGAGCTGCTCGGGCGTGTACCAGTCGGTGTCGCAGACGCCCCCCAGGCGCGGGTGCTTCTTCGCTCCGCCCTTGTTGACGAACTTCGCGAGCGTCTTGCTCGGCCCGAATCCGACGCAGACGGGCAGGCCGACGTTCTTCGCGACGGCCGCCCGCATCGCCCGGCCGATCTTCGCCCGCTCCGCCACGTCGCCGTCGACGCCGAGGAAGGACTCGTCGATCGAGTACACCTCCTGCCAGGCGGAGTAGCGGCCCAGCAGCTCCATCACGCGCGCGGACAGCTCGCCGTACAGCTCGTAGTTGCTCGATCGGGCGATCACCTCCGGGAGGCAACCGGAGCGGATGAGCGGCTCGATCTGGAACCAGGGCGTGCCGTTCTCGATCCCGAGCCTCTTCACCTCGTCGGAGCGCGCCACCACGCAGCCGTCGTTGTTCGAGAGGACGACGATCGGGCGGCCCGCGAGCCTCGGATCGAACAGCCGCTCGCAGGAGACGTAGAACGAGTTCACGTCGACCAGGGCGATGCGCCGCTCAGAGCGCACGGTGCAGCCGGTGGAGGCAGACGGTGACGACGCCCCACACCTGGAGGTCGCTCAGCTCGGCGACGTGGATCGGCGGGTACTCCGGGTTCTCGGCCCGCAGCACCACTCGCCCGGGGTGCAGCTCGAGGCGCTTCACGGTCAGCTCGCCGTCGAGGATCGCGATGACCACGCTCCCGTGCGTCGGCGTGATCGACCGGTCGACCACGAGTTCGTCGCCGTCGCTGATGCCCGCGCCGACCATGCTCTCGCCCGAGACGCGGACGATGAACGTCGACGTCCTGTCGCGGATCAGGTGGTCGTTGAGGTCGAGGGACCCGTCGAAGTAGTCCTGCGCCGGCGACGGGAATCCGGCCGCCACCGCCTCGCTGGTGACGAGGAACATGACGGCGACGGCGTCCGAGGCCGGGGTCGCGATGCGCTCCACGACGGTCACGCTCATGGTCGGCCCCCTCCTCGTCTCATCGAACGTGTGTTCGAACGCGTCCGAGTGTAGGTCGGGGGCACCGACATTCGGGAGGCGCTCGGCGCCGTCCTGGACCGCTCGCGGGGACGATCACCGGGGACGCCGCTGGGCGCCCGGAGGAGTGGCGCGTCGGCCGACGCGAGTCCAGCCTCCCTGGAGCCTTCTCCGGCACGATCCGACCTCATCCCCTCGGAAGGAGCTCCTCTCATGCGCGCATCCCGTCCTCTTCCCGGCGACCCCTGGCCGTCGGAGATGGTCATCACGGTCGAGGACAACCCCGCGGCGCTGCTCGAGCTCCTCTGGATCCGCGAAGCGTGGGGCTTCACTCCGGCGGGCGACGGGCCGCCGCCGCTCGAGCGGTCCCCGGAACGGGTCGGGTCGGCGGAGCCCGGCGCCGACGAGCAGCGCGCCTGGCCTCAGCTGTGGCAGGACTGCGTCGAGCATCTGGCGGTCGAGACCGGCCCGCTCCTCCGGCAGCTCTCCAGCACCGCCGACGGATCGCTCGAGCGCGCACGCCTCCTCGACCTCGCTCGCGGCCCCGGCTGGCGCGAGCGCTTCGGCGACGACTCCCTCGGAGCTCCGTTCCGCGCCTGGCACGACGAGCTGCGGTCCGCCCGGATGGACGCGCGGGACGTCCCGCTGGACGCCGCCCCGGAGCGGCGCTGCCTCGGCTCCCTCGTCCCCGCCTGGGAGGCCGGACTGAGGACGGTGGTCACCCTCCCCTGCCGCGGCGAGTACACGCGCGCCGTCTCCGGCTCGGTGCTGCTCCTGACCGACAGCGACCACCGGGACCCGGACCGCTACGCGGCCGCGCTCCGCCGGTTCGCCGACGGCTCTCTGGAGTGACGGGGCACGGATCTCCGGATCGGATGAACGCTCGCGCGCTCCGGACGGTATCCCCCTCCGAGCCGCCGATCTCCGGCGACCGCAAGTCTCGAGGAGTGCACGATGACCAGGAACATCAGAGTCGGTATCGCAGCTGTCGCCGTCGCGGGCGTGATGGCGGTGGCACCCGTGCTCGCCGGTGCGAGCAGCGTCGCTCCGGCCGCGGCGACCAGCGACTCCAGCAGCGCGTCGGACAGGAACCTGATCAACGCGGTCCGCTCCGTGGCGGCGAAGCTGCGGGTCGTCGGACTCTCCGACGGCGGCACGAAGCTCGTGCAGTTCAACCCGACCAAGCCCGGCAAGGTCACGAACCGCGTCGCCGTCAGCGGCCTGACCGGCGGCGACACCGCGCTCATCGGCATCGACTACCGCGTCCAGGACGGCGCCCTCTACGGCGTCGGCGACAACGCGGCGAGCGCCGGCGTCTACTCCATCAACCCGTCCACCGGCGCGGCCACCCAGGTGACCCGTCTCACCGTGGCGCTGAGCGGCACCTCCTTCGGCGTCGACTTCAACCCCGCCGCCAACGCGCTCCGCGTGGTCAGCGACACGGGCCAGAACCTCCGTCAGCCGTTCGCCACCGCGGGCGCCGCGACGGTCGCCGACGGCACGCTCAGCTACGCCGCGCCCGCCGTGGCCACCGGTGTCGCCGGGGCCGCGTACACGAACAACGACCTCGACGCGAACAGCGCGACCACCCTGTTCGTCCTCGACACGGCCCTCGACCAGATCGCCATCCAGTCCCCGGCCAACGCCGGCACCCTGGCGCCGACCGGGAAGCTCGGCCTCGACGCAGCGGGTGCGACCGGCTTCGACATCTACTCCGTCCTCCGCAACGGCAGCTCCATCGGCTCGGTCGGCCTCGCCGCCGTCAACGGGTCGCTCTACGAGATCGGACTGCTGAACGGCACGGCGACTCCGCTCGGCGCCATCGGCGCGGACGTCACGGACATCGCCGTCCCGCTCGTCCAGCGCTGACCCGAAAGGCTCCGGCGACCGCGCCCCTGCCGACCGACGCTCCCGGTGAGCGCCGGTCGGCAGGACGCCGGTCGGCAGGACGCTCCGGCGGGCCGCCGGGGCCGAGAGCCCTCGTCGGAAAGTTCACTCAGCTATGCATCACCGTTCACCCACCGATGCGGCGATGAGGAGTGAGATGAGCGTGCCCCTTTCCGGGGTCTCACCTCTCAAGGAGTCCACGACGTGACACGACTGTTCCGCTCCGCGAACCGCGGACGCTCCGCTCTGGCCCTCTCGGCCGCTGCTCTGGTCTGCGCCGCCGCCCTGGCCGCACCCGGCGCCGCCACTGCTGTCGGTGCCGCCGACCTCTCCGCCACCGGCGGAGCCGCCCGCATCTCCCCGGTCGACGCCGACCTCTCCGACTCGCTGCGCGCGGCGGTGAAGGAGCAGGACGCGAAGAACGTCATCCTCCTCATCGGGGACGGCATGGGCGATTCGGAGATCACCGTCGCTCGCAACTACCAGTACGGAGCGGCCGGCCGCTTCCCCGGGATCGACGCCCTGCCGATCACCGGCCAGTACACGACCTACTCGCTCTACCGCGCGGACGACCCGGCGGCGGGCGCCGTCAAGGGCGCCCCGGACTACGTGCCCGACTCCGCCGCCACCGGCAGCGCCTGGGCCACCGGCACCAAGACCTACGACAACGCCATCTCGGTCGACATCGACCAGCAGCGCAAGGACACCCTCCTCGAGATCGCGAAGGCGAACGGCCTGAAGACCGGCAACGTCACCACCGCCGAGATCCAGGACGCCACCCCGGCCGTGCAGGCCGCCCACGTCGACGCCCGCAGCTGCTACGGACCCGACAGCGCGAGCTGCGGCGACGACGCGCTGGAGAACGGCGGACTCGGCTCGATCAGCGAGCAGATCCTCGACACCCGCGCCGACCTGACCCTCGGCGGAGGCTCGGCCAGCTTCGCGCAGGTCGCCCGCGCCGGCGACTGGAGCGGCGAGCCGCTGTTCCAGCAGGCCGCGGAGCGCGGCTTCCAGGTGCTCGGGGACGCCACGACTCCCGCCACCGCCGCGCAGCTCGACGCGCTGACCGTCGCCGACCAGGACGCGCCCGTGCTCGGACTGTTCAACTCCGGCAACCTGCCCGTCCGCTACGCGCCCACCCCGGCGACGGTCGGCGGAGCGGACGCCGCCCCGCAGACCTGCGCCGCGAACCCCGACCGTCCGGCCGAGCAGCCGACGCTCCGCTCCATGACCGAGAAGGCGATCGACCTCCTCGACACGGGCGACAAGGGCTTCTTCCTCCAGGTCGAGGGCGCGAGCATCGACAAGCAGGACCACGCCGCGAACGCGTGCGGCCAGATCGGCGAGACCGTCGACCTCGACGAGGCCGTCCAGGCCGCGCTCGCGTTCGCCGAGGCGGACGGGAACACCCTCGTCATCGTCACCGCCGACCACGCCCACTCCAGCCAGATCGTCGACTCGACCCCGCCGACCTCGCTCAGCACCGCGCTGAAGACCGCCGACGGCAGCACCATGAAGGTGTCGTACGGCACCGCCGCCGAGGGCGGATCGCAGCAGCACACCGGAACGCAGCTGCGCATCGCCGCCTACGGGCCGGGCGCGGCGAACGTCGCCGGGCTCACCGACCAGACCGACACGTTCTTCACCATCACGAACGCGCTCGGAGTGGACCGCGACATCCGCTCGATGAGCTTCGGAGCCACCGCCGAGCTCTCCGGCTCGTCGTTCGCCCCCGGAGCCGACGTCACCCTCACCGCGAAGGGCTTCAACGGGGACACGCAGCTGATCGGCTCCGCGCCCCTCTTCACGGACCGCACCGCGACCCGCGACCTCGCCGGCGGCGGCCTCACCGTCACGGCGAAGGCGCCCACCACGCCCGGCGACTACAGCGTCACGGTGACCGGCGACCAGACCGGCAAGGCGATCACCCTGCCGTTCACCGTCACCGAGCGCCCGAAGTCGAGCACCCCCATCACCGACAAGGTCAAGGACCTCGGCGGGAAGCTGATCGACAAGATCCGCCAGCACTGAGCACTCGTCGGCCCGGCTCCTCTGGAGGAGCGCGGGCCGACGAGTCGCGGGAAGGGCCGTCCCTCGGGGCGGCCCTTCCTCGCGTCCGGGGGGATCGGCACGACCGAGCGGGCCGGGTGAGCCCGCCGTTCGATCAGGACGCGTCGGCTCCCGGCGACTCGCGACGCGGCACGGCCCCCGCGCGATGCACGATCGAGCGGATCAGCGCCTCGAGCAGGAGCGCCGCCCCGGCGAGCGCCACCGAGGCGGCAACCACCGACTCCGTCCAGGGCGTGGTGTCGTACGACTGGGAGCCGACGAGCGCGGGAGCGATCGCGAACGTCGCGACGAGGTAGCCGGGCAGCGTCGATCCGATCAGGAGGACGAAGGACGCGGCGCGGAGGGGCGACGTCCTCGCCACGAGGACCGCGAGGACGAGCAGGCCGGCGGGTGCGGCCAGACCCAGCAGGACCGCCGGGAGCATCGCCTGCAGGATCGTCGGTGCTCCGAGGATCCCGGACAGGACCGCGTGCAGGCCGAGGCAGCCGAACGACGCGGCGACCACGATCCGCATCACCGCGACCGGGCGCGGCCGTCCCGGACCGACCGCGGCGAGGACGGCGAGAGCGACGAGGAGGTGCCCGATCCCGAGCAGCTGCGCTGCCGATCCGACGTTCTCCCACGGATCGGAGGGCCACGAGTAGTCGTACCGGTGGTCCTCGATCGCCTGCTCGCCCAGGATCGGCCCGGCGACGGCCCAGCGCTGAACGGCGGCGAGCTGCTGCAGCCCGGCCCAGGCGAGCATCAGAGCGCCGGCCGCGAGGATCCGGCTCGAGCTGCGCTCTCGGGCTCCGGGACGTCCTGACTCCGCTGCTGTCATGCGGCCACGGTAGGGGCCGGGGCGTCCGGCACGGGTGGCCGGGAGGAGAACGTCTCGCCGCGATCGGTCCGCGCGAGACGCCTGCGCGCGATCCGTCGGGACCGGCCCCGGCACCGGTGGGGGATGCTCCGCGGGCCCGTTCCGAGGCCGACGCATCCTCCGCGCACCGGCCCCTGCCCTGTTGCGGACATGTCCGCTAGAGGCTGTTGTCGGCGGTGGGACCGGGTGCCACTGTTCGGAGACGGCCGCCCACGGTCGACCCGATCGAAGGCTCCAGCATGCGCTCTCCCTCCGCCTCCCGCCCGACCGACCCGGACGCCGGTACGGCCCGCTCGACCCCTGAGCGGAGGACGAGGCCTCGGCCGGCGCTCGACCTGCTCGCGCTGACGGCGACCGTCGCGCTCCTCCTCGGGACCACGGCTCCCCTGTCCGCGGTCGCCGCGGCTCCCGCTGCGACCGGTGTCGTCGGCTGGGGTGACGACTCCAGCGGGCAGGTCACTGCGCCGGCTGGGCTCACCGACGCGACGGCGATCGCCGCGGGCGGCTCCCACAGCCTCGCCCTGCGCAGCGACGGCACCGTCGCCGCCTGGGGCGAGGACAGCAGCGGGCAGGCCACCGTGCCGACCGGTCTGGACGACGTCGTCGCCGTCGACGCCGGCGTGAACCACAGCCTCGCCCTGCGGAGGGACGGGACCGTCACCGCCTGGGGCGACGACGGCGACGGGCAGGCCACAGTGCCGGACGGGCTCGCCGACGTCACCGCCATCGCTGCCGGCGGCTACCACAACCTCGCCCTGCACGGCGACGGGACCGTCACCGCCTGGGGATACGACTTCTACGGCCAGGCGACCGTGCCGGACGGGCTCAGCGGAGTCGTCGCCATCGCCGCCGGCCGATTCCACGACCTCGCGCTGCACCGCGACGGCACCGTCACCGCCTGGGGATACGACGCCTTCGGGCAGACCGACGTGCCCCCGGGACTCACCGGCGTCACCGCCGTCTCCGCCGGAGCCTCTCACAGCCTCGCGCTGCGCTCGGACGGGACCGTCGTCGCCTGGGGCAGCGACAGCGACGGCCAGTCCGATGTCCCCGACGGCCTCGCGGACGTCACCGCCGTCGCCGCCGGCGGGTACCACAGCCTCGCTGTGCGCCGCGACGGCACCGTCACCGCCTGGGGCTACGACGGCTTCGGAGAGGCCTCCGTGCCGGCGGGACTCACCGGCGCCACCGCCGTGTCCGGCGGCAGCTTCCACAGCCTCGCCCTCGGCGCTCGGCCCGTCTTCACGGCCGACGCCCCTCCGGCGACGGCGCCTCTCGGAGCGCCCTTCTCCTACACCTTCGCCACCGGCGGCGCGTCGACGTTCGAGCTCGCCTCCGGGTCCCTCCCGGCCGGCCTGACCCTCACCTCCGCGGGCGTCCTCTCCGGCACCCCGACCGTCGAGGGAGCGTCCTCCTTCACCGTGTCCGCCCGCACCACCTTCGGCACCACCACCGGCGCGCCCCACACCCTCACCGTCGGACCGGCGGCGACCGCTCCGACCCTCTCGGGGACGGCCGCGGCCGGCGTGGTCGGCTCCGCCTACGACTTCACGTACACGGCGACCGGATCCCCGGCGCCGGTCGTCACCGTCGCGTCGGGCACTCTGCCTCCCGGGCTCGCCCTCGACGGCTCAGGCCGCCTCACCGGCACCCCGACCACCGCGGGGACGTACGGCTTCACCCTCCGCGCGGTGAACCCGGCGGGCACCGTCGAGGCGGCGAGCACGCTGACCGTCTCTCCGCAGAAGGCGACCACGAGGGCCGACCTGCGCGTCGACGTCTCCGCTCCGACCACCGCGGTGAAGGGGAGGACGTTCACGTACACGCTCATCACGAAGAACGCCGGACCCTCCACGTCGGCGTCCGTCTTCTCGAAGGTGGTCCTCCCCCCGACCGTGCAGTTCGTCTCCGCCACGGGCTCGTACAGCCGCATCGGGAGCATCGTGATCTTCCCGCGCTCGAGTCTCGCGAACGGGCGGACCGTCACCGAGCGGATCACCGTCACGGCCACCGGCACCGGCACCGCGACCGCCTTCGCCGCCGCGTTCTCGGTCAGGACGCCGGACCCGTCGATCCGGAGCAACGCCGACACCGCCGCGACGACCGTCCGCTGACCGCGGGCGCAGGAGGACGGCGGGCGGGCCTCCGGGATCGCCCGCCGTCTCGATCCGCGAGGCACGGATGCACCCGGAATCCCCGTTCCCCGGCGCCCGACCCGCGGAGGGGGCGGCTAGAGCACGTCCGCGATCGCGGCGAACGTCCCGTCCGGGTCCTCGAGCTGCATGTCGTGGTGCACGCCCGGGAGCCGGCGCACCTGCCAGCCCCGCTGCTCGAACCGCGCGGCCAGGGCGTCCGGCAGCACCGCCGGCGACTGGTCGGAGAGCACGACCGTCGACGGGACCGCCGGCGCCTCGACCGGGACCGGGTGGAAGGCGACGTCCCGGAACACGCCGACGGCCATCCGCGCGTCGAACCTCTTCTTCGCGTCGTCGAGCAGCGCGCGGATCTCCGGGCTGTAGGCGGCGCGGACCGCGGCGCTCGCCCGCGCCTGCCCGAGCTGGGCGACGCCGAGCGACAGCAGCGGTGCCGCCCAGAACAGCCGTCCGCGCAGGCCGCTCGTGGGGAGCGACAGGGCGAACCCGGGATCGAGGTAGACGGCCCGGCCGGGCGCGAGTCCGGCGACGGCACGCTGCAGCACCGCGCCGCCGAGCGAGTGGCCGACCACGCTGTGGAGCCCTGCCGGCAGCGTCTCGACCAGGTCGGCGGCCATGTCGTCGATCCGGTACGACTCGGCCCGCGGGCTCTCGCCGTGCCCGCGCAGATCGACGGCGGTGACGGTGTGACGGCCGGTCGCGACGAGCCGCTCGACGAGCGGCCCCCAGGTCGCCGCCGACCCGCCGAGACCGTGCACCAGCCCGACGTGTCGCGGTCCGGATCCGGTGATGAGGGTCTGCAGGCGCATCCCCTGATCCTGCCCGAGACGGCGCCTGAGGCGGAGGCGCCGGGCGGATGCGGAGCCTGCTGCTGCACCCTCTGCGTCGACGATCGCGCCACATCTCCTGCCATCGAGGTGTGCGCTCTTGACTCCGCCGATGAGCGCTGGGAGGTTCTCCGGATGCGATGGCACTCCGCCGTCCGCCCGAGCAGCCGGCCGAAGAGAGGACCTCCATGACAGCGACGAGCAGAGCCACGGGAACGGTCGGCCGGACCGCCGTCGTCTTCGGGGCTGCGGGTCTCGTCGTCGGGGCCGTCGTCGGCGGAGCCGCCGTCTTCGGAGCGGGGCTCCTCCTCGACGACTCGAGATCGAGGATCACGATCCGGGACGTCACCCGCGCGGAGCTGGACGGACTCGAGCGCGCTGCCGCTCCGAGCAGGGGGGCCTGCGGAGATCGTCGTGGGTGCGTGGAGGGCGTCGACGGGCCCGGGGCGTCGATCCACCGCTACCACTCCCTCGATCTCGCGCGCCAGGCGACGGTGTACAACACGAGGGACGTCTACCGGTCGGACCGGCTCGTCGTCGAGTTCGAACCGGATCTGGGCCCCGATGAGCGGCACGACCTGATCCAGGTGATCGAAGGGACCTGGACCGGGAGCAGCGACTGACGGGCGTGAAGCGAGCCGCCCGGACGGCGTCGACGAGCGACCGGAGGGCGGGGCCCTCGACTACTCGCTCAGCGCCGATCCTCCTCCGGAATGCCCACCGGACAGGGGCCTCCGCAGGGGGTCCGCTCGGGTGCGGTCCGGGCCTACGCTCGCCCCATGCACATCCGCACTGTCGCGATGAGGCCTGGCGCCGCCGCTCTCGGGCCGGTCGGCGCGCCCCCACGGACCGCGCTGGACGACGTGCTCGCCCACCTGGTCGCGGCGCTCGCGATCGGATCCGGCCTGCTGCTGGTGCCGGCGGGCGTCGGCGGAGTGCCGCTGCTCGCCACGGGATCGACCGGAGCGAGCGCCTTCGAGGCCTGGACGCTGATCCGCACCACCGTGGCGCTGCAGGTCGGCATCGCCGTGCTCGCGATCGGTCTCGGCGCCGTGGCGCGGACGCGCGGTCCCGCGGGGACCCGAGCGGAGCGCTGGTGCGTGGTCGCCGCGATGAGCGCCGCGATCGGCGTGGTGCTGCTGGTCGTGCCGCCGGTCTGAGGACCCCCCGGGGAGCGTCGCCCACCGGCTTGTCCGGGTCGCAGTGCGCGCCCGTGACCGGACCGTCACCTCGCGCCGCGCGGCGTGATCGGATCGTTGCAGAATCCGGCACCGGCTGAGGTTCCGCATAGGACACACTCAGCGACAGGGGGCGAGCGTCCCCCGCTCATGGGGAAGCCGACCGCGATCAGCGGCTCGGAGGAAGCAGGAATCGTGCGCTCTGCGCGACGACGCCACGGCGTCACCGTCATCACCACTGCGGCACTGCTGGGGGCGCTCGCGTTCCCGTCCGTCGCTCTGGCCACCGAGGTCGTCCCTGACGCCGCCTCGAGCCCCGCACCGGCCGAGCCGGCTCCCACCGCGGAGCCGACCGCGACTCCGGAGCCCACGGCGACGCCGCAGCCGGCCTCGACCCCGGCCTCGACTCCGGCTCCGACCATCGCGCCCGTCGAGAGCGCGCAGTCGCCCCTGGCGATCGCCCTCGACCGCACCACCTACGAAGCGGGCTCGGCGTTCTCCGCGATCCCCTCGGCGGAGGGCTGGGCCGGCGGCCTGGACGTGTCCGGGACCGGTTTCCAGCCCGGCACCGTCGCCGTCGTCGTGCTCCGCGACGGCGCCTCGGAGGAGGCCGTCACCACCAGCGTGATCACCGCCTCCGGCGAGCTCCGCCTCCAGGACTGGCTCCCCACCGACGCGGACGGCGTCGCGGTGGACCCCCACCTCCCGCTCCCCGGCGAGACGATCTCCGTCGTCGCGGAGGGACTCGACGCCTCGGGCGCCCGTGTCGCCTCCGATGCCGTCGAGCTGACCGTGACGCAGCCCGACACGAGCGTCGCCTTCCAGAACCGGGAGGACGGCGGGGTGCTCCCGGCCGGTGCGGACATCCAGGTCGGTGAGTTCCGGATCTACGGCGTCGTCGCCTCGTTCCGCGGATTCGACCGCGGCGAGGACGTGTCCGTCACGCTCACCGCGCCCGACGGCAGCACCTCCGCCCTCGTGCCCCCCGCGCCGACCCCGCTCTCGGGCGAGGCCTTCGTCCTGCTCGACGCCGACACCATGGCGGACCAGCTGGGCACCTTCTCCGTGACCGCCGCGGGAGAGACCAGCGGACGCTCCGTGACGTCGTCGCTCGAGCAGGTTCCCTCGCGCACCGCGATCCGGATCTGGCCCCAGGGGGCTTCGCCCGAGCCCGCCCCGGCGGACGGACAGCCCACCAGCGGTGGCGCTCTCCTCGGCTTCGGCGCGGACGAGACCGTCTCGATCGGCGTCTTCTCGACCTCGGGTGCGCGCCAGACGCTCACGGGCGGCGGCTCGAGCCTCGAGGTCGGCGTCGACGCGCTCGGCTGGAGCCTGATCTCCCTCGGCCAGTACCCGCTGCAGGACCCGGCGAGCGAGATCTACTGCGTCATCGCCCGCGGCACGTCGAGCGGTCTCGTGGCGAGCACCTCCTACGACTACACCCTGACGGAGGAGGACCCGATCGCCGGAGAGGCCGACTGCTCCGCCGCGGTCGCCGCGGTCACGGCGCACCCTGTCGGCGCCGCGCCTGCAGGGCACCCGGCCGGCTCCGGACCCGCTGCGCAGACGGGCGGCCACCGCCCCGTCCTCGCCTCGACCGGCGTCTCGACGACCGCGCCGCTCGCCCTGGCCGCCTTCGGCATCCTCGGCGGTCTCGCCCTGACGGTGCGCCGCCGCCGCGCGTAGACGGCCGCGCACCACGCACGACGAAGGCGCCCGGGCACACCGCCCGGGCGCCTTCGCCGTCGCGAGACCCGTCGGGTCAGTCGGACGGCACCGCGCAGGTCTCCTCCGCCGCGGTCTGGCCCGGAGCGTCGACGGCGACGGGAGCGGGATCCGTCGGAGCCGCGCCGCCGTCCGCGGGCGCCTCCGCCGCGGGCGCCTCCTCCGCCGGAGCGTCGGATGCGAGGGTCACCGGCTGGTCGTTGAGGACGCGGTTCATGAGCTCGGCCCCGACCTCGGCGTTGGGCACGACCTTGCCCGGGTAGTCCGGGTCGTCGAGCGCCGGGTACTGCACGAACACCATCTTCGAGAGGTCGACGTCCTTCAGCGCGAGGGCGAGCGAGATCATCGTCGCCGGGCTCGTGAGCGACGTCGACAGGTGCACGTTCGACGAGGTCGCCTGCGCGAGTCCGTAGAGGGCGGGGATGTTCGAGAGGGTGTCGGCCGAGCGGACGGTGCGCATCAGCGAGGCCAGGTACTGCTGCTGCGACGAGATGCGGCTGAGGTCGCTCTGGTCGCCGACGCCGTGGCGGCTGCGGAGGAACGAGAGGGCCATGGACCCGGAGACGGTGGAGGTGCCGGCGGGCAGGTCGAGTCCCGAGTCGGTGTCGAGGATCGGACCCGTGAGGCAGATCGGGACGCCGCCGACGGCGTTGCTCATCTCGATGACGCCGTTGAAGGACACCCAGCCGGCGTAGGGCACCGTCAGGCCGGTGAACTGCTGCAGGGTGTCGTTGACGCAGGCGAGCCCGCCGTACTGGAACGCGGAGTTGAGCGGGACGCCGGCGGCCGCCTCGGTGACGACGCCCGTCTCGGGGTCCGTGCAGGCGGGACGGTCCAGGATCAGGTCGCGCGGGAAGCTGATCACCGTCGCGCTGCGATGGTCGGCCGAGACGTGGAGCAGGATGTTGACGTCGTTGAGCGTGTCGTCGCGGACGCCGAACGTGTCGCCCTGCGTGGCGTCGTTGTCGGTGCCGACCACCAGGACGTCGAAACCGCCCTCGACCGCGCCCATCTGCACGTTCCCGGCGGTGGGAGGAGCGACGCCGAGGTCGACCGCGTTGTCGGCGACGTTCCGGCTGATGCTCACCGTCGCGATCGCCACGAGCGAGGTGGCGCTGACAGCGAGGACGCCGACCACCGCCGCGATCCCGACCACCACTGTCCGCACCCCGGACCGCCGCCGGAGCCGCCCGTGCCGCACCGCGCGCTCGTGAACCCTCATGCGCTCCCACCCCTCGCCCCGCCCGCCCGTTCGCGGACGCAGTCGCTCGCCAGTGTAGGCAGGCCCCCTCCGATGCGGCGCGGAACGGCCCTGCTACCGTCGTGCGCGCATCGAGGAGCGGAGGAGGAGCCGTGGAACGCCGAGTCGTCGATCCCGTCACGCAGATCGAGTGGATCGTCCCGCCGTTCGCGACCGAGGAGGACACCCTCGCCCGCGCGCGGGCCGATCGGGAGGGGCGGCTCGCCGACCTCCGCCTGTACCCGGACCACTGCGCGGAGTATCCGCTCTGGGCGGTCGACGGCCCGATCGACGATCCGGGTGCGATCGGCGTCCCGGAGGCCCTGCACGGACCGCTGCTCCGCTGGCAGGAGCTCTGGGCGTCCGGATGCGACGTGTTCGAGGGCTGGAGGAGCGCCGAGGCGGAGGAGCGCTGGCTCGCCCTCGGCCGGGAGCTGCACACCGAGCTCGAGGCCGCCCTCTGGCTGACGACCCGGGTGCTCGCCTGCTTCTGAGGACTGCTGCTCGGACATCCGCGGGAAAGCCGGCGCAACCCGTCCCCGGACCGGCCCCCGCGTGCCTACCCTGGACGGTGCGCTCTCCTCGTCTTCTGCAGCAGGTCGTCGGCAAGCTCGGCGGGCAGCGGCCCGCGGCCCCGGTGAGCCGTCGAGCGCAGCGCGCGCTCCTCGCCGAGCAGACGGTCCGCGGAGTGCTCGAGCTGGCCGTGCGGCTGGGCGAGACGCTGCTCTCGCTGGGGTCCGCGGCCGCCGAGGTGACCGAGACGATCCAGCGGGTGTGCCGCGCGTACGGCATCGAGTGCCAGGTCGACCTCACCTTCACGTCGATCCTGGTCGTGCACGACGGAGGCGACGACTCCCCCAGCGTGAGCGTGCTGCGCGTCGTCCCCTCCCGCAGCGCCGACTACGAGCGGCTCGCCCGCGTGACGGCGCTCGTCACCGCCATCACCGAGGGCTCGCCGGAGGTGCGGGTCGCCGACGCCGTCGATTCCGCCGAGGCCCGCGAGGAGGCCCGGCACCAGTTCGAGGCCGCGCACGACCGGCTCGACGCGATCCTCGTCCAGCCGCACCGCTACCGCCGCGGAGTCGTCACCCTCACGCTCGCGCTGATGGCCGCGGGCGTCGCGCTCCTGCTCGGGGGCGGACCCCTCGTCGTGCTCCTCGCCGCCGCGACGGCCGCCGCGATCGACCTGGTCAACCAGCTGCTCGCCCGCTGGGGCCTGCCCGCCTTCTTCCAGCAGATCGCCGGTGCCGCGGTGGCGACCGGAGTGGCGGTGGTGCTGCTCGCGGTCGTGCCGCGGCTGCCCGTGGAGCTGGCGGTACTGCCGCCCGCGCTCGTCGTCGCGTCGGGGGTGGTCGTGCTCCTCGCCGGGCTCTCGTTCGTGGGAGCGGCGGACGACGCGATCAACGGGTTCCCGATCACGGCGGGCGGCCGGCTGCTCGAGGTCGGGCTGCTGACGCTGGGCATCGTCGTCGGGATCGCCGTGGTGCTCGACGGCGCGCGCTCGCTCGGGGTCGAGCTGGTGCTGGTCGACTCCTACGCCCGCCCCTGGCCTGCCGCTGTGCAGGTGCTCGGTGCCGGGGTCGCGGCCGGCGCCTGGGCGCTCTCGTCGCACACCCCGCCGCGGCCCACGCTCATCGCCGCCCTCACCGGAGCCGGCGCGTTCCTCGTCTCCGACTCCTTGACCACCTCGGGCTTCGCGCCGCTCATGGCCAACGCCCTCCCGGCGCTGGCGATCGGCCTGCTCGGCGAGATGCTGGCCGAGCGGATGCGGGTGCCCGCCGTGGTGACGACCGCGTGCGCGATCGTCCCCCTCCTGCCCGGCCTCACCCTCTACCGCGGCGTCCTCGGCCTCACCTCGAACGCCGGCCCGAGCGCCGGGATCGAGCTCCTGCTCCAGGCGGGCATGATCGCGCTGGGCCTCGCCGGCGGAGTCACGCTCGGCCGGATCGCCTACCGCCGCCTGCGCACCCCGATCGTGCGGGCGGTGGCGCCGGTCCGCGCCCGGACCCGCCGGGACCGCGGGATCGAGCAGGCCCTCGCCGCCGACGTCCTCTACCCCGACGGCGCCGAGGCCGGGCAGGCGGACACCGCGCAGGTCGTCACGGCGCCGGGCAGCGGATCCGGCCTCACGGCGTCCGACCCGTCGGCGCCGGCCGCGGTCGACCCCGCACCGCTGCCCGACGAGCCGGCGCCGGCCGCCGAGGAGCCGTTCACCCGCACCGGGATCGTCCCGATCGTCAGCACGATCGGCGTGACGGAGCCGGTGCCGATCGTCACCGAGGAGGATCCGGCCGACCGGGGCTGACGACAGGGCCTGCTCCCGCGGTCGGCTCCTCGCCGCAGAGGGAGGCGCCGCGCCGGTCAGTCCGCGTGGCCCCGCACGACCGCGGTCCGGCGGGTGTCGATCACGATCACCGAGCCGAGCACGATCAGGGCGAGCGACACCGAGGCGAGCGTGTCGGTCAGCCAGTGGTAGCCGAGGTAGAGCCGGGCGACGATCTGGCCGGCGATCATCCCGAGCGAGAGCGCGAAGCCCCCGATCATCCAGCTCCGGGAGGAGCGGCGGGAGGCGAGGAGGAACGTGGTGATCAGGAAGAAGTCGCTCACGCCGGTGACGTGGCCGGAGGGGAACGAGAAGGTCCCGTCGGGCCCGAGCAGCATGTACTCGACCGGCGGGCGCATCCGCATCACGAGGTGAGCGGCCAGCTGCACGCTGAGCATCCCGACGAGCATGCCGCCGGCCAGGAGGATCGGCCGCCAGAGGTGCCGCGCGAGGACGAACCAGAGCACGAGCACCGCCAGGATGATGACCGGCAGGTAGACCGGCCCGAAGACGGTGGCGAGCGCGTCCATCACGACCGTGCCCTCGGCGGAGCGCTTCTCGCGGAACCACTCGGCGACGACCGGATCGAGGACGGTGAGGCCGGTGCCGCTCGCGACCTGCGCGGTGAAGGCCGCGAAGAGGACGACGCCGACGCCGATGAGGCCGAAGCCGGCCCGGTCGAGGCCGCGGCGCGCCTCCGGGGCCATCACGCGCTCCTCCACGAGGAACCGCTGGTGGAAGCGGGCGCGGCGAGAGAGGGCGGGGGTGCTCATCCGCTCACCCTAGGGCTGCGGAGGCGCCGCCGACCGGGCCGTTCGCTCAGCGTCCTGCCGTGTAGTGCGTCTGGATCTGCTCCGGCGTGAGGACCGTCGAGTACACCGCGGCGTAGCGCAGGCTCCCGCCGAAGTACGAGGAGCCGACGTTCGGCCACTGGCCGCCCAGGCTGTCGTATCCGATCTTCCAGGTGCCCGTCGTGTTCTCGGCCGTGCGGTACGTGCTGTTCGAGGCGACCTTCACGCCGTCGACCCAGAGCGCGATGCCCGCCGTCGGCGAGAGCGTGGAGACGACGTGGTGCCAGAGCCCGTCGTTGACGGCTCGGGTGCTCGTGATGGTCTGCGCGGCGCCGTTGTAGACGCCGAAGACGAGCTTGCCGTCGGCACCGATGTAGGTGTGGCGGTCGTACTGGCCGCCGGGAGCGGTGGCGCCCGCGCTGAAGCTGAAGAGCTTGCCGCCGGCGTTCGTGGTCTTGAACCAGATCTCGGTGCTGAAGGTGCCGGGGTTCCTGATCTCCAGCGGCGTGCTCAGGTACTGGTTGGTGCCGTTCGGCGTCCACGAGCCGCCCGCGTCGCGCGGGCAGGCCTTGGGCGTCGCGGCGGAGCTGACCATCGCGGTCGGGAAGAGGCTGGTGGAGCGGTAGGTGCCCGGGTACTGGCCGGAGTCCGTGTCGGGCGCGGTCGTCGATCCGCTCGGCTGCGCGAGCGTGTAGGAGAAGAGCGCGGCCCCGCGGTCGGCGGCGAGGGCGCCGTCGCAGGTGAAGAACGCGGCGGCGCTGCCGACCGTGTTGGTCGAGTTCAGGATCGAGGCGGTGTACGCGCCGGAGGTGGCAGGGGCGGTGAGCAGCACGGCGGCCAGGGCGGCGGCGGCGAGGGCGGCGACGACAGACCTCGGGCGGGCGAGGAGGGTGCGCAGCCGCGCGGCCGGCGAGGCGGAGGAGAGGCGGTGCCGGCTCATGCCGTCTCCTCCTCGCGGGCGGCGCGGCGGCCGCGCTCGGCGGTCCGCTCCGGCTCCCCGGGGAGGCCGACGAAGACCGTGTAGAGCACCGGGATCGCGCAGAGCAGGACGAAGAGGACCCAGCCCCAGAACGGCAGGTGCAGAGCGGAGGAGAGGGCGTAGGCGTCTCCGTCGTGCGCCGGGATCTGCAGGCGGCCGACCTGTCCGGAGACCAGGTCCACGGGGTCGGCGCCCTCGGCGCTCACGCGGATGGGGAGGACGCCTGTCGAGACGAGCGTGGCGTTCGTCGTGCCGCTGTCGACGGTGGCCTCGAGGACGACGATGCCGACCAGCGGGCGGAGCACGAAGACGGTGACGGACGCGACGAGCGAGAGGCCGAGGATCCGCATCGACGCCCGCTGGGTGGGCGAGGCGATGAAGCGGGTGAGCAGCTGCACGAGGACGGCGCCGATGATCAGCAGCGGCAGGCCGCGCACGAGCCAGCCGAGCACCGGCAGCGCCGTGGTGACGACTCCGATGAGCTGGTCCTGGCCGGTGGCCCACGGATCGACGGCTCCGTTGATGTCGCCCTGGGTGCGGAGCGTGCCGTCGTCCGCGATCTCGACGACCCGGTGGGTGTAGGTCTCGTCGGGCGTGGTGGTGGGGTGGAAGCTGACCGCGTCGCCGACCCGGACGTCCTCGAGGGCCGTCGGCTCGGTGAGGACGAGGGTGCCGACCGGAGCGGCCGTGCCCATGGAGGGCGTCTGCACGATGAACCAGCGTCCGCCGGACGCGTGGAACAGGAGCGCCGCCGCGACCAGGACGGCCAGCAGAGCGGTCGTCGTCCCGATCAGGGCGGTGCGGAGGAGGCGGACACGATGACCCTCGTCGACACCGCCGACCTCCGCCTCCCCGAGTCGCCCGCGACGCCCGAGTCGCCCGCCCCGACGGCTCGCCCCCGCAC
>NZ_PSTM01000019.1:0-67693 GCF_002930875.1 Rathayibacter sp. AY1A5 | reverse complement strand
GCACCCGCCTCATCGACCCCGCCCCGTCACTCCTGATCCCCCCGCTCACGGGGCAGGCGCCCGCCGCCGCCCGCGAGCCGACGCGGATCCTCGCGCGGTGACCCCCGGTCGAGGGACGCCTCGACCTCCGGAGCATGGGTGAAGATGGGCGGATGACATCCGTGGGGGGCGTTCCGGAGCTCAGGCTGGCCGTCGTCGACGACCAGCCCCTCTACCTGCACATGCTGTCGTCGCTGCTGCGCGCGGTGCCGGGCGTGCGGAGCGTCGTGGAGGCCGGATCCGCCACGGAGGCGCGGTCGGTGCTGCGGCCCGCGGAGCTCGACGTGGCGATCCTCGACATCGAGCTCGGCGACGGGGACGGCATCGAGCTCGGGCGCCGGCTGCGGTCCACCGCGCCCGGGCTGGGCATCGTCCTGCTCTCGGCCGTCGACGCGATGCACCGCTTCCTCCGCCTCGACCGCGCCGAGGCCGGCGGCTGGAGCTACCTCTCGAAGACCTCCTCCCTCTCCGCCCCCGCCCTGCTCGCCTCCGTCCGCGCGACGGCGGACGGCCGCACCGTGCTCGATCCGGCGCTGGTCGCCGCCCGCGCGGCCCGCCGCGACTCCCCGGTCGCCGCGCTGAGCCCGCGCCAGTACGAGGTGCTCTCGGGCCTCGCATCGGGGCTGACAAACGCCGCGATCGGCGAGCGCCTCGGCATCGCGGTCCGCTCGGTCGACAACCACGTCAACGCCGTCTACGCGTCCCTCGGCGTCCGGTCGGACGGCGAGCGCAACCCGCGGGTCGACGCGACGCTCCTCTTCCTCGAGCACACCGGATGAGCGCCGGCCCGAGCGATACGCGCGAGGACAACCGCATCGTCCTCGGAGCGATGTCCCTCCTGGGCGGCGTGCTCTCGCTGCTGGCCGCGCTCCAGGCCGTCTTCGCGCTCGGGATGCTGTCGCGGACGCTGCGGGGCGTCGATCCGGGGCCGCTGCTCGACGTGACGACGCGCGTCCTGGTCAACGTGTCGACGATCGGGCTCGCGATCGCCCTGGTCGCGGTGCTGCGTCCCGAGCGCGCGACCGGCGGCGGCCGGGTGGCCCTGACGGCGGTCATCGCCGTGGGGATGGGACTCGTCCGCTGCTGCCTCCAGGTGCTGACCGGCGTCTACCCGCTCTCGGCCCTCCCCGCTCTCGCGGTCGAGCTGGTCGTCGGATCCACGGTGATCGCGCTGATCACGGCCTACGGCTACCTGCTCGTGCGCGCGGCGCGGCGGGTGCGCGAGAAGGAGCGGGAGCACGCCCGCGCCTCCGTGCAGGCGCTCGAGGCGGTGCAGGCCCTGCAGCGGGAGGAGCTGCGGGTGCGGCGCGACGTCGCGCAGAGCCTGCACGGCGGCCTCCAGAACGGACTCGTGGTGCTGACCGCCGAGCTGCACGCGGTCGCGAGCACATCCGACGAGGCGGCCTCGGAGCGGCTGCTCGCCATCGCCGCCCGGCTCGACCGGCTCCGCGAGGACGAGGTGCGCGCGGTCGGTCACGCCCTCTACCCGGTCGAGATCGACCACGGCCTGGTCCCCGCCGTCCGCGACCTCGTCGCGCGCCTCCCTCCCGAGATCGCCGTCGACCTCGACCTCGGCCGCATCCCGGCGCTCGCCGCCGAGGGCGCCGAGCCGCCGCTCGACCAGCGGATGCTCCTGGTCCGGTTCCTGGAGGAGGCGGTCACCAACGCGCTGAAGCACGGCGGCGCCTCCTCGCTGCGGGTGCGCGGCGACGAGGAGGCGGGCGTCGTGGTGCTCACCCTCGACGACGACGGCCGCGGACTCGTCGAGGGGTCGACGCGCTCGGGCCTGGCGCGGCTGGAGCGGCAGCTCGCGGTCTACGGGGGCTCGTTGGAGCTCTCGGACTCGCCCGTGCTGGCGGGGGCGCGGCTGAGGGCGCGGCTCCCGCTGTCCGACGCTGCGCCCGGCGGGGACGGCGGACGGGCGGAGTAGCGGGACGGGCGCTCGCGCCGTCCCTCGCGTCGAGCACAGGGCGGTTCGAGGGACGGATTCATGCCGGACGGCGAGCCGTCTCCTCGTGCCCGCCCCTCACGCCGGGTAGACCAGCAGATCCTCCAGAGCGACGGTGAAGCCTGCCTCGCGGCCTGGCGCGAGGTCGAGGCGCGCCGCGTCGGCCGCCGGGACGTCGGCGGTCAGGAGCGCGCTGCGCACCCGCACCGCGTCTCCCCGCTGCTCCACATCGGTGATCACGGCGCGGAGGCCTCCCTCTCCGAGGGAGACGGCGGAGGGGCGGACCGCGGCGAGCACCGCGGCGCCGACCGCGACCGGCTCGGCCGCCACTCCGGACAGCTCGTGCCCGTCGGCGGTGCGCAGACCCGTCGCGGTGCGGACGCCGTCGAGCAGCTCGAGCCCGGCGAGCTCGGCGGTGAACGCGGTGCGCGGGCGCGTGAGGACCCGGGCGGTCGGCCCCTCCTCGACCACACGGCCGCCGTGCAGCACCAGAACCCGGTCGGCGAGGGTCCAGGCGTCGAGCACGTCGTGGGTGACCACGATCGCCGAGCGGTCGGCGAGCACCTCGCGGAGCATCCGGCGGAGGACCGGGGCGGTCCGGGCGTCGACCGCGGCCAGCGGCTCGTCGAGCAGCAGGAGGCGCGGGTCGGTCGCGAGGGCCCGGGCGAGGGCGACCCGCTGAGCCTGGCCGCCGGAGAGGCTCCCCGGGCGCCGGTCGGCCAGGTCGGCCACGCCCGCGGCGGCCAGCTCGCGCTCGGCCCGCTCGAGGGACCGCGCCCGTCCGGCGCCGGCGCTGCGCGGACCGAACGCCGCGTTCTCGCGCACGCTGAGGTGCGGGAACAGCAGCGGGTCCTGCGCCAGCAGGGCGACGGGGCGGCGGTGCGGAGGAGTCCACCGGCGGTCGTCGAAGAGCAGCTCGCCGCCGGCGGTCGCCCGCCCGGAGTCGGCGCGGACGAGGCCGGCGATCAGCTCGAGCACGGTCGACTTGCCCGCGCCGTTGGGCCCGAGCAGCGCGATCGTCTCGCCCTCGGCCACGTCGATCCGCACGTCGATCCCGCGCGCCGCGAGCCGCGCCTCCAGCAGCAGGCTCACCGCGGCACCCCCCGGGCGGAGCGGCCGTGCGCGAGACCGATCACGAGCACCGCGACCACCACGAGCACCAGCGCGAGGGCGACCGCCGCGTCCGGATCGCTCTCCCGCTGCAGGTAGATCTCGAGCGGGAGGGTGCGCGTCGTGCCCTCGAGGCTGCCGGCGAAGGTCAGCGTCGCCCCGAACTCGCCGAGCGCCCGCGCGAACGAGAGGATCGCGCCCGAGGCGAGGCCCGGCAGGATCAGCGGCAGCGTGATCCGCCGGAGCACCGTCCCGGGGGACGCGCCGAGCGTCGCGGCGACCGACTCGTACCGCGCGCCGGCGCTGCGCAGCGCGCCCTCGAGCGTCAGCACCAGGAACGGCAGGGCCACGAAGGTCTGCGCGATCACGACGGCGGTGGTCGAGAACGCGATGCGGACGCCGAGGGCCTCCAGCGCGCCGCCGAGCAGGCCCATCCGCCCGAAGGTGAAGAGCAGCGCCAGCCCGCCGACCACCGGCGGGAGCACCAGCGGCAGCAGCACCAGCGAGCGGAGCAGGCGCTGGCCGGGGAAGGCCGTGCGGGCGAGCACGAGGGCCATCGGGGTGCCGAGCAGCAGGCACAGCAGGGTCGCGACGGCGGAGGTGCGCAGGCTCAGCAGGAGCGCGGCGACGGAGGAGTCGGAGGTGATCAGCGGCAGGAACTGCGGCCAGTCGACGCGGGCGAGGATCGCGGCGAGCGGGAGCAGCACCAGCAGGGCGCCGAGCGCGGCGACGGCCACGACCCAGCGCGGCAGGCCGGACCCGGTGCGCATCAGCCGCGGGCGAGCGGCGTCTCGACGATGACCGTGGTCGCCTTGACCACCGCCACCGCGGGAGACCCGGGCTCGAGCCCGAGCTCGCGGACCGCCTCGCTGCTCATCAGCGAGACCACGCGGTGCGGACCGCACTGCAGCTCGACCTGCGCCATCACGGTGTCCATCACGATGCCGGTGACGATCCCGACGAAGCGGTTGCGGGCCGAGCGCGCGACCGGGGACGGATCCTCCGGCAGCACGGCGTTCGCGCGGGCGAGCCGGGCGACCTCGAGGCCGTCGACGACGCGTCTCCCGGACGCGTCCTTCGCGCTCTCGAGCGTCCCGTTCTCGATCCAGCGCCGCAGCGTGTCGTCGCTCACGCCGAGCGCGGCGGCGGCGTCCCTGATCCGTATCTGCGGCATGGAGTCGATCCTACGTCCGCGGCTGAGCCTGTGCCGTGCCCGTCTCCTCTCCACGAGATGCCGCTGCGGTGCGCCTCCTGCGGTGTGCCGCGTACCCGCACGGCATCTCGCGGAGAGGGAGGAGAGGACGGCGGAGGGACGGGCGCTGGGGATCCCGGGCCGCGCGCGCAACCCCCTGGAGGACCGGCGGGAGCACGACGCACGCTGAAGAGACGACGACACAGGAGGCGGCATGCGCGCGATGGTCTACCGGGGCCCCTACAAGGTCCGCGTGGAGGAGAAGGACCGGCCGAGGATCGAGCACCCGAACGACGCGATCGTCCGGGTGACGATGGCGGCGATCTGCGGATCCGATCTGCACCTCTACCACGGGCTTCTCCCGGACACCCGGATCGGCCACACCTTCGGCCACGAGTTCATCGGCGTGGTCGACGAGGTCGGCTCGTCGGTGCAGAACCTCAGCGTCGGCGACACGGTGATGGTCCCCTTCACCATCTACTGCGGCTCCTGCTGGTTCTGCTCCCGCGGCCTCTACTCCAACTGCCACAACGTGAATCCGAACGCCACCGCGATCGGCGGCATCTACGGCTACTCGCACTCGGCGGGCGGCTACGACGGCGGGCAGGCGGAGTACGTGCGCGTCCCGTTCGCCGACGTGGGCCCGACGAAGATCCCCGAGTGGCTGCCGCACGAGGACGCCCTGATGCTCACCGACGCCTTCTCGACCGGCTACTTCGGCGCGCAGCTCGGCGACATCGTCGAGGGCGACACGGTCGTGGTGCTCGGAGCCGGACCGGTCGGCCTGGCCGCCGCGCGGTCCGCCTGGCTGATGGGCGCCGGCCGCGTCATCGTCGTCGACCAGATCGACTACCGCCTCGCCAAGGCCCGCGAGTTCGCCTTCGCGGAGACGATCGACTACACCGAGGAGGACGACCTCATCGTCACCCTCAAGAAGACCACCGGCGGTCTCGGCGCCGACGTCGTGATCGACGCGGTCGGCGCGGAGGCCGACGGGAACCTCCTCCAGCACGTCACCGGCGCCAAGCTCACGCTGCAGGGCGGCTCGCCGATCGCGCTCAACTGGGCGATCGACGGCGTCCGGAAGGGCGGCACCGTCTCGGTGATGGGCGCCTACGGGCCGCTCGCGAGCGCCGTCAAGTTCGGCGACGCCGTCAACAAGGGCCTCACGCTGCGGATGAACCAGGCCCCCGTCACCCGCCAGTGGCCGCGCCTGTTCGAGCACATCCGTGCCGGGCACATCACGCCCAGCGACCTGATCACGCACCGCATCCCGCTCGAGCACATCGCCGAGGGGTACCACCTGTTCTCGTCCAAGCTCGACGGCTGCATCAAGACCGTCGTCGTCCCGTAGGAGGATCCCGTGCCGTACACCGCCGACCGCCCCGTCCGCGTGCCGACCGCCGAGGAGCTGCGTGCCCGCATCCCGGGCTGGGGCGCCGACCTCGACCCCGCCGACCGGCCCGCCTTCCCCCGCGAGCGCAGCGACCTCGTCTCGGGCGCGCACTGGGAGCGCCCGGAGAGGATGCGGACGCACGGCCGTCGCGAGAAGAGCATCGAGCACCTCGAGCTGCCCGCCGTCTTCGGCACGGCGCAGCCCCTCCACGGTGTCTCCGGCGCGATCCGCCGCTACGCCTACGACCGGTTCAGCGAGGGGCGCCACGCGCACTGGCTGCTGCTCGTGCTGGGCGACCGGGTGGAGTCGACCGGGGCGCACCTCCGCTCGCTGCTCACGACACGGCCGGACGATCCGATCACCGAGACCGGTGTGCTGGCCGAGGCGCACGCGCACCCGATCGCCTCGCGCCGTGGCCGGTCCGACGTGCGCCACCAGATCCTCGACCCGCTGCTCGTCGGCGGTCCCTGGGTCCTCGCGGCCCTCGGCGCCGTGGCCGTCGCCCGCCGCCTCCTGCGCTGACGCCCGTTCCCCTCTCGCGAGAGGCCGCTCCGGTACGCCGCCGTCGGCGTGTCGCGGACCGGAGCCGCGTCCCGCGGAGGAGGACGGGGGTCAGCGGCTGCGGGGCGCGGCGCCCGCGGTCGGCGCGGTGCGGGTGTCGACGCTCGCCGTGAGTGCCGCGGAGTAGCCGGACACCGGGCTGCCGGACATCGTCGCGAGCTGCAGGGCTCCGCCGTCGTCGCCGAAGACGGAGTCGGATTCCAGGCCGACCCGGGCGAGGTTCGCGGCCGAGCCCGCATACGACTCGAGGGCGTAGACCGCGGTGCACGCCTCCTCCTGCAGGGCGACCTGCGAGGTCGCGATCGCGTTCGACGCGTCGGTGATCGAGTCCACTCCCGGGTACACCTCGAAGTGGATGTGCGGCCAGCGGCCGGAGTAGCAGGCCGGGACGATCGAGGCGAAGGAGACGACGCCCGACGCGTCGGCGACCTGCACGCCGCGGAGGTACGTCTCGTCCTCGACGCCGCTGGAGTACATCGAGTAGTCCCCGTTCGCGTCGCAGTGCCAGACGTACACGGCGGCTCCGGCGAACGGCACGTCCCCGTTCGCCGCGTCGAGGATCGTCAGAGTGAGGGCCAGGGGGACCCCGTCGGCCGTCGCGCCGCCGCCGATGCTGGTGCGCAGGTCGCTGCGGACGATCCCGGAGCGCTCGAGGACGTCGACCCCGTTCGAGCCGTCGCCCGGGTAGGGGCCGGCCGTCTCGTCGGGGATCTCGCCGGCGACCGCGGTGCCGGCCCCGGCCGTGGCGGTCGCGGTGGGAGTCGCGGTGGCGGTCGCGGCGGCGGAGGAGGCGGATCCCGATCCTCCGGTGGCGCACGCCGCGAGCCCGAGGGTCGCCGCCCCCGCACCGACCAGCGTCAGCACGCCGCGCCGCGAGAAGAGGGTCCCCACGTCGAACGGGAGGCCCTGGTCGACCACCTCCTCCTCGGGGCGGTCGAGCCGGCGGCCCTCGTAGGCCGGTCCGTCGGGCGTGCTGCGGGGCTCCGGGATGCGGGTCATGGTCGTGCTCCTCGTCGATCGTGGTGTCCGTCGCGAGCAACCCTGGCGGCCGGGGCTCTGCGCCTCCGATGACCGTCCTACGACCCTCCTATGACCGACCCGCGGCTCCCCGGCCGTCCTGCTGGCCGTCCTGCGACCCCGCACCGGCCGTCCGCCGACCCTCCTCCGACGCCGAGACGCCCCTCAGGCGTGCTCCGAACCCGGATATCCCGTGGCCTCTCACGGCGCTCCGAACCCGGCCGCCGCGAGCACCGCGCGCCCGGCGTCGGAGGCGACGTACGCGACGAAGGCCGCCGCCGTGGCCGGGTCGCCCGCTCCGGTCAGCGCCGCGATCGGGTACGTGTTCACCGCCTCCGAGGCTTCGGCGAAGGGGATGCCGGTGACCGAGCCCGCGGCCCCGCGGACGTCGGTCGCGTAGACGAGCCCGGCGTCCGCTTCGCCCGAGGACACCTTGCCGAGCACGTCGGTGACCGACGACTCCTCGCTCACGGGGGAGATGTCGACACCGGCGGCCTGCTCGACCGCGACGGCCGCTGCTCCGCACGGCACCTGCGGCGCGCAGACGACGGTGGCGGTCCCGGGCCGGGCGAGGTCGGCGAGCGAGGCGACCTGCGCCGGGTTGCCGGGAGGCACGGCGATCTCGAGCGTGTTCGTGGCGATGTCGACCGGGTCCCCGTCGACGAACCCGGCCTCGGCGACGGTGGACATGGTGCGCTCATCGGCGGAGGCGAAGACGTCGGCCGGGGCGCCGTTGACGATCTGCGTCGCGAGGTCGGAGGAGCCGGCGAAGGAGAGCTCGACCTGCGCGCCGGGCTCGGCGGCCTCGAACCCCGTGGCGAGCTCGGTGAACGCGCCCTTCAGCGAGGCGGCGGCGAAGACCGTGATGGAGCCGCCGGCCGAGGACGTCGCGCCGCCGGTGGCCGTATCGCCGGCGGGGGTCGACGGAGCGGAGCAGCCGGCGAGCAGGAGGAGCGCGGCAGCGGCCGGGACGAGGGGGAGCAGGCGACGATGCACGGGGACCTCCGGATCTGGGGTCCGCAGATGCGGCGGACAACTGATCCTAGGACCTCAGGTGCGGAGGCGGGCTGGGAGGAGGGTCTCACGTGCGGCGGAGAGACGATCCGAGGATCGGACCGGCCGGGCGACGCGCCTGCGCGAGGACCGACGGGCCGCGCGACGCACAGCGGCGGGCGGACCGCAGCCCTCCGGCTCCGGCCCGCCCGCCGCTCGTCGCGGCCGCCTCGACGGCGGTCCTCCGCTCAGCCCTGCGGCGGCGAGTAGAACTGGAGGTCGTTGCCCTCCGAGTCCTTGAAGGGGAGGATGCGGCCCCACTCGTGGTCGCTGATCTCACCCTCGATCGACGCGCCCCGCGCCGTGAGGCGCTCCAGCTCGTCCTCGATCGAGCCCTCGGGCTGGAACGAGATGACCGCCCCGCCCTGCTCCGCGACCGTGGCCGACTCGCGGGCGTTCAGGCCGATCATCAGCCCGCCGGCGTCCAGCTCCGACCAGTCGTCCGAGGTGTCCTTGACCTCGAGGCCGAGCGTGTCGCGGTAGAACGCGACCGCCCGCTCCATGTCCGTGACGGGGACCCAGACCGTTGCGACTCCTGATGCCATGTCGTGCTCCTTCGCTCGATGATGCCGTTCCACCGACGCTAGGTCGGGGACGCCCGGAGCGGGGGCCCTTGCGCCGACGCGCGGAGGCTGCTCTCGCGCGGCGCCTCTCCGCCGAGCTGCCGTGCTCACGCGCCCGGCAGCGGTGAGGCGCCGGCTTCCCGCTGCCCGTCAGTGCCGAGACACCGCCCCTCGCCGAGACACCGCCCCTCGCCGGCGTCCCGGCGCGCAGCGGGACGTCTCGGCCCGGCCTCCGCGCGCGAGCGCTCCCCGCCGACGTCACCGACGACGCGGCCGCCGAGGCGGGCGTCGCCTGGATCGAGGAGGCGGTGGGCCCGCTGCGCATCCTGGTCAACAACGCCGGCGTCCAGCACCGCGTGCCCCTGCTCGAGCTCGAGGTCGCCGACTGGGAGCGGGTGCTGCGCACGAACCTCACCAGCGCCTTCGTGGTCGGCCGGGCGGCGGCGAAGCGGATGATCCCGCGCGGCGCCGGGAAGATCGTCAACGTCGCCTCGGTGCAGGCCGATCTCGCGCGGCCGACGATCGCGCCCTACACCGCCTCGAAGGGCGGGGTCCGCAACCTCACCCGCGCGATGACGGCGGAGTGGGCGCAGCACGGCATCCAGGTCAACGCGATCGCGCCGGGCTACATCCACACCGAGATGACGCAGGGCCTCGTCGACGACGAGGCGTTCGACAGCTGGATCCTCGGCCGCACGCCCGCCGCGCGCTGGGGCCGCGTCGAGGACCTGATCGGCCCCGCCGTCTGGCTCGCCTCCGACGGCTCGGACTACGTCAACGGGCAGGTCGTCTTCATCGACGGCGGCATGACCGTCGTCGTCTGAGCCACCCCTCGACCCACCGAACGGAACCCGCATGACCGCGCTCGTCCCCGCCTCCACCACCCGCGTCGTCGTCCACGCCGCCGGCGACCTCCGCGTCGAGGAGGCGCCGCTCGCGCCGCGCGGCCCCGGCGAGGCCCTCGTCGCCGTCGCGTACGGCGGGATCTGCGGCTCCGATCTGCACTACTGGACGCACGGCGCCGCGGGCGAGTCGATCCTCCGCGAGCCGCTGACGCTCGGCCACGAGGTGGTCGGCACGGTCGTCGAGGCAGCGGCGGACGGCTCGGGACCCCCGGTCGGCGCGGCCGTCGCCGTGCACCCCGCGACCGCTCGCGGCGAGTGGCCCGACGGGCGCCCCAACCTCGCGACCGAGGGCACCTACCTGGGCAGCGCCGCGCGGATGCCGCACACCCAGGGCGCGTTCGCCCGCCACGCGGTGCTGCCGGCGCGCATGCTCCGCGAGCTGCCCGCCGGTCTCGGGCTCCGGGAGGCGGCGCTCGCGGAGCCGGCGAGCGTCGCCTGGCACGCGGTCTCGCGCGCGGGGGAGGTGGCGGGACGGCGCGCGCTGGTGATCGGCAGCGGCCCGATCGGGGCGCTGATCGTCGCCGTGCTGAAGCGGGCGGGGGCGGCCGAGATCGTCGCGGTCGACCTGGCCGAGGAGCCGCTCGCGATCGCCCGCGCGGTCGGCGCGACCCGGACGATCCGCGCGACCGACGCAGCCGCGATCGCCGAGGTCGCCGCCGACGTCGTCTTCGAGTCCTCGGGCAGCCCGCGCGGCCTCGGTTCGGCCGTCCGGAGCGCCGCCCGCGGCGGCACCGTCGTGATGGTGGGACTCCTCCCCTCGGGCGAGCAGCCGGCCCAGATCTCGCTCGCGATCACCCGGGAGCTGCGCCTGATCGGCTCCTTCCGCTTCGTCGACGAGATCGACGAGGTGCTGGCGGCGCTCGCCGACGGGAGCCTCGCGGTGGCGCCGGTGGTCACGCAGGTGGTGCCGGTGGAGCGCGCGCTCGAGGCCTTCGAGCTCGCCCGCGACGCCTCGCGCTCGAGCAAGGTGCTGCTCGACTTCACCCCGTGACGGGCGCTCGAGGCGCCTCCGGAGGGTCGGGATCGCCCGAGCGTTCGGGGTTCCCTCGGACGGCGGTGCCGCCGGAGCACTACCGTTGCACCATGGCGTCCACCGATACCCCCGATTCCGCCCCTGAAGCCGACACCGCTTCCGAGAGCGCCCCCACGCTCACCTTCTCCGACCTCGGTCTCTCCGACCCGGTCCTCAAGGCCCTCAAGGAGGTCGGCTACGAGACGCCCTCGGCCATCCAGGCCGCGACGATCCCGTCCCTGCTCTCCGGCCGCGACGTCCTCGGCGTCGCCCAGACCGGCACCGGCAAGACCGCGGCGTTCGCGCTGCCGATCCTCTCGCGCCTCGACGTCTCGCAGAAGACGCCGCAGGCCCTCGTGCTGGCCCCGACCCGCGAGCTCGCGCTGCAGGTCTGCGAGGCGTTCGAGCGCTACGCGTCCGGCCTCCGCGGCGTCCACGTCCTCCCCGTCTACGGCGGCCAGGGCTACGGCACCCAGCTCTCCGCGCTCCGCCGCGGCGTCCACGTCGTCGTCGGCACGCCCGGCCGCATCATGGACCACCTCGAGAAGGGCACCCTCGACCTCTCGCAGCTGAAGTTCCTGGTGCTCGACGAGGCCGACGAGATGCTCAAGATGGGCTTCGCGGAGGACGTCGAGACGATCCTCGCCGACACCCCCGTCGAGAAGCAGATCGCGCTGTTCTCGGCGACGATGCCCGCGCAGATCCGCCGCATCTCCGGCAAGTACCTGAAGGAGCCGGAGGAGATCACGGTCAAGAACAAGACCACGACCTCCGTCAACACCACCCAGCGCTACCTGATGGTGTCGTACCCGCAGAAGGTCGACGCCCTCACCCGCATCCTCGAGGTCGAGAACTTCGAGGGCATGATCGTGTTCGTCCGCACGAAGAGCGAGACGGAGACGCTGGCCGAGAAGCTGCGCGCCCGCGGCTACACCGCGGCGGCGATCAGCGGAGACGTGGCCCAGGCCCAGCGCGAGCGCACCGTCGAGCAGCTGAAGTCCGGCAAGCTCGACATCCTCGTCGCGACCGACGTCGCCGCCCGCGGCCTCGACGTCGAGCGCATCAGCCACGTCGTCAACTACGACATCCCGATCGACACCGAGTCGTACGTCCACCGCATCGGCCGCACCGGCCGCGCGGGGCGCAGCGGAGCGGCGATCAGCTTCGTCACGCCGCGCGAGCGCCGCCTCCTCGCCGCCATCGAGAAGGCCACCCGCCAGCCGCTGACCGAGATGCGGATGCCGAGCGTCGAGGACGTCAACGTCACCCGCCTCTCGCGCTTCGACGACGCGATCACCGCGGCGCTCGCCGACACCGAGCGCCTGCAGCGCTTCCGCGACATCATCGGCCACTACGTCGAGCACCACGACGTGGTCGAGTCGGACGTCGCCGCCGCGCTGGCCATCGTCGCGCAGGGCGAGGAGCCGCTGCTGCTCTCGCCCGACGACCCCCGCTTCGCCCGTCGCGAGCGCGAGGACCGCGACTCCCGGCCCGACCGGGGCGACCGCCCCGAGCGCGGCGACCGCTTCGACCGCGGCGGCGACCGCGGCGAGCGTCCCGAGCGCCGTCAGCGCCCGGCGAACAGCAACCTCGCCTCGTACCGGATCGAGGTCGGCCGCCGCCAGCGCGTCGAGCCCCGCCAGATCGTGGGCGCGCTCGCGAACGAGGGCGGCCTCAACCGGGGCGACTTCGGGCACATCGACATCCGCCCGGACTTCTCGATCGTGGAGCTGCCGGCCGACCTGCCCCAGGACGTGCTCGACCGCCTCGCCGACACCCGCATCAGCGGGCAGCTGATCGAGCTGAAGCCGGACCGCCGTCCGAGCCGCGCCGGCGCCGACCGCGGCGCACGCCCCAGCGGCCCGAGCCGCTCGAGCGAGCGCCCGGAGCGCAAGCCGCGCTACTGACGGCTCCCGCCTCTGCGGACGGCACTCCGCGAGACGCCACTCCGGTACAGCGACACCCGCGTGTCGCGTACCGGGGTGGCGTTTCGCAGCCGTGCGGGGGCGGCCTCAGCGGCGCAGGACGCGGCGGGCCAGCACGTTGCCGAGCAGCTGCACCAGCTGCACGATCACGATGATCACGAGCACCGCGGCCCAGGTGACGACCGGCTCGAACTGCCGGTAGCCGTACTGGATCGCGAAGTTGCCGAGCCCGCCGGCGCCGATGTATCCGGCGACCGCCGACATGTCGATCACGGCGACGAACACGAACGTGTAGCCGAGGATCAGCGGACCGAGCGCCTCCGGCAGCAGCACCGTGCGGACGATCCGGAACCGGCTCGCTCCGACCGACCGCGCCGCCTCGATCACGCCGGGCTGCACGGTCAGCAGGTTCTGCTCCACGATCCGCCCGATGCCGAAGGCGGCGCCGAGCGAGAGGGTGAAGACGATGGCGTCCGTGCCGATGCCGGAGCCGACCACCAGCCGGGCCAGCGGCTGGGCCGCGGCGATGAAGATGATGAACGGGATCGGCCGGAACACGTTCACGATCACGTTGAGCAGTCCGTGGACCATCCGGTTCGCGTAGAGGGCGCCGCCGCGGGTGAGCGCGAGGCCCAGTCCGATCAGCAGTCCGCCGAGCCCGCCGAAGAGGAGGCTCAGCGCGACGATGTAGAGCGTCTCGCCGGTCGCCTGGACGAGCTTGGGCAGGAGCGGGATCAGCTCGTTCATCGGGGCACCTCCGTGAGGGCGACGCGTCCGCCGAGGCGGGCGAGGAGGGAGTCGACGACGCCGTCCGGCGCGTCGAGGGCGACCGTGAGGTGGCCGAAGGCCCGCCCGCGGACGTCGGTGATGCCGCCGTAGACGAGCTCGAGCGGCACACCGGCGGCCGCGACCTCGGCGAAGACGTCGCCCTGGGAGGCGGAGTCGTCCGAGAACGAGAGCGTGACCAGCCGACCGCGGTGGCGCGCGCGCAGCACGGCCGCCTCCGCGGGCGAGGGCACCGAGCGGACGACCGTGGAGACGAAGCGGCGGGTGACCGGCTCGCGCGGGGCCGAGAACACGTCGAAGACGGGCCCGCGCTCCACGATGCGGCCCGACTCCATCACCGCGACCTTCGTCGCGAGCTGCTGGACCACGTCCATCTCGTGGGTGATCACGACGATGGTGACGCCCAGCTCCTCATTGATGCGGCGGAGGAGGGCGAGCACCTCGCCGGTGGTGTCCGGGTCGAGCGCGCTGGTGGCCTCGTCGGCCAGCAGGATGCGCGGGGAGGCGGCGAGGGCGCGGGCGATGCCGACGCGCTGCTTCTGCCCGCCCGAGAGCTGCTCCGGGTGGCTGCGCGCCTTGTCGCTCAGGCCGACGAAGCGGAGCATCTCGTCGACGCGGGCGCGCTGCTCCGCCCGCGGGACGCCCGCGACCTGCAGCGGGTAGGCGACGTTCTGCCCCACGGTCTTCGAGCCGAACAGGTTGAACTGCTGGAAGATCATCCCGATCCCCAGGCGCAGCCGGCGCAGCTCGCGCTCGGGCAGGCCCACGGTCTCGCGGCCGTCGATCTCGATGCTGCCGCTGGTCGCGGGCTCCAGAGCGTTGACGAGGCGCGCGAGCGTGCTCTTGCCGGCGCCGGAGTAGCCGATCACGCCGTATACGTCGCCCGCCTCGATCTCGAGGCTCACGCCGTCGACGGCCGCGGTCGGGGCGGCGCCGCGCCCTGCGCCGGGGTACACCTTGCGCACGTCGGTCATGCGGATGAGCGGCACGGGGCGCCCTTTCTGTTGCGGGGGAGGCGCGGGACCGCGCCGGAGGGGAGCTCCGCGAGCGGAGGACCCGACCGGCGCGGTGCCGCGGGTGCCGGAGTCAGGAGGCGGCGGAGATGTCGGTCTCGGCGGACTCGAGCGAGGTCTCCAGCTCGGAGGCCGGGGTCTTCAGGAAGACCGCGGTGCCGCCGGACTGCTCCGAGACGCCGTCGAGCACGTCCTGGCTGTCCTGGTAGATCGAGACGAGCTTCGTGTAGGTCTCGTTCTCGGCGTCGTCGGCCCGGGCGGCGAAGATGTTCGTGTAGAGCAGGGAGGCGGGGTCGCTCGGGTCGTCCTGGGCGATCGCGTCCGAGGCCTTCAGGCCCGCGTTCTCGATGAAGTCGTTGTTGATGATCGCGGCGGCCACGTCCGGGAGCGACGTCGGGGTGAGGGAGGCCTCCAGCGCGGTGACCTCCACCTTCGAGGAGGACTCGACGTCGTCGACGTTCGAGAGCACTCCGCCGCCGTCCTTCAGCTCGACGAGCCCGGCCGACTGCAGCACCAGCAGCGCGCGCGCCTGGTTGGTCTCGTCGTTGGGGATCGCGACGGTGGAGCCGGCGGGGATGTCCGCGACGTCGTCGTACTGCGAGGAGTAGAGGCCGAGCGGGTAGATCGCGGTCGCGCCGATCGGCACGAGGTCGGCGTCGGCCGAGGTGTTGTACTGCGCCAGGTAGGCGATGTGCTGGAACTGGTTGAGGTCGATCTCGCCCTCGGTGAGGGCGGGGTTGGGCTGGTTGTAGTCGCTGAAGTCGACGATCTCGACGTCGATCCCGGCGTCGGCGGCGGCCTTCTCGTAGGTGGCCCAGTAGGGGTCGCTCGCGCCGACCACGCCGATGCGGACGGTGTCGTCGCCGCCGCCCGCGCCGGAGCAGCCGGCGAGGAGGAGGGCGGCGGAGGCGGCGATCGCGGAGGTCGCGAGGAGTCGGGTGCGCAGGGTCATGGCTGTGGGGATCCTTCCGTGGAGAGGATCCGGGCACTCGGCGCCGACCGAGCGGTGCTGGTCACCGCCGGCGCTGCGACCGGCCTCCGGTCGCTCGGCGCCGCGACTGCGCGGATCCCGGGGATCACCTTACGAAGGCGTTCGGACCCGCGCGGAACCCGCGCGTAACACGGCGACTCGGAGGCAGCGGAGGCGCGCGCTCACCGCCTGACCGCGCCGTGGCGGCCGCTCAGCTCGCGAGCGCGCCGTCCTCGCCCGCCGACGCCTCGTGCTTGGCGATCCTCTTCGCGATCGCGTCGCGCTCGGCCCGGAGCGACGCGATGGTCGGCTTGTCCAGGCGGGGGTCGGCCAGGTCGGCGAAGGGGCTCGCGGCGCCGGTGCGCGCGGACACGAGCGCGGCGTACGCCTTCGTCGCGGCGCGGAGCTCGGCTCCGGCCCGTTCGACCTTCCGCGGCTTCGACTCCTTGTCCGAGACGAGTCGGGCGTGCTTGTCGAGGGCGTCTACCAGCGCGCGATGCGCGGCGTCAATCTTCTTGCTCATAGGCGCATTATGGCGCAGGATCGGCGCGCGGCGCCGACTGTGACTCCCCGCGCCCGCCGCCCCCTTCCGTGAGACGCCGCTTCGGCACGCGACACGCCGGGGGAGGCGTACCGGAGCGGCATCTCGCGGGGAGGGGACGGTCGGGTCAGCGGGCGACCGGCGTGGAGACGGACGACGCGCCCGCGCTGGTGGCGACCGCGTCGAGGACGCGCTGCACGTCGAGGGCGTCGGCGAACGTGGGCGCGACGGGGGTGCCGCCGGCGATCGCCTCGACGAGGTCGACGACCTGGTGCGTGAAGAGGTGCTCGTAGCCGATGCCGTGCCCGGTCGGCCACCAGGCGGACATGTACGGGTGCGCCGGCTCGGTGACCTGGATGCGCCGGAAGCCCTGCGCCTCCTCGGGATCGCGGGCGTCGTAGTACTCGAGCTCGTTCATCCGCTCGAAGTCGAACGCGATCGAGCCGAGCTCGCCGTTCACCTCGATCCGGTTGGCGTTGCGGCGGCCGGTCGCGACGCGGGTCGCCTCGAAGACGCCCAGGGCGCCGCCCTCGAAGGAGGCGGTGAAGGCCGCGGCGTCGTCGACGGTCACGGCGCCGCGCGGGGCGTCGGCACCGGCGCGGCCGCCGAGGCCGACCTGCTCGCTGAGCACGGGGCGCTCGGTGGTGAAGGTGCGCAGCGTCGCCGAGACCGAGGTGATGCCGCGGCCGGTCAGCCACTGGGCGGTGTCGATGCTGTGCGCGCCGATGTCGCCGAGGGCGCCCGAGCCGGCGCGCTCCTTCTGCAGGCGCCAGGTCAGCGGCGC
The DNA here is from genome assembly GCF_002930875.1 of Rathayibacter sp. AY1A5. Lineage (NCBI taxonomy): Bacteria > Bacillati > Actinomycetota > Actinomycetes > Micrococcales > Microbacteriaceae > Rathayibacter > Rathayibacter sp. AY1A5. The sequence goes on along the minus strand of NZ_PSTM01000019.1, from coordinate 50,878 downwards.
CTCGGAGTCGGACAGCCAGTCCTGCAGGTACTGGGCGCGCACGTGGCGGATGTCGCCGAGGCGGCCCTCCTCGATGAAGCGCTTGGCGAGGGCGAGGGCCGGGGTGCGGCGGTAGCTGAAGCCGCACATCGCCACCTTCCCGGAGGCGGCGGCCGCGGCGACCATCCGCTCCGCCTCCTCGACGGAGTTGGCGAGGGGCTTCTCGCACAGCACGTGCTTGCCGGCCTCGAGGGCCGCGATGGCGATCTCGGCGTGGGTGTCGCCCGGGGTGCAGATGTCGACGAGGTCGATGTCGTCGCGGGCGATGACGGCCCGCCAGTCGGTGGAGGCCTCGCTCCAGCCCAGCCGCTCGGCGCGCTCGGCGGTCGAGTCGGGGTTGCTCCCCACGAGCACGGCGAGCTCGGGGCGGAGGGGGAGGGGGAAGAAGCGGGAGGCGGTGCGCCAGGCGTGCGAGTGGGTGCGGCCCATGAAGGCGGTCCCCACCATCGCGACGCGCAGGGCTCGGTCGTTCGACATCGTCGTCCTTTCGTCGGCCGTACGACCCTGCCACGGGTCGGGGCGCGGGCGCTACCGCGCTCGGCGAGGCCGCCCCCGGGGCGACGCGCCCGGGCTGCACGGACATGAGCACGTTCATAGGGTTCGGAGAGCGCTCTATCACGGACGGAATGTCTCAACAGCCGCCGTCAGATGTCGCGTAATCCCGCGGATCCCTGCCCTGACGCGGTAGCAGGAAGCCCTCCGGGCGACTGGGCGATCACCCGAACCGCCTTCGAATCGGTTCAGAACTTTTGCTTGACCCGCGACGTAAGTGGAAGTAGCTTCATCCGCATGGTCACCGCAGACCCCCGCAGCACTGCTGCACAGCCTCTTCCCCGCACCTCCGACGAGTCTCAGCAGCTGCTTCTGCAGATGCGCGGCATCGTGAAGGTCTTCCCCGGCGCCCGTGCTCTCGACGGCGTCGACCTCGATGTCCGACCCGGTGAGGTGCACTGCCTCCTCGGCCAGAACGGCGCCGGCAAGTCCACCCTCATCAAGACCCTCGCCGGGGCCCACCAGCCCACCGAGGGCGAGATCCTCGTCGACGGGAACGTCGTCACGATCCCGTCCCCGACGGCGGCCCTCGCCCTGGGCATCGCGACGATGTACCAGGAGCTCGACGTCGTCGACGGCCTCTCCGTCGCCGAGAACATCTTCCTCGGCCACGAGCTCTCCCGCGGCGGCTTCACCGCCCGGGCGAAGGCGACGAGGATCACCCGCGAGCTGATGGAGCGCCTCGGCCACTCCGAGATCTCGCCGAACCGCGAGGTCGGCACGCTCTCCGCCGCCGGCAAGCAGATCGTGCAGATGGCCCGCGCCCTCTCGCACGACGCGCGGGTCATCATCATGGACGAGCCCTCCGCGGTGCTCGACTCCGAGGAGGTGGAGAACCTCTTCCACGTGGTGCGCCAGCTCACCGCCTCCGGCGTCGCCATCGTCTACATCTCGCACCGCCTCGACGAGATCCGCGCCATCGGCGACCGGATCACCGTGATCAAGGACGGCGCCACCGTCGCGCAGAACCTCGCGGTCGCCGACACCCCCACCTCGCAGCTCATCACCCTGATGACCGGCCGCGCCGTCGAGTACGTCTTCCCGGACCGCCAGGAGCTCGACGTCGAGGCCGAGACGCTGCTGAAGGTCGAGAAGCTGGGCCTGCAGGGCTCCTTCTCGGACGTCTCCCTCGAGATCCGCGCCGGCGAGGTCGTCGGCCTCGCGGGGCTGGTCGGCTCCGGCCGCTCCGAGATCCTCGAGACCATCTACGGGGCGCGCCGCGCCAGCACCGGGACGGTCAGCGTGGCGGGCAAGCGCCTGCGCGCCGGATCCGTCACCTCGGCGGTCGACGCCGGCATCGGCCTCTGCCCGGAGGAGCGCAAGAGCCAGGGCCTGCTCCTGGACGAGCCGGTCTACCGCAACATCACCCTCTCGACCTTCGACCGCTTCGCCAAGCGCGGCTTCCTCGACGAGCGCTCCGAGCGCGCGGCGGCGGCCGAGCAGGCGGTCTCCCTCGACCTGCGGCCCTCCGGGGTCGACCGCGACGCCCGCACCCTCTCCGGAGGCAACCAGCAGAAGGCGCTCCTCGCCCGCTGGCTCGTGCGCGGCTGCCGCGTCCTGCTGCTCGACGAGCCGACCCGCGGGGTCGACGTCGGCGCACGGGCCGAGATCTACACCCTGATCAGGGACCTCGCGACCAACGGCGCCGCCGTGCTCGTGGTCTCCAGCGAGATCGGCGAGGTCCTCGGACTCTCCGACCGAGTGCTCGTGATCTCCGACGGCGCCGTGGTCCACGAGGGCCCGGCCGATTCGATCGACGAGCACCGCGTGCTCGATCTCGTCATGGAAGGAAGTGCAGCGTGAGCGGACAGCTCGACACCGCGTCGCCGTCGATCGGCGGTCCGCAGGAGGACGCCGCCCGTCACGCGTCGGCCGCGACGGGAGGCTCCTCCGGGGGCGTGCCCTCGAAGGACTCCCGCTCCGGGATGGCCCGCCTCATGCAGGGCTCCCTCGGCCGCAACGTCGGGCTGCTGCTCGCGCTGGTGATCCTCTGCATCGTCGGATTCGCGACCGCGGGGGAGCGCTTCGCCAGCGTCGACAACGTGCTCACGATCCTCCGCCTCGCCGCCGTCATCGGCGTGCTGAGCATCGGCATGACCTTCGTCATCACCTCCGGCGGCATCGACCTCTCGGTCGGCTCCGTGATGGGGCTCGCGACGGTCTGGGCGAGCACGGTCTCGACCCAGTACTACGCGGCCAACACCTCCTGGCTGGTGATCGTGCTCACCGCGGTCGTCGTCGGCCTCGTCTGCGGCCTGATCAACGGCGCGCTGATCGCCTACGGCCGGGTCGTCGCCTTCATGGCGACCCTGGCGATGCTCGTCGCCGCCCGCGGCTTCGCCGAGCTGATCTCGAACCGCCAGACGCAGGTCGTCACGGTCACGCCGTTCCTCGACTTCTTCCGCGCCGACGTGCTCGGCATCCCGGTGCTCGTGCTGATCTTCGTGGTCGTCGCCGTCGCCGGCTGGATCCTGCTCAACCGCACCACCTTCGGCCGCCGCACCATCGCGGTCGGCGGCAACCCCGAGGCGGCCCGCCTCGCCGGCATCAAGGTCCGCCGCCACACCATGTACGTCTACGGCCTCGCCGGGCTCACCGCCGGCATCGCCGCCGTCATGATGCTCGCCCGCACCACCGCCGGCAGCTCGACCAACGGCCTCCTCTACGAGCTCGACGCCATCGCGGCGGTCGTCGTCGGAGGCACGCTGCTGGCCGGCGGCCGCGGCACCATCGTCGGCACCGTGTTCGGCGTCCTCATCTTCACGACCCTGACCAACGTGTTCACGCAGAACAACATGTCGACCTCGACTCAGGCCGTCGCGAAGGGCGCGATCATCGTCGCCGCCGTCCTGCTGCAGCAGCGGTTCGCCGCCCGCGGCAGGAAGTCCTGACCCCGGGGCTCCGGCCCCGCTCCTCCACACACAGCAACCCACCCGACCACTCAGGTCACCTCTCCGCAGGACACGTGTGCCCTCGGACCCCTCGGATCGATCGAAGGAGATCACTTCCATGCCCGCACGCCCCTTCACCCGCAGCCGCCTCTCCCGCACCGCCCGACTCGGCTCGGCCGGCGTCGCCTTCGGCGCCGTCGCGCTGATGCTCACCGGCTGCATCTCGAACGCCCCGGTCGAGACCGGCAACGCCGCCTCCGGCGGGACCGCCGCCGCCGTGGCCGCCTCGGACAACGACGCCTCCGGCGACAACGTCGTCATCGGCTTCACCGCTCCCGCCGCCGACCACGGCTGGATGGGCGCGGTCAGCCGCGCCGCCATCGCCGAGGCCGAGAAGTACGACGACGTGGAGCTCCGCACCGCGGAGGGGACCAACGACGTCAACCTCCAGATCAGCCAGGTCGAGACCTTCATCAACGACGGCGTCGACGCGATCGTGCTCCTGCCGATCGACGGAGCGGCGCTCACGCAGGTCGCCACCCAGGCGATGGAGGCGGGCATCACCGTCATCAACGTGGACCGCGAGTTCTCCAGCCCCTTCGCCGCCCGGTCGACCATCCTCGGCGACAACTACGGCATGGGCGTCAGCGCCGGCACCTACATCTGCGAGGAGCTCGGCGACAACCCCGACGCCGTCGTCGCCGAGATCGCCGGCATCGACTCCCTCCCGCTGACCCAGGAGCGCAGCCAGGGCTTCTCGGACGCGCTCGAGGGCTGCGGACTCGACGTGGACAACCGCGTCGCCGCCGACTTCACCGTCCAGGGCGGAGAGCAGGCCGCGGCCAACCTCCTCCAGGCCGCGCCGAAGATCGACGCCATCTGGAACCACGACGACGACCAGGGCGTCGGCGTCCTCGCGGCGATCGACACCGCCGGACGCGACGAGTTCCTCTTCGTCGGCGGCGCCGGCTCGGCCAACGTGATGCGCGCGATCGAGGCCGACGACTCCGTCGTCAAGGCCACGGTCGTCTACCCCTCGACCCAGGCCGCGGACGGCATCAAGCTCGCCCGTCTCGTCGAGCAGAACAAGTCGATGGCCGACACCAGCTCGCTCGGCGTCCCGCGCCAGATCCAGCTCTTCGCGCCGGTCGTCACCAAGGACAACGTCTCCGAGTACCTGCCCTCGGCCTTCGAGTCCTGATCGGCCCCACCAGCCCGGGTCGGCGCGGGAACCATCCCGCGCCGGCCCCCACCTCGGCGCCGCCCCGGGATCACTGACGACCCGCAGCGCAACGCCACCGGCATCCGCGAGAGGAGGAGGAGTGCAAGACACCGGCCCCAGGGCCGGACAGGAGGAGACCGGATCCGCTCAGTCGTGCGGACAGCGACGGACCCGGCCTCTGCGATGAACACCTCATTGAAGGAATCACATCACGCATGAATGGTAAGCGATCCTCGAGAAGAAGCATCAGGCGTCTTCTCGCACTCGGCATCGCCGGGATGGTGACGGTCTCCGGACTCACCGCCCTCGGCCTGCCCGCCTCGGCCCACGACGGAGTGGACCACGGTTCCGAGGGCGGAGCATCCGCTCTCGACTGGAGCAACTACGAGAAGGTCCTGCTGACGAAGAACGTCGGCGAGCCCCTCGACCTGGCCGTCCTCCCGGACAAGTCGGTCCTCCACACCGCTCGGAACGGCGAGATCCGCCACACCGACCCCAAGACCGGCACCACCCGTGTCGTCAACACGATCCCCGTGTACCAGAACTCGGAGGACGGGCTGCAGTCCGTCGGCATCGACCCCGACTTCGCCGAGAACAAGTGGGTCTACCTCGTCTACGCGCCCCCCGGGAACACCCCGACCGGTGCGGCTCCGAACATGCTGCCCGAGGGCGCGACCGACAGCTACTGGGACCAGTGGAAGGGCATCAACCGCCTCTCCCGGTTCAAGTGGACCGGCTCGGGCCTCGACCTCGCGAGCGAGCAGAAGATCATCGACATCGAGACCCAGCGCGGGCAGTGCTGCCACGTGGGTGCCGACTTCGACTGGGACGCCGACGGCAACCTGTACCTCTCCACCGGCGACAACACGCCGGCGAGCGCTCCGGGTGCCGCGGGCTTCGCGCCGAACAACGACGCGCCCCGCATGAACCCGGGCTTCGACTCGCGTCGCGGCGCCGGCAACACGAACGACCTCCGCGGCAAGATCCTCCGGATCACCGTGCAGGAGGACGGCTCGTACACGATCCCCGACGGCAACCTCTTCCCGGTGGGAACCGAGAAGACCCGCCCCGAGATCTTCGTGATGGGCGTCCGCAACCCGTTCAAGATCGACGTCGACGCCGAGACGAACACCCTCTCCTGGGGCGACTACGGCCCCGACGCCACGAAGGCCGCTGCGGCCGACGGCGTCCGCGGCCCGATGGGCCTCGTCGAGTGGAACGCGACCGGACTGGACGAGCCGCACAACTCCGGCTGGCCCTACGTCCACGGACCCAACGCGCCGTACAACGAGTGGAACTTCGAGACGTCGACGCCCCGCGGCTTCTTCGATCCGGAGAACCTGAAGAACAACTCGCGCTGGAACACCGGCCTCGTCGACATCCCGGACGCCAAGGCGGCGACCGTTTACTACGGCGACAACCCCGGCGACCAGCCGTTCGACGAGCTCGTCAACTTCGGGACCAGCACCGGCCAGGGCCCCATGGGCGGACCGGTGTACCACTTCGACGCGGACAACACCTCGACGTCGAAGTTCCCGGAGTACTGGGACAAGAAGACCTTCTTCGGCGAGTTCTCGCAGGACTACATCGCGGCGTTCACGCTCGATGAGGACCGCGCGGTCACGCACATCGAGGACTTCCTCCCCAACGCGGCGCTCAGCCAGGCCGCGCAGCCGATCCACGACAACCCGATGGACATGGAGTTCGGCCCCGACGGGTCGATGTACGTGATCGAGTACGGCGACGGATTCTTCCGCGCCAACCCCGACGCGGGCCTGTACCGGATCGACTACGCCGAGGGCAACAAGGCGCCGCAGGCCCGCTTCACCGCGACCCCCCTGTCCGCCTCGCAGACCCCGCTCGAGGTCACGTTCGACGCCAAGGGATCGACCGACCCCGAGGGCGACGCGCTCACCTACGACTGGGACTTCGACGGCGACGGCACCTTCGACGCCACCGGAGTGACCGTCAAGAAGACCTACACCGAGCTCGGACAGTTCACGGCCCGTCTGCGCGTCACCGACGCCAAGGGCAAGTTCAGCCTGACCTCGCGGGTCATCTCGGTCGGCAACCAGGCGCCGCAGATCCAGATCCAGACGCCCGGCAACGGCTCGTTCTTCAGCTGGGGCGACGCGATCCCCTATCAGGTGACCGGCAAGGACGCTGAGGACGGCGACCAGATCGTCAGCAGCCGCGTGGGCTGGACCTACGGCCTCGGCCACGACGAGCACGCCCACCCCGAGGTCACCGGCACCGGTGCCAAGGGGGCGTTCCCGACGTCCAAGGACTCGCCCGAGCACGGCCCCGGCGCGCTGCTGTACGGCACCGTCGTCGTGACCTACACGGACGGCGGCTTCAACGGCCTGCCCCCGGCTGCGGCTGAGGCGACGCTGCGGCTGAACCCGAAGACGCAGGAGGCGGAGCACGCCGCCCGTGAGGGCGTCCTGCCCTACGCGGACACCACCGCCAGCGGCGGCAACGCCGTCAGCGGACTCGGTGCGGGATCCTTCCTGCGCTGGGACCCGGTGAACTTCGCCAACCTGACCGGCGTCGTGGTCCGCGCCACCGGTGAGGGCACCGTCGACCTCCGCTGGAACGCTGCCGACGCAGCGCCCTTCGGAACAGCGACCATCCCCGCGGGAGCCGGCTGGAAGGACGTCCTCGTCCCCTTCGGCACCAACGTCCCCCGCGGCACCGGCTCGCTCTACGTGACCTCGCCCAACGGCCTGTCGCTCGACTCCCTCACCTTCCAGGGTGCCGGCGCCGGTGACAAGACGGCTCCGACCGTCGCGGCGACCCTCGACCCGGCAGCGCCTGCGGGCGTCGGCGGCGTCTACAACAAGCCCGTGACCCTCGGCCTCACCGCCACGGACAACGGAGCGCTCTCCACCGTCCAGTACTCCGCCGACAACGGCACGACGTGGACCACGGTCCGCGCCGTCAACGGCGCGTACACGGTCCCGTTCACCACGAACGGCGCCCGGACGATCCAGTACCGCGCCACCGACACCGGCGGCAACGTCTCGGCGGTCGGCACGGTGAAGTTCACGATCGACCTGGCCGCGGCGAACGCCCCGACCGCCGCGTCGACCACCACTGTGGCGCTCTCGGCTCCCCGCGTGACCTTCGGGGCACCCGGCGAGGCGACCGTCACGGTCACCGGTCAGGGTGGGAACCCCGGCGGAGAGGTCGTCCTCTACGAGGGCGCCACCGAGCTGGGCCGCGCGACGCTGAAGGACGGCAAGGCGACCTTCGCCCTGCCGAAGACCCTCGGCGCCGGCACCCATACCCTCCGTGCGGCGTACGGCTCGGACGCCACCTTCAAGGCCTCGGAGGGCACCGCCCGCCTGATCGTCTCGAAGGCCGCCTCGGAGCTCACCGCGACCGTCTCGCCCAACCCGGTCAAGCCGGGCGCCAGCGCGCAGGTCACGGTCGACGCGAAGTCCTCGACGGGTGTCGCCGGCACCGGTCAGGTGAGCGTGATGGTGAAGAGGAACCTCTCCACCGTCGCGATGCTCACCGGGACCCTCGACGAGAACGGGCACGTCGTGGTGACGCTCCCGAAGCTCGCGGCGGGCAGCTACAAGCTGACCGTCACCCACACCGCCACGGCGGACACCAACGCCGCGTCGGCGCTGCTGAACCTCACCGTCCAGCAGTAGCCCCCGCGCAGGGGCCGGCCGGCTCGACCGGGCCGGCCGGCCCCCACCCCCTGCACCATCTGCCATTTCGAAGGAGAAATGATGCACCACCACCACGCATCCATCACGGCCAAGCCGATGAGCCGGCGCTCGCTGATGACGGCCCTGGCCGCATCGACCGTCGCGGTCGGCGTCGGAGCGGGAGCCCTCGCGGCACCCGCCACGGCCGCCCCCGCGCCCTCGTCCGGATCCACGCGCCTGGTCCCGATCAACCGCATCGGCATCCAGCTCTTCAGCGTCCGCGACAAGGTCTCGTCGCTCGGCTTCCGGGCCGTCTTCGAGGAGCTCGGCCGCATCGGCTACAGCGAGATCGAGTTCGCCGGGTACACCCAGGGCAACGTCGGAGCGATCACCCCGCAGCAGATCCGCCAGCTGCTCGACGACAACGGCCTCCGCGCCGTCGGCTCGCACGTCGGCACCAACCTCCTCCGCTCGGAGCTGGGCAAGCAGATCGAGATCGCGCAGATCCTCGGCACGCCGCACCTCGGCACCGGCAACGCGCCCACCAACGTCAACACCAAGGCGGGCTACCTCGCCGCGGCGGAGGAGTGGAACAAGTGGGGCCAGCAGGTCTCGGCCGCGGGCATGAAGCTCTACCAGCACAACCACGCCGGTGAGTTCGGGTTCGCCACGGACGACCCCAAGACCCGCCTGTACGACCTCTTCTACGACAACACCGACCCGCGTCACGTGTACCTCGAGATGGACGTCTACTGGGCGTACGTCGGCAAGAAGCTCTACCCGGGCTTCGAGCCGCTCGACTACATCAAGCGCAACCCGCGCCGCTACCCGATCCTGCACCTCAAGGACGGCAAGACGAACAACGCCAACACCAACGGCTACGACATCGTCGAGTTCGGTGCGGGCAACCTGCCCTACCAGGCGTTCCTCTCGGAGCTGCGCGACCGCGGCCAGCGCTTCGGCGTCTGGGAGCAGGACACCGCTCCCACGCTGGCGACGCCGCCGAGCACGGGGAACTCCCTCGAGGCCGCTTCCCGCAGCTACTCCGCGATCGCTGCGCTCCGTGGCTGAGCGCACCCCGCGCCGCGCGCGCCGCACCGACAGCACCATCACCAGCACGACGCGCACGAGCGCACCGAGGAGAACCCCCATGAAGTGGAAGACGCCCACGGCGGTCCTCGCGGCCGCCTCCCTCGCGATGGTCGCCGCACCGTCCGCCTTCGCGGCGACGACGGACTGCACCACCGAGCTCGGGAACCAGACGATCACCGGAGATCTCAACGTCGGCGCGGGCCAGACCTGCGTGCTCGGCAACGTGACCGTCACCGGCAACGTCATCGTCGGCGACGACGCCTGGCTGGACGCCACCTCGGCGACCATCGGCGGCGACGTCATCGGTACCGACGCGTACGGCATCTCGATCGACGGCACCAGCGTCGGCGGAGACGTCGTGTCGTTCTCGGACGGCAGCCGCAACGGCTTCCTCTACCTGCGCGACCTCACGGTCGGCGGCATGGTCGAGGCCGGCGGGATCGACGTCGAGTTCAGCGACCTCTCGGTCGACGGCTCGGTCAGCACCGACGCGGCGAACTACGTCGACGTCGACCGCACCAGCGTCGGCGGCGACGCCACCTTCGCCGGCAGCGACTTCGGCGTGAACGTGCAGGGCGCCATCGTCGGCGGCTCGCTCGCCGTCACCGGCTCCTCGCGCGGCGTCCTCCTGGGCGCGAACGAGGACGGCTCGGCCTCGGCCCTCGGCAACACGGTGGGCGGGAACCTCACGCTCTCGGGCAACTCCGGCAACGTCCAGCTCGCGGGCTCGACGGTCGGCGGGCGCATCGCGCTCGCCGACAACGCGCCGGCGGTCAACTTCGGCGCGGGCAACACCGCCGCCGGAGTCGACGGCACCTTCACGGGAACGGCGGCGGGCGCTGCGGCGGCCGGCGACCAGGCCGTGGCCGTCATCGTCCCCGAGGCCAACAAGGGCGAGCTGACCTGGACGCTCGAGGGCACCAGCAACCTGGTGAACCTCGGCGTCGCCGAGGAGCAGGGCGACCACTTCGCCGCCTCCGGTGAGCTCGTGCCGGTCCGCGTGACCGACACCCGCCTCAACGGCCCGGCCTGGTCGGTCACCGGCCAGCTGAGCGACTTCCGCTCCGGCGAGAAGACGTTCTCGGGCAAGCACCTCGGCTGGACCCCCGAGGTCCTGGAGAACACGGGCGGTGCCGTCGCCGGCGCAGCCGTCCCCTCCGGGTTCGACTCGGGCAACGGCCTCGCCACGCCCCGCGTCCTCGGCTCCGCCGCGGCGCAGCACCCGACCGGATCCTCGGTCCTGGGCGCCGACCTCGACCTGAAGCTCCCGCTCTCGGTCGGAACCGGCACCTACACCGCGACGCTGACGCTCACCGCGCTCGGCTAGCACCGGTGGGGCGACCTCCGGGCCGCCCCACCCTCCCCCCGTCTCCCCGCGAGACGCCACTCCGGTCCGCCCCGCTCGGCGTGCCGCGTACCGGAGCGGCGTCCCGCGGGGAGGCATCCCCCCTTGCAACGGAAGCCTGATCGATGTCGCTCATGCCACGCACCTCCCGCACCACCGCCGCCCTGCTGCTGATGACGCTCCTCGCAGCCGGCGGCCTCTCGGCTCAGGCGGGTGCCCAGGAGGCGGACCCCGCCTCCACGCCGGTCACCTGGGGGGTGCGCCCCGCCGACACCGAGCAGGGCAGCGAGCGGCCGAACTACGCGTACGCCCTCGATCCCGGCGGACGCCTCAGCGACGCCCTGATCGTCTCCAACTACGACGACGAGGAGCAGACGTTCCGCGTCTACGGCTCCGACGGCTTCATCACCGAGGCCGGCCAGCTCGACCTGCTCCCCGCCGCGGAGCCCTCGACGCAGCTGGGCAGCTGGATCGCGTTCCCCGAGCCCGAGGTCACCGTGCCCGCCGGCGAGAGCGTGCAGGTCCCGTTCGAGGTCGTCGTCCCCGACGACGTGACCCCGGGCGACTACGCCGCGGGCGTCGTGTCCTCGATCCTGGTGCAGGGCGAGACCGGAGTCTCGGTCGACCGGCGCCTGGGCTCGCGCATGTACCTCCGCGTCGGCGGCGAGCTCGCCCCGCGCCTGTCGATCGACGGCCTCGCCGTCTCGTACGAGGGCGGCTGGAACCCCTTCGCCCCCGGCTCCGCGACCGTCGACTACACCGTGACCAACGCGGGCAACACCCGCATCGCGCCGGGCGCCGAGATCAGCGTCGCCGGCCTCTTCGGCCTCGCGCCGGTGTCCGCGACCGACCCGGAGCCGCTGCCCGAGCTCCTCCCCGGAACCTCCGTCTCGCGCACCGTGACCGTCGCCGGAGTCTGGCCGCTCTTCGTCGCGACCGCCCGCGCCGCGCTCTCGGGCACCGTCGTCACCGCCGACCAGGCCGCGCAGGCCGACTCCGCCGTCGTCGTTCCCGACGTGCCGGTCGCCACCGCCGAGACCTCGGCCGCGGCCGTGCCGTGGAGCGCCGTGCTCCTCCTCGCCCTGCTCATCGGGCTCATCGTGCTGACCGTCGTCCGCCGCCGCCGCCGGGCCGCGGGGGAGCAGGCGCGCATCGACGCCGCCGTCGCCGCCGCTCTCGGCGCCCAGCCGGAGGACGCCGACCGCGCGGAGGTCCGCTCCTGACCGGGTGCGGCCGACGCGGTCCGCGGGGGATCGCGCCGGCGCGGCCCGCCGCCTCCGGGCGCGCGGCCGCCGCTCTAGCGGACCGCCCGCCCCTCGGCGCGCAGCTGCTCGAGGAAGCCGTCCACCACGGCGGGGCTGAGCAGGTGCCCGCGCAGCATCAGCGCGGCACCGCGCACGCCCCCGCTGCCGCCCAGCTCGGCGGTCACGACGTCGAGCCGCTGCGTCGCGAGGGGGAGGGAGCGCTCGTCGATCACCGAGCGCACGGCCGTCAGGATCTCCGGGCTGGCGAGGGCGACCGCGCCGCCCAGCACGATGACGGAGGGGTTCAGCAGGCTCACGCAGGTGGCCAGCACCTCGCCGAGCTGCAGTCCCGCGATCCGCGCCGCCTCGACGGCCTCGGGATCGCGCGCCTTCAGCAGGTCGATCAGCTCGCGCACCGACTGCACGTCGCGGCCCGCCCGGGCGAGCCCGGCGGCCAGAGCGGAGCCGCCCGCGACCGCCTCGAGGTCCCCCTCCTGACCTCCCGCCGCGGCCGGGGCCGTGCGCGGCACCTGGACGTGGCCGAGATCACCGGCGGAGCCGAGGGCTCCGCGCTGGAGCAGCCCGGACGAGACGATGCCCGCGCCGATGCCGGTGCCGACCTTCACGAACATCAGGTCGAGGGCGTGCGGGAAGCGCGAGGCCCGCTCGCCGAGCGCCAGCAGGTTCACGTCGTTGTCGACGAGCACCGTGGTGTCGTAGCGCCGGCGCACGAAGGCGGGGATGTCGAAGCCGTCCCAGCCGGGCATGATCGGCGGGCGCACCGGGCGGCCGCTCGCGTGCTCCACCGGGCCGGGCACGCCGACCCCGATGCCCGCGAGGGCGGAGCGGTCGACCCCGGCCGCGGCGAGGATCCCGTCGCAGACGTCGAGCGCGTGCCCGAGCACCGCCACGGGGCCCTGCGCGATGTCGAGCTCCTCGCGGCGCTCGGCGATGATGCGGCCGTCGAAGTCGGTCAGCGCGATGGTCGAGTGCGCCGCGCCCAGGTCGATGGCCAGGAGCGAGCGGACGGCCGGGTCGAAGACGAGACGCGCGGACGGACGGCCGCCGGTCGACGGAGCGCGGTCGAGGTGCGCGATCAGTCCGAGCTCGAAGAACTGCTCCAGGCGCGTCATCACCGCGGTCCGCGCGAGACCCGTCTCCTCGACCAGCTCGGCGCGGGTGCGCGGTCGACCGTCGGCGAACAGCCTCAGCATGTCGCCGGTCGCGGTACCGGCGCGCTCGGCCACGCTCAGCTCCTTCTCTCGGCCCGGAGGACGGGTTCGGGGGACAGCACACCTGAGGAAACCAGTCGACGCACGGTTGCGCAATCTCGGCGGGCCCTGCGTGCGGGTCCTGCGCAACACGGCCGGCCGGAGGCGCGACGCGCGCCCGGCCGCGGCCCCTCCCCACTCCGATCGCCCGGGTGCGCCCCGACGATCGCCGCTCAGCCAGCCCTTCCAGACAGGAGAGAACGATGACCTCGTCCGACACCACCACCACAGGCGCCCCCCGATCGAGTGGGCGCATCGGCCTCTGGCTGATCGGGGCCCGGGGCAGCGTCGCCACCACGGCCGCCGTGGGCCTGCACGCCATCGCCGCCGGAGCCGCGCCCAGCTCGGGCTGCGCCACCGCGACCCCCGCCTTCGAGGACGTCCCGCTCGCCGGGTTCGCCGACATCGTCATCGGCGGCCACGACGTCTCGCCGACCCCGCTGCTCGAGAAGGCCACGGGCCTCGCGGCCGGCGGCATGTTCCCGACCTCGGTCGTCGCCGAGGTGGCCGACCGGATCGACGCGACCGACGCCGAGATCCGCCTCGCCCCCGCCGACGCCGCGTCGCAGCAGGAGGAGATCGACCGCCGGGCCGCCGACATCGTCGCCTTCCGCGAGCGCCACGGCCTCGCCCGGGTCGTCGTGATCGACGTCGCCTCGACCGAGGTGCTGCCGGCCGACCGTCCCGAGTTCCACGACCTCGCCGCTCTGCGCGCCGCCCTGGCGCGTCCGGGCGAGCGCCTCCTGCCGCCGAGCTCGATCGCCGCCCTCTCGGCCGTCGTCGCGGGCGCGGCCTACGCCTGCTTCACTCCCTCGACCGCGCTGGCTCTGCCGGCCCTGGAGGAGTGGGCCGCCGAGGCCGGGATCCCGATCGCCGGCCAGGACGGCAAGACGGGGGAGACCCTGCTCCGCAGCGTGCTCGCGCCGATGTTCACGGCGCGCGGGATGCGCGTGCTCTCGTGGGCGGGCGCGAACCTCCTCGGCGGCGGCGACGGGCAGACCCTCGCCGACCCGGAGGCGGTGCGCTCGAAGCTCGTCTCGAAGAACCGCGGACTGCGCAGCCTCCTCGGCGACGACGTCGTCACTCCGCTCCACATCGACAACGTCCCGGACCTCGGCGACGTCAAGACCGCCTGGGACCACGTGCACGCCGAGGGCTTCCTCGGCTCGCGGATCACGGTGCAGACGATCTGGTCGGCGTACGACTCGGCCCTCGCGGCGCCGCTGATCATCGACCTCGCCCGCCTGCTGGCGCTCGCGGACGAGGCCGGCGTCTCGGGTCCCGTCGGCGAGCTCGGCTTCTTCTTCAAGGACCCGTGGGGCAGCGACGTGCACGGCTTCGCCGAGCAGACGGCCGAGCTGGTGGCCTGGTCCGCCCGCACCGGCGCCCTCGTCGCCGAGCGCCGCACCCCGGTGACGAGCGGGACGCGGAGCGATGGCTGAGCTGCGCGACTACCTCGAGCTGGTCCGCGCGAAGGCCGCGCTGACCGTGATCGGCGACACCGTCGCGGGCGGAGCGTGGGCGGGCCGCGGAGTGGGAGCGCGCACGGTCGCGCTCCCGCTGTCCTCGGCGCTGCTCTACTCGGCGGGCATGGCGCTCAACGACTACGCGGACGCCGAGCTCGACGCCCGGGAGCGGCCCGAGCGGCCGATCCCCTCGGGGCGCATCCGGCGCTCGGCGGCGCTGGGCACGGCGGCCGCGCTGACCGCGGCGGGGATCGTCGTGGCGGCCGTCGTGGACGGGCGGCGCTCGCTCGCGCTCTCGCTGCCGCTCGCGGCCGGGATCTGGTCGTACGACCTGCTCGCGAAGCCGACTCCGCTGGGCCCGGTCGTGATGGCGGCCTGCCGCGGTCTCGACGTGCTGCTCGGCGCGGGCGTCGACGGCGTGCGCGCGGCGGCCCCCGCCTCCGCCGCTGTGGCCGCGCACACGCTCGGCGTCACCGTGCTCTCGCGCGGCGAGGTGCACGGCACCACCCCGGTCGCGGCGGGTGCGGTCTCGGCCGGCACCGCGGCGATCGCGCTGTCCACCGCGGCCGGCGCTCTGGCCGAGCGCCGGGCCGCCCCCGCCGCGGTCGTCGCGGCGGGCCTCGGGCGCTGGCTCCTGCTCGTGCTCACCGCGCAGCTGCAGGCCGTGCGGACGCCGACGGCCGCGGCCGCGCGGACGGCGACCCGCGCGGGCATCACCGGGATGATCCCGCTGCAGGCCGCGCTCGCCGGTCTGAAGCGTCCCGAGCTGGGGGCGGCGCTGCTCGTGCTCGACGCGCTCGGCTCCCTCCTGCTCCGCCGCCCGCGGACGGCGGACATCACATGAGCGCCACCGGACCCGTCCTCGGCTACGGCACCAACGGCTTCGCCGACCACACCCTCGACGACGCGCTCACGGTGATCCACGCCGCGGGGTACCGCGCCGTCGCGCTCACCCTCGGGCACCCGCACCTCGATCCCTTCGCGGCCGACTGGCGCGAGCGGACGCTGGCGCTCCGGTCACGGCTCGACGAGCTGGGCCTGCGCGTGGTCGTCGAGACGGGCGCGCGGTACCTGCTCGACCCGTTCGCGAAGCACCGCCCCACGCTGGTCGACGAGGAGGCCGGCCCCCGGGTCCGCTTCCTCGAGCGCGCGATCGAGATCGCCGCGCTGCTGGGCGCCGACGCCGTCTCCCTCTGGTCGGGGGTCGTGCCGGCGGGCGCGGATGCGGCCGCGGCCTGGCGGCTGCTCGTCGAGCGGATCCGCGGCGTCGTCGCGACGGCCGAGCGCCACGGCGTGCGGCTGGCCGTCGAGCCCGAGCCGGGGATGCTGGTGGAGACGGTGGCCGACGCGCTGCTGCTGCGCCGCGAGCTCGGCGACCCGGAGTCGGTCGGGCTGACGGTCGACCTCGGCCACTGCGTCGTGGTGGAGCCGGACGGCGTGGTCGGAGCCCTCCGCAGCGCCGGGGACCTGCTGCTGAACGTGCAGGTCGACGACATGCTCCCGGAGCGGCACGAGCACCTCGAGCTCGGCACCGGATCGCTCGACCTCGCGGCCGCCTTCGCGACCCTCGCCGAGATCGGCTACCGCGGGATCGCCGCCGTCGAGCTGCCCCGGCACTCGCACGACGTGCCCCGCCTGGCCGTGGCGAGCCTCGCGGCGATGGAGGAGGCGCTCGGCGGCGCCTCCTCGCACGCCGAGCACCCGTGGACCGCGGCCGCCCGCGCCGCCGTCCTCGAGCGCCCGACGCGGATCGAGCGCTTCTTCCCCGCCGCGGGCCGCGAGGCCGGACGCGAGCCGCTCCGGCCCGCCGAGGACCCGCACGGCCTCGTCCACGGCACGCACGACGACGCGGCCCGCGCCGCCCTGGTGCAGGCCGCGGCGCAGGCGCTCGGCGACGACGACCTGGCCGCTCTCCTCCTCCGCCTCTACCGCGGCGGGGACGGCGCCGAGCGCCGCGGAGTGCTGGCCGGGCTGAACGCCCTCGGCGACCCGGGACGGGCGACGACCCTCGCCGGCCTCGAGCTGACCGCCGACGCCCTGCGCGCTAACGACACCCGGCTCGTCGCCGCGGCGATGGGCTCCTTCGCCCGCCGCCACCTCGATGCGCACGCCTGGCGGCACGGGGTGCTCAAGCTCGTCTTCCTCGGCGTCCCGCTCGCGGCGGTCGCCGGGCTGGAGGAGCGCAGCGACGCCGAGCTGCGCGCGATGGCCGGCCGCTTCGCGGACGAGCGCCGCGCGGCCGGGCGCCCGCTCCCGGACGATCTGGCGGTGCTCCTGCCGAGCTGACCGCCCCCGAACGCCGCCCCGACCGCGGGGCACCACCACCGATGAGAAAGGCGCGACGATGCGCATCTTCGACCCGCACATCCACATGACCTCCCGCACCACCGACGACTACCAGGCGATGTTCGACGCCGGCGTCCGCGCGGTCGTCGAACCCTCCTTCTGGCTCGGCCAGCCGCGCACGAACGTCGGCTCGTTCACGGACTACTTCGACGCCCTGATCGGCTGGGAGCGCTTCCGCGCCGCGCAGTTCGGCATCCGCCACCACTGCACCATCGGGCTCAACCCGAAGGAGGCGAACGACCCGCGCTGCCGGGCCGTCCTGCCCGAGCTCGACCGCTACCTCGCCAAGGACGGCGTCGTCGCGGTCGGCGAGACCGGCTACGACTCGCTCACCCCCGAGGAGGACCAGGTCTTCCGCCAGCAGCTCGAGCTCGCCGGCGAGCACGGCCTCCCCGCGATGGTGCACACCCCGCACCGCGACAAGGAGTCGGGCACCCGCCGCACCCTCGAGGTCGTCGCCGACTCGGGGCTCGAGCCTGGGCGGGTCCTCGTCGACCACCTCAACGAGGTCACCGTCGACGCGGTCCGCGACTCCGGCTGCTGGATGGGCTTCTCCATCTACCCCGACACGAAGATGGACGAGACCCGCCTGGTGACGCTGGTCGAGCGGATCGGGCTGGACCGCGTGCTGGTCAACTCCGCCGCCGACTGGGGCCGCTCCGACCCGCTCACGACCGCGAAGACCGGCCGCCTCCTCCTCGTCGCCGGCTTCAGCGCGGGCGACGTGGACCGGCTGCTCTGGCAGAACCCGGTCGAGTTCTACGGGCAGAGCGGACGCCTGGACCTCTCGCCCGTCGCGGGCTTCGACGTGCAGGAGTCGGCCGGCCGCACCTTCGAGGGCAACTCCGTGCTCCGGGGCGCGCCGCGCGTGGCGGAGGTCGTGTGATGCACCTCTCCTACTGCACCAACGTCCATCCCGCCGAGGACCTGGCCGGAGTCGTCCGCCAGCTCGACGTCTACGCCGGACCCGCGCGCGTGGCCGCCGGGCTCGCCCTGGTCGGAGTCGGCCTGTGGATCCCGCGCGACCTCGCGGCCCGCCTGGTCGCCAGCGCCGAGGACCGCGCCGTCCTCCGCGCGGCCCTGCAGCGCAACGGCCTGGAGGTGCGCACGCTCAACGCGTTCCCGTACGCCGCGTTCCACGCCGAGGTCGTGAAGCTCGACGTCTACCGCCCCGACTGGACCACGCCGGAGCGCCTGCAGTACACGATCGACTGCGCGCGGATCCTGGCCGACCTGCTGCCCGCCGGCGCCGACGGCAGCATCTCGACGCTGCCGCTGGGCTGGCGCGAGGGCTGGGGGCGGGAGCAGGACGAGGCCGCCTGCCGGAACCTCGCCCGGCTCGTCGAGGAGCTGCGCGACCTGCGCCGCTCCACCGGCCACGCGATCCGCCTGGCGATCGAGCCCGAGCCCGGCTGCATCCTCGACACCGTGGACGACGTCGTCGACTGGCTGCACCCGCGGATCGGAGTGGTCGACCCGGCGTACGTGGGCGTGTGCCTCGACACCTGCCACCTCGCCGTCTCCTTCGCCGATCCGGTCTCGGCCGTGCGCCGCATCCGCGACGCGGGCCTGCGCGTGGTCAAGGTGCAGGCCTCGGCCGCGCTCCACCTGGAGGACCCCTCGGGCCGCGCCGCGCTCACCCCGTTCGTCGAGAAGCGCTACCTGCACCAGACCCGCGAGAACGGGATCGACGGAGTGCTCCGCGTCGACGACCTGCCCGAGGCGCTGGACACGCTCCCCGGCACCGGCCCGTGGCGCGTGCACTTCCACGTGCCGCTGCACCACCGGCCGGAGGCGCCGCTCTCGGCGACCACGGCCGTCCTGGCGGAGGCGGTCTCGGCGGTCGACGCCGCCTGGCCGTACGACGAGATCCACCTCGACGTCGAGACCTACACCTGGTCGGTGCTCGCCGACGCCCCGAGCGACCTCTCGACGGGCATCGGCGCCGAGCTCGCCTGGGCGGCCGCGCACCTGCTCACGCCCGCCTCCCGAGAGGCGCTGCTGGCGCCCCTCCTCCCGCAGGCGGCGGCGCTGTGAGGCCCGTGCTGCTGCTCGACGTGGTCGGGCTGACCTCGACGGCGCTCGCCGACATGCCCCGCCTCTCGCGGCTGGCCCGAGGGGGCGGGCGCCTGCCGCTGGACACGGTCCTGCCCGCGGTCACCTGCAGCGTGCAGTCGACCATGCTCACCGGCTCGATGCCCGCGCAGCACGGGATCGTCGGCAACGGCTGGTACTTCCGCGACCTCGGCGAGGTGCACCTGTGGCGCCAGCACAACCGCCTGGTCACGGGGGAGAAGGTCTGGGAGACCGCGCGCCGGCTGAGCGGGGAGCCGTACCGCGCGGCCAACATCGGCTGGTGGTATGCGATGGGGGCGACGACCGACGTCACCGTCACTCCGCGCCCGATCTACCACGCCGACGGCCGCAAGTCGCCGGACGCGTACGTGCGCCCGCCGGCGCTGCACGACGAGCTGGTCTCGCGCTTCGGCGCCTTCCCGCTGTTCCAGTACTGGGGGCCGACCGCGTCGCTCCGCTCGACCCAGTGGATGGTCGACGCGACCCGGCATGTGCTGGCGGGCGACGGCTCCGGCCCGCCCGAGCTGACCACGGCGTACCTGCCGCACCTCGACTACGACCTCCAGCGCTTCGGACCGGACTCGCCCGAGGCGCGCCGGGCCGCGTCGGAGCTCGACGTGGTGCTCGCTCCGCTGCTCGACGACGCGGAGGCGCTGGGCGCGTCGGTGATCGTGGTCGCCGAGTACGGGATCGCCGACGCCGACACTCCGGTCGACGTGAACCGGGCGCTCCGCCGCGAGGGCCTGCTCGAGGTCTACGTGCAGGACGGCCGGGAGCAGCTGGACCCGTGGACGTCGCGCGCGTTCGCCGTCGCCGACCACCAGGTCGCCCACGTCTACGTGCAGGACGCGGCGGACCTGCCGCGGGTGCGCTCGATCCTCGAGGGGCTCGACGGCGTCGACGAGGTGCTCGACCGGGAGGCGCAGGCCCGCTACGGCCTCGACCACGAGCGCTCGGGCGAGTTCGTCGTGGTCGCCCGGCCGGGGGCGTGGTTCACCTACTACTACTGGCTCGACGACGACCGCGCGCCCGACTTCGCCCGCGGCGTCGACATCCACCGCAAGCCCGGCTACGACCCGGCCGAGCTCTTCTTCGACCCGGCCGACCCGCTGGTGAAGGCGAAGGCGGCGGGCAACCTCGCCAAGAAGGCGCTGGGGCTGCGCTACGCGATGAACCTGGTGCCGCTGGACGCGTCGCTCGTGCGCGGCACGCACGGGAGGCTGCCGTCCTCATCGGCCGACACCCCGCTCGTGCTGGCCTCGGACGCGGACCTGCTGCCGGCCGGAGCCGCGTCGCTCCCGGCCACCGCGGTGCGCGACCTGGTGCTCGCGGCGCACGGGCCGGCCCTCGCGAAGGAGGCGTCGGCGCTCGCGCGCTGAGGGAGGGGACGCCCGGCGGCCCGTGCGCGGGCCGTCGGGTGTCGGGGGCTCAGCCGGGGTCGCCGCGGTCCGACGCGAGCTCAGGCGAGCTCGCCGCGGACCGACGCGAGCTCAGGCGAGCTCGCCGCGGACCGCAGCGGGCTCAGGTCCTCGCCGCGGACCCAGCCGGGCGGCCGGGCGGCTCAGCGCGGCACGAGCCCGGTGAGCCGCGCCGTCAGCCGCTCGACGGGACCCGCACCGAGGAACCGCCACCACAGCACGGCGGCCGCGCACAGCCCGAGCACGAGGGCGAGAGCGGCGAGCGGAGTGTCGGCGGAGTAGCCGAGGCCCGCCCGCGCGAGCGCCGCGACGAGAGCCACCTGCAGCACGTAGACCGAGAGCGCGAGCGTGCCGATCGCCCGGAGCGGCACCAGCAGCCGCTGGACAGCGGTGGAGCGCGACGTGGTCAGCAGCACCACCGCGACGTAGGCCAGGAGCACGAGCCCGAGGTCGTGCAGGGTGTCCGGGAGGCTGCCGGAGGGCGACTCCACGCCGAGCAGGAGCGCGACCAGCGGCCGCACCGGGTACGCGACGACCGCGACCGCCGCGAGCACCGGCAGCAGCCGGTCGCGCTGCGCGCCGTGCCGCAGCAGCAGGGCTCCGAGGAGGAAGAAGGGGAGCAGGTTGGTCGCGCGGTAGCTCGGCCCGGTGAAGAGCCAGAGGGCGAGCGGAGAGCTGGATGCGGCGGCGGCGACCGCGGCGTTCACGGGCCCCGCGGCGAGCGCGAGCACAGCGGCCAGCGCGGCGATCGTCCGGGAGCGGACGAGCAGCAGCGGCGTGCCGAGCACGAGCACGACGCCGAGGTACTGCAGCACGATCGCGATCCAGCTGCCCCAGGTCTCGAGCCAGACGCCGAGCGCCACGAGCACCGCGCCGCGGATCGCGTTCCGCAGCAGCACCCGCCCGGGGGAGGCACCGGGCCGCGCGAGCACCAGGGCCGCCGACATCCCCATCACCAGCGCGAACAGCGGTGACGCGAGATCGTTGACGTTCCACGCCAGGAACCCGACGACCCCCGTGCGCGCGCTCGGCACGAGCGGCATCGCGTGCGCGACGAGCATGGCCGCCACCGCCACTCCGCGCAGCACATCGGGGGCGACCAGTCGGTCGTGCCGGAGTCGCGGAGCCGTCGCAGTCATTCCGCGAGAGTAGGCGCGCCCCCGCCGCCGCGCCCCGCGCGAGCGCACCTCGCGCCACCGGCCGCCCGCCCCGCCGACGTGCGCTGCTGTCCGCTCCGCTCCGCCGGCCGCGGCGCCGCCCGCTCCGCCGACGGGCGCTGCTGTCCGCTCCGCTCCGTCGGTCCGGGCCTCCGGCGGCCCGCTCCCACCCGTCGCTGACCGGCCCCGGCGCCGCCCGCTCCGCCGACGGGCGCTGCTGTCCGCTCCGCTCCGTCGGCCCGGCCTCCGGCCGCCCGCTCCGATCCGTCCTCCCGCACGGGCCGTTCGTGACGGATCGACGCCCGGCGCCCTCCGGCAGGCCCGCGCTCGCTCCGCATGCGGCGCCCAGTCGCGCCCGGCCCGCTCCGATCCGTCGCGGACGGCCCGTCCTGCGCTCCTCCGCAGGCCGTGAGCGACGGATCAGCGCCCGCCCGCGCCGCCGCCTCGCGCGGATCCCCGCCGCAATGCCCCGTCCGTGCCCTCGGCCTGCTCCGATGCGGCACGAACGGCTCCTTCCGTCCTCCCGAAGCGACCGGCCGTGACCCCTCGGCGCCCGTTCGTCCGCACGCGCGCCCGCGCCGCCGCCTCGCGCTGGGCGCAGGATGTCCCGGCCGTGCCCCCGGCCCGCTCCGATGCGTCGAGAACGGTCCCCTCCACCCGTCGGAAGCAACCGTTCGTGACCCCTCGACGCCCGCTCGTCCGCACGCGCGCCCGCGCCGCCGCCTCGCGCTCGGCGCCGCCGCGACGTCCCGGCCTCGCCGCGGCCTGCTCCGATGCGTCACGAACGGTCCCTTCCTCCCTTCCGAAGCGACCGTTCGTGACCCTTCGACGACCGTTCGTCCGTACGCGCGCCCGCGCCGCCGCCTCGCGCTCGGCACCGCCGCGACGTCCCGGCCTCGCATCGGCCTGCTCCGATGCGTCACGAACGGTCCCTTCCTCCCTCCCGAAGCGACCGTTCGTGACCCCTCGGCGCCCGCCCGCCCGCGAGCGGCCTGCACTCGGCCCGCACCGAGCACGACCGGGCATGCTGGACGGATGACCGACGCCGCCCCGTCCCCCGACCGCCCGCGCCGTGCCCGCAGCCAGCACGTGCTCACCGTGCTGCGCACCGAGCGCCTCACCGGCCACCTGGTCCGCGTGCACCTCGGCGGCGACGGGCTCGACGCGTTCCTCGCCGAGTCCGACCCCGAGCGCCTCGCCGCGACCGACCGCTACGTGAAGCTCCTGCTCCCGCCGCGCGGCTCCGACCTCCAGCCGCCCTTCGACCTCGACGCGCTCCGGGCGAGCGTCGCCCCCGAGCAGCTGCCCGTGCGCCGCACCTACACCGTCCGCTCGGTCGACCTCGAGCGGCGCTCGATCGCCGTCGACTTCGTCGTGCACGGCGACGAAGGGGTGGCGGGACCGTGGGCGCTCGCCGCGGCTCCCGGCGACCGGATCGCCCTCTCCGCGCCCGGCGGCGCCTGGTCGCCGAGCGCCGACCCCGAGGTCGTGCACCTGCTGCTCGGCGACGACTCCGCTCTGCCGGCGATCGCCTCCGCCCTCGAGGGGATGTCCGCGCACGCGCGCGGCCTGGTCCTGATCGAGGTCGACTCGGCCGCCGACGAGCTCGATCTTCCCGCTCCGGCCGGAGTGGAGGTGCGCTGGCTGCACCGCGGCGGTCTCGAGGCCGGCCGGGCGCTGGTCGTGGCCGTGCGGGCCGAGCCGAGGCCCGAGGGCGTGCTCGAGGTCTTCGCGCACGGCGAGCGCACGGCGATGAAGCAGCTGCGCACCCTCCTGCAGGACGAGTGGGGCGTGGAGCGCCGGGCGCTCTCGCTCTCGGCCTACTGGGCTCTCGGCCGCGCCGAGGACCGCTTCCAGGCCGAGAAGCGCGAGCCGGTCGGCGCCATCTTCGCCGACTGACGCGGGAGCGCACTCCGTCCGCGCACCTCCGGGAAGGGACCAGCCTCGGACCCACCTCTACTCCGGTCCCCACGACCGGACCGTCCGATGGCGGTCCGGCCCTGCGAGCCTCGCGCCCGCCGCCCCCGCCGTTGTGCGGGCTGCTCGACCGACACGATGAGGAGAGCCCCCGTGGGAGTGCTGATCTTCGGCGCCTGGCGGCGCCGGATCGAGTTCGAGGACCGGACGCTCGCGAACGTGCGGATCGCCGTGCGCGCGCGGATGGAGCAGGGGCAGCCGTTCCGCTTGACCTGGAGGACGCTGCAGGAGTCGGAGCCGCGCTCGCACGCGATCCTCGTGCAGCCGAACGCGGTGCTGGAGTACCGCTTCGATCGTCCCCGTCTGCACGCCGTGAACCGCCTCTGGCTGCGCGAGCTCCTCACCCCCGCGTCCGGCCGCGACATGGTCGTCGCCGCCGAGCCCGAGCAGGCGCCGCTCCTCGGTGACGACCGTCCGTCCCCGGTTCCCGAGGGAGGGCTCGCGGCCTAGTCGGAGCGGAGCCCCTCACTCCCGGGCGAGGCCGACCGGGAGCCCGCCCGCGAGGGCGGCGGCGGATCCGAAGAGCAGCGCCCCCACCCCGCCCGGGGCGGTGGCGACGACGGTGTTCAGCACGGCTCCGACGAGCGCGAAGCCCAGCACGTTCGGCAGCGAGAGGATCGCGTCGAGGTCGACCTGATCGCCGACGACCTGCCCGAGGAGCGTGTCGGCCTGGGTGAAGAGGTCCGAGTGCACGAGCAGCGGATGGGCGACCAGGACGGCGACGAGGCCGAGCACCGCGAGCGCGAGGCCGAGCAGGAACGAGAGCTTGACGGCCGACCAGAAGTCGACGTGCACGAGCGTGAGGCGGAGCGGAGCCTGATCGCCGGCCGGCTTCCCGGAGCCGGTCATCGGGCGTCAGCGGCGCGCTGGTCGGCGGCGACGACGTCGACGACGACGAGGGCTGAGGCGGCGGCGAGGGCGAGGGCGCGGTTCACGAGGGTCTCCTGGGGCGGGACGGGCGCCGGGAGCAGAGGCTCGGCGGCGTTCTGCCAGAGTCCCGGGCCGGAGGAGTCCGTGCGTCGTTCGGGAGTAGCGTCCGGTGCGCCTCGGGGATGACCGCGCGTCCGCTGCTCCCGCCGACAGCCCGCCACCCGCCGAGGGCCCCTCCTCTCCGGCGTGCGGTCGATGCGGATCGCCGCCTGCCGCTCGCAGGACCTCCTCCGCGCGGTGGATCCTGCCCGGACACGGAGCGCCGCGCAGGACGCCGCGGCCACCGCCCCAGCGGGACTCCCGCCGACACGGATGTTGCAGCGCCGCCGCAGCCGGACATGTACCTGTGACTCCGCGAAAGGGGAACCATGAGCATCCGCTCCCGAGACGACTTCTCCGAGCTGTACCGCGCCCACTTCGACGACCTGCTCCGCTTCGTCCGCCGCCGCGCTCCCGCCGCGACGGTCGACGACATCGTCGGCGAGACCTTCCTCGCCGCCTGGCGTCGCCGGCAGGACCTGCCGGAGAACGTGCGGCCCTGGCTGTTCGGCACCGCCCGGCACGCGATCCTCAACGCCGCCCGCGGCGAGAACCGCCGGCAGGCGCTGGCCGTGCGGATCGGGACCCTCGCCCCGGAGGAGCAGGCCGACCCGTCGGTCGGCGACCGCCTCGACCTGGCGAGCGCGTGGAAGCGGCTGCCCCTCGCCGAGCAGGAGGCTCTGGCCCTCCACGTGTGGGAGGACCTCCCGCAGGCCGAGGCGGCGCAGGTGCTCGGCTGCTCCCGGGCCGCCTACGCGATGCGGCTCAGCCGCGCGAAGCGGCGGCTGGCGGCGCTGCTCGCCCCCCTCGACTCCACCCTCCTCTCCTGGCACGGCAGAACGGACCCTCTCATGACCGACCAGCTCCTCGACCTGCTCCGCGCCCACGACGCCGAGCCCCGCACCCCCCTCACCGCTGGCGAGGCCGCACGTCGGGACGCGCTCCTCGGCGAGATCCTGGTCAGCGAGGACGCGGCCGCTCCCCGTTTCTTCCGCCCCCGCGACTGGGCCGTCGCCGGCGCGGCGACCGTGCTCCTGACCGCCGCAGCCGCAGCCGCGGTGGTCGTCGTGGTCCCGGGTCTCATCCCCGGCACCGGCTCCGTCGGGCTGAACCGCGCGGTGCTCGCCTCCTGGACCGCGATCCCCGAGCGCATCCTGCCGAGCTCCGAGCTCGGGCAGTCGGCGACGCAGTGGTGCGCGACGAACCTGCAGAGCCCCAACGGCGAGGCAGGGCCGGCGGAGGTCTCGCACCTCGACGCGCGCGGCGACGCCGCCTCGATGATCTACCGCTTCGACGACTCCCGCTACTACTGCCTCAGCGCCGGGAACGGCGCGGGGATGTGGGAGGTGGCGGACGCCGCACCGGTCGGCCCCCTCGCCGCGGACGCCGTCCAGCTCAGCTCGGCCGGAACCTTCGGAGAGGGGGACGCCGCTCTGATCTACGCGGTCGGCTTCGCGGGCGCGGACGTGGAATCGGTGGTGCTGAACGAGGCCGGTGTCGAGCCGGTCGTCGCGACCCTCGAGGGCGGCTCCTGGACCGCCTGGTGGCCCTCGTCCGACGGTCTCGCCGCCGGGCCCGCAGGCACGGTCACGATCACCACCCGGGACGGCTCGAGCCGCGAGGTCCCCGTCGACTCCCTCTACCGCCCGTGAGCGGGCCGCGGCACTCCCGTTCGGACGGGCCGGAGCAGGAGGGGACGGGTGCGCGCGTCCTGTCCACGCGCTTCACCGACGTCCACTACCTCGACGAGGGACCGGAGGACGGCACTCCGCTCGTGCTCGTGCACGGCTTCCCCGACGTCCCCGCCACCTGGGACGGCGTCCTGGAGCTGCTTCCCCCCGGGCTCCGGGTGGTGCGCCCCTTCCTCCGCACCCGCGCCTCCCGTGACGCGCTAGAGCGTCTGCGGCCGCGGACGGTCCGTGCCCACCCCGCGGACGCTCCTGCTGGAGGCCGCGAGGAGCGAGGCGACGAGGACGACCGCGGCGCAGCCGAGCAGGGTGCGGTCGAGCCCGACGAGGTCGGCGAGCGGGCCCACGAGCGCCTCCCCGAGCGGCACGGCGAGGAAGGAGCCGACCATGTCGTAGGAGTAGACCCGGGCGAGCGCCTCGCGGGGGACATGGGTCTGCAGCGACTGGTCCCAGGCGATGGCGAAGATCTCGAGCGCGACT
Organism: Rathayibacter sp. AY1A5; assembly: GCF_002930875.1. Classification (NCBI taxonomy): domain Bacteria; kingdom Bacillati; phylum Actinomycetota; class Actinomycetes; order Micrococcales; family Microbacteriaceae; genus Rathayibacter; species Rathayibacter sp. AY1A5. The sequence continues at coordinate 23,983 of NZ_PSTM01000019.1, read as the reverse complement.
CCGCCGAGGGCGAAGGCGAGGAGGAGGGCGGGGAGCGCCGGGACGGCTCCGAGGGCGGCGACCGGGACGGCCGTCACCGCCATGAGGGCGACGCCCGCCCCCAGCGCACGGCGGGGCCGCCAGCGCAGCGCGATCACGGCCCCGATCACCAGGCCGACGGTCTGCGCGGCGATCACGAGTCCCCATGCCGCTCGGCCGAAGGACCGGTCGGCGACGACCGGGCCGAGGACCGTGGTCGCGCCGACGAACGCGGCGTTGACGGCGGTGAACTGCGCCACGACGATCCACACCCAGCGCCGGCTCGTGAACTCCCGCCACCCCTCGCGGAGGTCGGCGAGGACGGAGGCGCCCGGGCCCGAGCGGACCGTCCGCGGCAGCCGCACACGGGAGTAGAGGACCGCGGCCAGGGCGAAGCCTGCGGCGTCGACCGCCAGCCCCCACCCGGGACCCACCAGTGCGACGAGCGCGGCCCCGCCTGAGGCGCCGACGATGCTCCCGGCGTTCAGGCCCAGGCGGAGCAGGGCGTTGGCCGGGCGGAGCTCGCCGACCGGCACCGTCTCGGGGACGAGGGCGGCCGCGGCGGGCAGGCTCATCGCCGCGACGGCGCCGTTGAGCACGCTGAGCACGACCAGGGCCGCGACGGTCGCCGTCCCCGTGATCACCGTCACGGCGACCGCGGCCTGAGTGGCTGCTGCCGCGAGCGCGGTGCCGACGAGGATCACGGAGCGGGGGAGCCGGTCGGCGAGGACGCCGCCGAGCAGCAGGACGGCGACGTTGGCGAGGGAGCGCGCGGCGACGACGAGTCCGAGGTCCGTCGGCGAGCCCGTCAGGTCCAGCACGGCGAAGGCCAGGGCGATCGGAGCGACGGCGTTGCCGAGGACGCCGGTCGTGCGGGCGGCGAGGAGCCAGCGGAAGGGGCCGTGCGCGAGAGGACCGTGCGCCAGCGGCCCGCGCCCGTCGCGGGTCACGGCCGGCGGAGCGGGAACATCGCGGTCGTCATCGACACCGGCGCGGTCCCGGGGGTCCTCGGCGGCCGGGCCGCCGCGTGCAGCAGCGCGGACGCCTCCCCGACGTGCCGCACCACCCGCCGCCAGACCTCGGGGTCGACCCAGAGCTCCGCGTCCGTCGAGAGCTGAGGACCGTCCGCCCGGCTCGACGAGCGCCGCCGGAGCTCCTCGATCAGGGCCTCGAGGTGCAGGTCCCGCTCCTCCTCCGGCCCGGCGTCCACTGACGCGGTCACGTCGAAGGGCCTTCCGGAGGCCTCGTGCCGGTACCTCTTCGCCTCGCCGCCCCGCAGGCGCACGGTCTCGACGACGGCCACGAGCCCGGCGCGCTCCAGCACGCGGAAGTGGTAGCTCGCCGTCGCCTGCGACAGCTGCAGCTCGCGGGCGGCCTCCGCGGCGCTCATCGCCGCTCCCGTCACCAGGGACAGCAGGCGGAGGCGGATCGGATGCGCGGTGGCGCGCAGCTCGTCGAGAGAGGACATGCGGCCATGGTGACCGGCGGCTCCCGCACCGTCAAACAGGGCTTTGGGGGTGGGGCGGCGCTCACCGAGCCGCTCCGGTGCACATCGGGCGGCGCTCGCCGGGCCGCTCTGACGAGCGATCCGGAGGGCCCACCGCTCTCCCCAGCGATCAGGGAGCGGGGCCCGGAGTCGTCCTCCGGGCCCCGTCGCTCAGACCTGGGCGGTGCCGCTGTCCTCGACCGGGCCGGACGCGTCCGACTCCTCGGTGATCTCGGTGTCGGTCTCGTCGGCGCGGTCGCGGAGCGCGTCGGCCATCGCGCCGGCGCCCTCGGCTCCGTGGTCGTGCTCGACCTGGTCGATCAGGCCGCCGAGCTTCTCGTCGTTGCTGGCGTCCTCGGCTCCGTCCATCACGGGGCTGTTCTGCTCGTTGTCGCTCATGGCGCTCCTCCTGGGTCGACCGGCCTCTGCGCCGGTGGTCCGACGCTACGCGCGCGGCCCGTGCGGTGCAGGTGATCGACGGGAATCGGCCAGTCCGGTATCGAGCGCTCGATGGGCGTTCCCGGTCATCCCCGAGTCGAGCGGATATCGCTTTCCACCCTCCGGAGAAGTGAGCGGATATCGCCTGTCGAATGAGCCCCTATCGCTTTCCGGCGAGGTGAACAGTTCTCTCAGAGAAGTGCCCCTCGGAGACCCTCCCTGCTATGATCGGGCGACTTCTGCACCAGGGACCGGGGGGTCGTTCTCGGCGGACGATCGATCATCCACACGCCTGTTATCTCGATCATCACCAGTGAAGGCGCGTATGGCTTCGTATCTCTTCGTCTGCTCCGGCGGCGGGCATCTCAAGGAGATGTTCGCCCTCTCGGGGCTCCTCGGAGTCGACCCGGAGGAGCAGCACTGGGCGACGGTCGACAGCGCCCTCAGCCGCACCCTCCTCGCCGACCGGCGCGTGACCCACCTCGCCGATCCGCCGCCCCGCGCCGTGGTGCCGGTGCTCCGCAATGCGATGATCGGCCGCTCCCTGCTGGCCCGCGGGTCCTTCGACGCCGTCTTCAGCACCGGAGCCAGCCCCGCCCTCTCCTTCCTGCCGCTCGCGGCCTCGCGCGGCATCCCCGCGCACTACATCGAGAGCGCCGCCCGCGTGCTCGGCCCGTCGATGACCGGTCGGATCCTCGCCCGGGTCCCCGCCGTCTCGACCTACACCCAGTACCGCTCCTGGGCCGACGACCGCTGGAGCTTCGGCGGCTCGATCTTCGACACCTACCGCGTCGAGGACGTCGTCCCGCAGCCGATCCGCCGCGCCGTGGTCTCGGTCGGCACGCAGGACGGCTACCCGTTCCCCCGCTTCTTCGCCGCGCTCGCGCCGCTGCTCGAGGGCGTGGAGGTGCTCTGGCAGACCGGAGCGAACGACGTCTCCGGGCTCGGGATCGACGGCCGCCACTCCGTGCCGCACGACGAGCTCAACGCCGCGATGAAGGCGGCCGACGTCGTCATCGCGCACGGGGGAGTGGGCACCGCGCTCAGCGCCATCGAGCAGGGCCGGGTGCCGATCCTGGTTCCGCGCCGCGCCTCGTTCGGCGAGCACGTCGACGACCACCAGGTGCAGATCGCCACCCGCCTGGCCGACTCCGGCCTCGCGGTCACCGTCGACATCGAGGGCCTCTCCCGCGAGACGCTCGAACTCGCCGCGGCGAGGCGGGTCGTCTCCGCCGATTCCGCCGTGCCCTTCGTGGTGCACGAGACGGCCGAGAAGTCCTCGGGCCTCTCCCGCCGACTCTTCCCCTCCTCCCGCTGATCCCCGCCCGAGCGACCAGACGTGATGAGAACGACATCCACGCGTCATCCGCGGCCCGTACACTCTCGAATGGGTTGGGGGGCCGGACGTCACTTCATGTGCGTCGAATTCGGAATGGTCGGCCGACTCGACACTGATGGCGAAAGCTCCGAAGGATTCTCGATATGACTGACACCCCGCGCGGCCTCTCGCGCCGCCTCCTGCTCGCCGCCTCCGCTGTCGGAGCCGCCGCGACCGCCTCCGCTCTCGTAGCGACCCCGGCGCTCGCCGCGCCGAACTACAGCGTGATCCCGAAGCTTCCGGGCGAGGTCTCGCGCCTCGACACCGCGTTCTCGAAGAACGGCAGGAAGCCTTACGAGATCATCGATGTGAAGATCGGCGGCGACTCCACCCGCCTCTTCGTCCCGCACTCGGCGAAGCCGAAATCAGGCTCCTCGGTGCCGGTCGCCTGGTTCTACCACGCCAGCGGCAGCGACTACACGTCGCTCTACTTCGCCTACAGGTACTCGGCCGATCCACTCGTCGACCTGGGCTTCGTCAGCATCTGTCCGGACTTCGGCGGTCCGAGCAACTACACCAACCCCACGGCGCTCGCCGTGCAGACGGCCGCCACGGCCTGGGTGCAGAACCTCTGGGACGTCCGCGCGAGCTTCCTCCGCTCGAACTCCGGCGGCGGAGCGATGATGTGCTGGGCCTACGCGAAGAAGATGGTGCCGAACATCTACGGGGCGTACCACGCCAGCAGCGTCTTCGACGTCGAGGACCTCGCGGCGCGCGATACCAGTCCGTCGAACCGCGTTCTCGCCGTGTACGGGGGAGACCGGGCGCTGATGCGCGCGACCAACCCCGCCCGGCTGCCGCAGGACGCGTGGAAGGGCATGCGTCTGCGCGTCAGCGCCGGCACGGCCGACAAGCTCGCTCCCGCCGAGCTCCACGGCGGACGCCTGCGTCGCCTGGCGCTCCCCGTCGCCAGGGAGGCGACGATCGCGTACCACAGCGGCGCCGAATTCGATAATGGTCACGTCGTACCGGAGTTCACCAACAAGGACTCGGTCGGGACCTTCCGCCGCTGGCTCCAGGAGGGCCCCGCCTGATCCGCGGCAGGATCGACGCGACCCCTCCTCCCCGGGGGTCGGCGCCAGGGTCGAGCAGTGGAGGAGGAGGGCACGGCATCGCAGGCGTCCCAGCCGCCGAGAGGCGGCTCGCGAGGGCATCGCGATCCTCATCGAGGCCGACGGGACCACTCCCGTGAGCGCCGCACCGCCCGCCCCCTCCTCCACCACTCCGCTCCGACGCCAGAAGGACTCCCTGACGTGATCGACATCCTCCCGCGACGACTCCTCGTCGGCGCGCTCTTCTCGGTCGCCCTGGTGATCGTCCTCGGGATGGGGTACATCTTCTCGACCCGGGAGCCGGCCACCGGCCTCCTGGTGATCGCCGCCGGAGTCGGCGGCATCGTCGGCGCCTACGTGCTGCTGAGGGTCCCCGCGCACTGGCTGCCGGCGATGGCGCTCGCGTTCTTCGCGCTCGTCCCGACGCCGCTCACCCCCTCGACCCTGACGTTCCGCATGACGCTCTGGGCGGTCATCCTCGTGATCTGGGCGATCCGGCGCGGGCTCGCTCCCGAGCTGTGGCGCGCCCCCGTCAAGGCGTGGACCCGCGAGCTCGTGCTCTCCCCGTGGCGGGCCGTGGTGATCCTCGCGTTCATCGCCCTCATGCTCTGGTCGGCCCTGGCGACGGTGCGCAGCTCCTACGCGACCGAGGGCGTCTCGTGGATGTTCAGCTTCGCGATCTGCGTGGGCGTGCCGATGCTCGTCTTCGACGCCCAGCGCGAGGCCGTGCTGCTGCGCAAGACGTGGGTGATCCTCTCGGGGCTGCTCGCCCTCTACGCCGCCCTCGAGCTGGTCGCGCAGAGCTCCCCGATCCTCGGTGCCGTCTACGGCGCCCTCGGCTACGAGCAGGACCAGCACTGGTCGCTCTACCGCGCCGAGATCACCTTCGGCCACCCGCTGCTCGCCGGCACCTTCCTCACGGTGGGCGCCGGTCTCGCGTTCGGCTCCTGGCTCCAGGGCTCCCGCAAGTCGGACCTGCTGCTGGGCATCCTGGCCTCGGGCGGCGTCGTCGCGACCGTCTCGCGCGGACCGATGGCGGCCATCGCCGTCGCGGTCATCGTCGCGCTCGTCGCCGTGGGCTTCCTCAACCCGAACCGCTCGCTGCTCCGGCCCGGCTCGATCCTGATCGCCGGGCTCGTCGCGGGTGTCGGAGTCCTGAACTTCGAGCCCGTCACCGCCCGCAACAACAACCTCGACGCCTCCATCTCGGCCGGCGCCCGCGACCTCGCGGTGACCGTGTCGCTGAAGGCGGCCGAGCTCACGCACTGGCTCGGCTCCGGAGCGGCGACGTCCGGCATCAGCGGCAGGCGGTTCTCGGACGTCGTCATCGAGAACTCGTTCCTGCAGCTGCTGATCAGCGTCGGCATCCCCGGCCTGCTGCTCTTCGTGATCATGGTGGCCGCGATGTTCGGCGCCACGCTCAGCCGTCGCGACGTCGGCCCCGCGGCCGGCCTGCTCGGCTTCATGGTCTGCCTCGCCGGCTACAACGCCATCGACGCGGTCCGCCCCAGCCACCTGCTCCTGGGCTTCCTCGTCATCATCTGCCTGAACCCGGTGCACGTCCCCGACTTCTCCAAGGGCATCCGGATGCGCCAGCCTCTCGGGGCGCGGATCTTCGACGCGCCGATGGCCGTCGGGATGCGGGGCGACCGGTGAGCCGCCGCTCCCGCCGGAACGACTCGTCGCCGGCCGCGCTCGTCGTCCAGCAGTCGCTCGCGCCGCCGGACTCGACCACGCAGTACGTCGACTCGATCGTCGACGGCCTCGCGCCCGGCGTCGAGCTGCTGTTCTTCTCCTGGCGCAGCGCCCTGCTCGCCGACTACGACGTGCTGCACGTGCACTGGCCCGAGCTGATGATCCGCGGCCGCAGCCCGCTGCACCGCTTCCTGCGCCGCCGCGCCCTCGACGTGCTGCTGGTGCGCCTCGCGCTCCAGCGCATCCCGCTCGTGCGGACGGTGCACAACCTGCACCCGCACGAGCTCGGTCCCGCCGCCGAGCGCCGCTCGCTGGCCCGGGTCGACCGCGCGACCGACCTGTTCGTCCGCCTGAACCCGACGACCGTCGCTCCCGGCCGGGCGCCCGCCGTCACCGTGCTGCACGGCCACTACCGCGACCAGTTCGCGCAGCACCCGCTGCCCGAGCGCGAGCACGGCCGCGTCCTCTACTTCGGCATCATCCGCCCGTACAAGGGCGTCGTCGAGCTGATGGACGTGTTCCGCGGCGTGGAGGACGACTCCCTCTCCCTGCACGTTGTCGGCAGCCCCAGCACGGGCCAGCGCGAGCTGGTCGAGGAGCGGGCCGCCCGCGACACCCGGGTGCGCACCACGCTCCGCCGGGTCGACGACGCCGAGATGGTCGACGAGATCGGCCGGGCCGAGCTGATCGTCCTGCCCTACCGCGAGATGCACAACTCCGGCTCGATCCTGGTCGCCCTCTCGCTCGGCCGGCCGATCCTGGTGCCGCGCACGCCCACCAACACGGCCCTGGCCGAGGAGGTCGGCAGCGACTGGGTGATCGAATACGACGGCGAGCTCACGCCCGAGCTGATCACCTCCGCCCTCGAGCGCACGCGGACCCGTCCGCCGGAGGGGCTCCCCGCCCTCTCCGGTCGGGACTGGGACGTGCTCGGACTCCAGCTCAAGAAGGCCTACGAGGGCGCGATCGCCACCAAGAAGGGCTCGACCCGATGACCGGGACCACGCAGAAGCCGTCACCGAGCCTCAGCCGCTCGGCGAGCCGCGGCGCCGCCGTCACCATCGGCGGGCAGGCGATCCGCATCGCCGTCCAGCTGGGCGGCATCGTCATCCTCGCGCGCCTGCTCTCGCCGGCCGACTACGGCCTGCTCGCGATGGTCACGGCGATCATCGGCATCGGCGAGATCTTCCGCGACTTCGGCCTCTCCTCCGCCGCCATCCAGGCGAAGGAGATCACGCCGGGCCAGAAGAGCAACCTGTTCTGGATGAACTCGGGCATCGGCCTCACCCTCACCCTGGTGGTCATCGCGGCCTCCTGGCCGATCGCCGCCCTCTACGGCGACGACCGGCTCCAGCTGCTGACCGTCGTGCTCTCCTCGACGTTCCTCCTCAACGGAATCTCGACGCAGTTCCGCGCCGACCTCGCCCGTCACCTCCGCTTCGTGAAGATCACCCTGGTCGACATCGTCGCCCAGGTGCTGGGCCTCGTGGTCGGCGTGCTGATGGCGCTCGGCGGCGCCGGCTACTGGGCGCTGGCCGGGAGCCAGATCGTGCAGCCGCTCATCAGCGTGCTGATGCTGGTCTTCATCACGGGCTGGCGTCCCGGCCGCTACCGCCGCGGCGAGGCGATGGGCCACTTCCTCCGCTACGGAGGCGGGGTCTTCGCGACCCAGGCGCTGACCTACGTGAGCAAGAACGTCGACTCCGTCATCATCGGCGCGCGCTTCGGCCCGGTCGACCTCGGCCTCTACAACCGCGCGTTCCAGCTGATGATGCTGCCGCTGCAGCAGTTGAACTCTCCGGTGCAGCGCGTGGCACTGCCCGTGCTGTCCAAGCTGCAGGACGAGCGCGAGCGGTTCCGCACGTTCATCCTCTTCGGCCAGTCGGCGATGCTGACGGCGATGGGCCTCGTGCTCGCCGTCCTCGGCTCCCAGTCCGACTCGGTCATCCGGATCCTGGTGGGGGAGCGCTGGCTCGCCTCGGTCCCGATCTTCCAGATCCTGCTCGTGGCCGGGTTCTTCCAGGCCACGGCGTACTGCTCCAACTGGGTGTTCCTCGCCAAGGGCCTCGTGCGCCAGAGCGTCTGGTACAGCCTGGCGACCCGCCCGCTGATGGTCGTCCTGATCCTGCTCGGCTCCAACTGGGGAGTGACGGGCGTCGCGGTCGCGTACGCCGGCTCGCTCGCCCTCACCTGGCCGACCGCGCTGATCTGGATCGGCCGCACCTCCGATGCCCCCGTCCGCGAGATGTTCACCAACGGCCTCCGCAGCGGCATCACGTTCGGCTCGATCACGGTGGGCGCCTACTTCTCCACCGTCTGGATCGCCGCCGACCAGCCCGTCCTCCGCCTCCTCGTGGGCGGCGCCGCCGTCCTGGTCGGGGTCGGGCTCTGGATGCTGATCCTCCCCGCGTTCCGCCGCCAGATCCTCAGCCTCGCCGACCTGCGCCGCCACTTCCGCCGCAGCCGCCCGGCCGCCGCTCCGGCCCCGGCCACGGTCGATGCCATCAGCCCCACCGGCGACAGCGCGCTGGTCGACGGAGCCGTCACGGCCGGCATCCCCGACTCCGAGCGGCCTCCCGCCGCCGTTCCTCCCACCGAAAGAGATCGATGAAACTCAAGCTCGGCGTCGTCAAGTCCTGGAAGAAGGACTTCGTCACGACGACCCGCCTGCCCGCCCGACGCGACGCGGCGGTGCTCCGCGCCGCCCTCGCGGACCTCCGACCCGAGCCCGAGTCTCACCTCGTGATCGCCGCTCCCGGCAGCGGCAACATCGGCGACCAGGCCATGCTGGAGGCGTTCCTCGAGAACACCACCGGCCCCGTCGTGGTCGTCCAGCGCTACGCCGGCGACGTCGTGATCCCCGAGGAGCAGGCCGACCGGGTCGAGGTCGTCGAGCTCCCGCACCTGGTCTACGGAGTGGGCGACGCGCACGCCGCCGATCTCCGCGCCTACGCCGCGCTGATCCGCCGCGCCCGCTCGGTCTCGGTCGTCGGCGCCGACATGATGGACGGCAAGTACAGCCTCCGCGGCTCGGTCCGCCGCTCCCTGCTCGCGCAGGCCGCCGCCGAGGCAGGGGTGCCCACGCGCGTCCTCGGCTTCTCCTGGAACGCGGCGGCCCGCCTCGCCGCCCGCCGCTCCCTGATCGCCGCCTCCCGCGCCGGCGTCGTCCCGATGCTCCGCGACCCGCTCTCGGCGGAGCGCGCCCGGAGCATCGGCGTGCAGCGCGTCGAGGAGGTCACGGACATCGTCTTCTCGGCGCGCACCCGCGACCGCAGCTTCCGCGAGGGGCTGGGACTGCCCGAGGGCGTCCCCTTCGCGCTCGTGAACGCGAGCGCCCTCGTCGCCGGCATGGTCGACCAGGTGCCGGAGTACGAGCGCATCGTCGACCGCCTGCGCGCGGCCGGCGTTCACGTCGTGCTCCTCCCGCACGTCTCCCGCCCCATCGGCGACGACAAGGTGGCCGTCCGCGCGGTCGCCGAGCGCGTGGGAACCGAGGGCGTCACCGTCGTCGACCGCGTGCTCATGCCCGCCGAGATCCGCGGCCTCGCCGAGGACGCCCTGCTGACCGTCACCGGGCGGATGCACCTCGCGATCATGTCGCTCTCGCTCGGCGTCCCCGCGATCACCCTCGCCACCCAGGGCAAGGTCGAGGGCATCATGCGCCTCATCGGCCTGCCGCAGCTGTGCGTCGAGCCGGTCCCCGGCTTCGCCGACCGCGTCCTCCCGGTGATCGACCGCATCCTCGCGGAGCCGGGCGACGGCGGCGTGCGCGCCACCATCGACGCGGCCATGCCCGAGGTGCGCCGCCTCTCGGCGCTCAACACCCGCGGCCTCGGCGCGGAGGTCGTGCGATGAGCGCGGCGCAGGAGAAGGGACCGCGCATGCGGATCATGTTCGTCGTCACGTCGCTGCACGGCGGCGGGGCCGAGTTCGTCGCCCGCACCTGGATGGGCTGGCTCCTCGAGCAGGGCCACCACGTCGACGTCGTCACCACGTCGGTGAAGGGCACCGACGAGTACCTCCCCGAGGGCGCGGTGCTGCACCGCATCGGCGAGGGCAAGGGCCACGTCGGCAAGGCGCGGATGCTCAAGGAGCTGTTCCGCCGCCGCACCCCCGACGTCGCGGTCGCCCTGCAGGGCTACCCGAACATCGTGCTCCTGGCCTCGGCCGAGATGACCGCGAAGGCGGACCGCCCGAAGACCATCGTGAGCGAGCGCAACCTCGTCTCGCTCGGCATCCCGGGCTTCTCGAGGACCCAGAAGGTGCAGCTCGGGCTCGCCAAGACGCTCTACCGCCGCGCCGACCACGTCATCGCGATCTCGCACCCCGTCGCGGGCGAGCTCGTCGCCGGCTTCGGCGTCTCGGGCGAGCGCTGCACCGTCGTGCCGAACCCGGCGACCGCCAAGGTCGACCGCTCCCGCCAGGTCTCGCGCACCCCCGGCACCGCGGCGGGCCTGCAGATCGTGCTGCCCTGCCGCCTCGTCGTCCAGAAGCGTCCCGAGCTCGCGATCCTCGCGGCCGAGGAGCTGGAGCGCCGCGGCATCCCCGCGAAGGTCGTCTCCTTCGGCGGCGGCCCGCTGCTCGGCAGCATGAAGGCGGAGGCGACCGCGCGCGGCGTGGACTTCCAGGACATGGGCTGGGTCGAGGACTGGTTCCACCACTTCGACGAGAACGCCGTCGTGCTGCTCCCGTCGCTGCGCGAGGGCTTCGGCAACGTGCTGGTCGAGGCGGCCGCCGCCGGCGTCCCCTCGGTCGCCGTGTCCGGCGCGCTCGGAGTCGCGGACGCGATCGTCCCCGGCCTGACCGGCGAGCTCGCGCTCACCCCCTCCGCCTCCGACCTCGCCGACGCGCTGATCCGCGCGAGCGAGCTCGAGATCACCGGCATCGACCGTTGGCTCGACCGCTTCTCGCTGGAGTCCAGCGGCCGCGACCTCGAGACGGTGCTCCGCCGGGTCGTGGGGCAGAAGTGACCCTCGTCTCGGTGGTGGTCCCGGCGCACCAGGAGGAGGCGCACCTCGCCTCCGCCCTGGAGCGCCTGCTGCGGCAGACCCACGCCGAGCTCGAGATCCTCGTGGTCGACGACGCCTCGACCGACGGGACCGAGGCGATCGGCCGCGCGTTCGCCGAGGAGCACGAGCGGATCCGCTACCTCCGCCAGGACGAGAACCAGGGCGTCGCCGCCGCTCGCGAGCGCGCCGTCGGCGAGGCCGCCGGCGAGTGGGTCTGGCTGGTCGACGCCGACGACGAGTGGCCGGAGACCGCGGTCGAGGCCATGCTCGCGGCGGGGGAGGCGGGCCGCGCCGACGTTGTGGTCGCCCAGGCGGTCACGGTCGACGCCACCGGATCCACGCCCGTCGGCTCCCTGCGCGGCCCGCTCGCGCTCTCGGGCCGGGGCGCCTTCACCGCGCTCCTGGTCGGGGAGCTGACCGGGCACCTCTGGAACAAGCTGTTCCGCCGCGAGCTGTTCGACGGCATCGACTTCACGCGGATCCGCCAGCACTCGGACCAGGCGCAGGTCGCGCAGCTGCTCGCCGCGGCCGACGAGGTCGTCGTCGTCCCCGACTCCGTCTACGAGTACCGCCTCCGCTCCGGCTCGATCATCCGCTCGGGCGCGAAGCGCGCCGACTCGCTCGCCGGGCTCGCCGCTGTGATCGAGCGGACGGCCCGCGGGCTCGACCCGCGCCTCCTCGACTCGCAGGACTACTCCTACTACCGCGCGCGCTTCTCCCTGCTCTCCCGCTTCAAGGACGCCACCTCGGGCGCGCACAGCCCCGAGGAGGCCGACCGGCTCTGGCGGGCCGCGCACGACGAGGCGGGGCTCCGGCACCTGGTCGCGCTCGTGCGCCGGCGCGACCTGAAGCGCTCCGTCCTCTTCGGGCTCGCCGCCGCGGCGCCCGCGCTCTACCGTGCGGCGATGAGCGCCGGGAACGGACGCCGGTGACCGTCGTCTCCTCGGTGAGCGGAGAGGCCGGAGTGCGCTTCCCGGCAATCGAGTCCTCGTCACTATTCCGACGAATGTGCGGCGCAGACGGTACACCCTTAGTCTTGATCCTCGGTCGCATTCTGCGACCGAGCCTGCGTCCTTCTCTGAGCCTTGTTCACCTCGGATGGAATTCACGAGCGGTACGACCGGGCACAAGGGGGAGAGAATGAAGCTGCTGAAGCCTGCGGGCGGGGCCCGCCGCGAATGGGTGGATTTCGCCAAGGGTGCCGCCATCCTGATGGTCGTGTACTACCACACGTCGTTGTACCTCGGCGACATCGGGGTCGAGAACACTCTCGGCCGCATCAAGGTCGTGTTCGAGCTCTTCCCGATGCCCCTCTTCTTCCTGGTGTCCGGCCTCTTCGGCTCGCGCATCCGCACCTGGAGCTTCCCCGACCTCTGGCGTCGCAGGCTTTACCCGCTGCTCTGGCTCTACGTGGTCTGGTCCGTGATCCGCATGGCCTTCTACCTGGTCGTGCCGCTCGCGAACGGCGGACTCGGCGAGCTCCCCGCGACCGACCCGCTCAACCTGCTCCTGCTGTTCTTCTGGCCCAGCAGCAGCTACTGGTTCATCTACGGCCTCGTCCTCTTCACGCTCGGCGCGTGGCTCCTGCGCAAGGTCGACCACCGTGTGCAGGTCGCCCTCGCCGCGGTGATGGGGACGATGTTCACCACCGGTCTCCTCAACACGACCAACGTGGGCTGGAATCGCATCGGCGCCCTGTTCGTCTTCTTCCTGGTGGGCACGCTCTACTCGAAGAGGATCATCGACTTCGTCGAGCAGAAGGGGAGCCGCGCGTTCCTCTACGTCACTCCGGTCTTCGTCGTGCTGAGCGCGGTGCTCTTCCTCTTCCCGATCCGCTGGGTTCCGTTCCTCGCCCTCGCCGGCCAGATGGCCGCCGTCGCGATGGGCATCCTCGTGTCGCGGGCCCTCTCCCGAGTGCGATTCCTGAACTTCTTCACGATCTGCGGCGAGCGCAGCCTGCACATCTACCTGCTGCACCTCTACTTCATCGTGATCGCCATCACGATCCTGCGGGTGATCCTCCCCGAGAACCGCTCCGAGATCGGCGGCTTCGAGGTGCCGCTGCTGCTGGTCGTGATGGTGCTCGCGGTCGTCCTCTCGCTCTTCGTGACCCGCTACCTCTCGAAGGTCAAGTGGATCTACGTCCCCCCGGCCGCCCTCGGCGGCCCCGGCAAGCGGCGCAAGCCCGTGCCCGTCCCTGCGCGCGGCCCCGGAGTCGTCTCCGATCCCGTCGCGGTCCCGGCCGATGAGCCCGGCACCTCCCCCAGTTACGAGAAGAAGAGAGCGGAGTCCCACGAGTGAAGACGACACGAGCACGCAGAGCCGGAGTCCTGGCGGCCGTCGTGGCCGTCGCCCTCGGGCTGGCCGGCTGCTCCTCGCAGCCCGAGCCCGTCCGCACGCCCGACGGCTTCACGACGGAGAAGGCGATCGAGTACCGCTCGGTCGACGGCGTCTCGCTGAAGGCCGACGCCTGCCTCCCCACCGCGGGCGGCACCGACCGCCCCGCGCTGCTGATGCTGCACGGCGGAGGGTTCGTCGACGGCGCCCGCGACGAGGGCGGGATGACCGAGCTCTGCGAGTACTACGCCGAGCGCGGCTTCGTCTCGGTCTCCGTCGACTACCGCCTCCTCCAGGACAGCCGGTACCCCGGGCAGATCGAGGACGCGCAGGCCGCCGTGGAGTGGCTGCGCGAGCCCGCGCAGGTCACGCGCTTCGGCCTCGACCCCGCCCGCATCGGCGTGATGGGCAGCTCCGCCGGAGCGATCATCGGAGCGACCATGGGCACGCTCGGCGAGGGCTCCCTCACCGAGGGCTCGCGGGTCAAGACGGTCGTCGCCTTCTCGGCGGTCGCCGACATGACCGAGACCGGGATGTCGCTGGGCACGCCGGTGCCCGAGGCGAAGGAGCAGATCCTCTCCTACCTGGACTGCGACGAGATCGACTCGACGACCTGCCCGCAGAGCATCCCCGCGTCGCCGATCACCTCGGTCGACTCCACGGACGCCCCGCAGATCTGGCTGACCTCCGAGGACGAGCTCGTCCCGGTCGAGCAGGCCGACGCGATGCAGGTCGCCCTGCAGGACGCCGGAGTGGCGTCCGAGGTCGGCGTGGACGGCTCCGGCCACCACGGGCTCCAGAACAACACCCCGAACAACAAGAAGGCGATCCTCGCCTTCCTGCAGGCACACCTCTGATCCACCGCTCCCGCGCGAAACCTCGCGGCCGGTTCCGCGCAACGCGGACGACACATCACGACGCTACAGTCAGACCCCCTGCACTCCGGTGCAGTCGACGAAAGGGACACCACACACCATGACCTTGAACGGACTGTTCGCCGGCATCGGCCGGAGGTGGGTCTACATCGTCGCCTTCGCTCTGCTCGGCGCCGTGGCGGCCCTGGTACTCAACGCCGTCCTCCTCCCGCAGTACAAGGCGGACGCACGCGTGTACGTCGCGGTCTCCTCGTCCGGAGTCCTCTCGACCGCGGACCGGGTCGCGGCCAACAGCGCCGCCTCCCAGGCCACGGTCACCTCCGTCGCCCTCGGCACCTCGGACACCGTCCTGCAGGGCGTCATCGACGGCCTCGGCATCGACGAGCCCATCGAGGACTTCGCCAAGCGCGTGACCGTCCTCGCCGAGCCGGAGTCCGTGGTCATCACGATCTCGGCCACCGACCCCTCGCCCGAGCAGGCCGCGGTCATCGCGAACGCGATCGCCGCCCAGCTCGACGCGGCCGTGAAGGGCGCCGATCCGGCGACCACCACGAACGGCGTCGCCGTCCCGCAGATCCAGCTCCAGGTGCTCAGCCAGGCGCTCCCGCCGGAGCTGCCGGTCACCGGTGGCATCCTCGTCCTGCTCGCGCTCGGCATCCTCGGCGGCGCCGTGGTCGGCGTGGGAGTGGCGATCGTGATGACCGCCCTCGACCGCCGCCTCCGCAGCGGCGACGACGTCCGCTCCGCGATCGACCGGCCGCTGCTGGGCATCGTCCCGGTCAAGGCCACCAAGCTCGACGAGATGCTGAACTCGACCGAGATCCCGGCCCGCTACTCGGCCGTGGCGTTCGAGCTCTCCGCCATCGCGCGCACCCGCTCGTACTCCTCCTTCGCGATCGCCCCGGCGTCCGAGAAGACCCCGCACACCGCCAGCGCGGTGCTGCTCGCCAAGGCGCTGGCCGTGCTCGGCTCGTCCGTCGTGATCGTGGACGGCACCGCCGAGGGCTCGGCTCTCGCTTCCGCCTCGGGCGGACGCCCGGGCCTGCGCGAGGTGCTCGCCGGAGCCGCCTCGCTCGACGACGCGATCATCAAGCGCTCGACCGACCGCGTCGACCTGCTCCCCGCGGGCGGCGCCCAGGCCGGCACGCCGATGCCGACCGACGCCCTCCGCGCGCTGGTCGAGGAGCTCGAGAAGGTCTACGACATCGTCCTGATCGTCACCGGCACCCTCGGCGCGACCGAGCAGTCGCCGACCTTCCGCGGCGTTGCCGACGGAGCCGTCCTCGTCCTGATCGAGGGCAAGGTCGACTCGCCCCAGGCCGCCGCCGACGTGCACTGGATCGAGACCGCCGGCACCCCCGTGGTCGGCGCAGTCGTCCTGGCCCGCCACAAGCTGCAGAAGGCCCCCGCGATCGTCTGATCGCGTCCTCGCACGCTGCGGAAGAGCGCACCCCGGCCCCGGCCGCGGTGCGCTCTTCCGCGTCCGGGGACTGCGCGGTGCCCGGCGGGGGCCCGGCTGCCCTCTCTCCGGGCCCAGCCGGCCCCTCCGACGCCTGGCCGGCACTCCAGCCCCCTCCACCCCTCCGCGAGCCCGTTCACTCCGCGAGCCCGCAGAACTCGCGGTACTCGCGCGCGACTCCGCCCACCTCCGCGGACTCGGCAGGAGGCGGCGTCACCGTCCGGGCCCGCGGGCTCTCCGGGGCCGACCGACCGGTCCGTCCTTCCTCAGCGTCTCCAGCGCCCGCCGTGGCCTGATCACGTGCCTCACCGGCTCCCGGGAGCCCGCTCACCCCGCGAGTCCGCAGAAGTCGCAGTACTCGCGCGCGACTCCGCCCACTTCCGCGGACTCGACAGGAGGCGGCGTCGCCGTCCGGGCCCGCTCGACTCCCCGGGACCTGCCCGGCCCGTCCAGCCCTCTCCAGCGCCCGCCGTGGCCGGAACCGGCTCCCGGGAGCCCGCTCACCCCGCGAGTCCGCAGAAGTCGCCGTACTGGCGCGCGACTCCGCCGACTCCCGCGTGGTCGGCGGGAGGCGGGCAGACGCAGAACCGCCGCCGTCGAGGGGACGACGGCGGCGGTTCTGCGCGCGGGGAGCGGATCAGGTCACGGCGTGCAGGCCACGTTCCCGATCAGGTCCTTCCCGGAGTTGGAGCAGCTCAGCGTGTTGCCGCTGGTGGACCAGTTGGACGGCTGGTGGAGGTAGACCACCGCGTTGCTGGTCTTCAGCGCGAGGTTGCCGCTGATGGTGTTGTCGTTGCCCGAGCCGTCGGCGCGGGTGATCACCTGGTAGCCGTAGGTGGTGGTGCCCGCGGCGGAGTTGCCCGCGGCAAGCCAGCTGTTGCCCGAGACCAGGATCAGCGAGACGACGTCCGAGGCGAGCCGCGATCCGCCGAGGACCGTGTTCCCGATGATGTCGCCGTCGAGGGTGCCCTCCTTGGCCTCGATCGGCTCGGCGCCGGTGTCGCTGATCGCGTTGTCCACGACCGCGATGCGGGCCGTGCGGTCAGGGTTGCAGCTGTTGTACTCGCACCAGTTGCGGTCGGAGGTGCCGACGTAGACGCCCTCGCCGTACTTGGCGGAGACGAGGCCGGTGCGGCGGATGGTGCTGCCGACGATCAGGGAGTCGGTGGTCTGGCTGCGGAAGTGGACCGCCTCGTAGCCGATCTCGCTCACCGTCAGGCCGGCCATCTGGACGCCCTTGCTGGCGAGCACCTGGATGCCCTGGAAGGAGCTGCGGACCGAGAAGCCCACGAGGTGCACGTCGCTCACCGTGTTCAGGATGAGTGCGGTGCCGCTCGAGGTGGATCCGGAGGTGAGGACCGCGTTGGGCGAGCCGCAGATCCAGATCGAGCCGGGCTGGGCGGCGGTGCCGCGGAGGGCGAACTTGCCGGTGTAGACGCCGTCGGCCAGGCGGATGACGTCGCCGGAGGAGGGGTTGGTCAGGGCCGTGACGAGCTGCGCCGAGGTCGACACCGTCTTGGTGGCGGCGGGGCAGTCGAAGGCCGCGAGCAGCGAGGCGCGGGAGGCGAGGATGTCGGCCGAGGTGGTGGCCGACTCCTTCAGCCGCGAGTCGCGGCCGGCGTCGTCGGTCGCCGTGACGGTGTACGTGTAGGCGCGTCCCGCCTCGGCGGTCTCGTCGCGGTACTGGCGCACCGGGTCGGCGACGGTGCCGACGACCGTGTCGCCGGAGCCGTCCTCGTTCGAGCGGTGCACGTCGTACGAGACGACCCGCGAGCTGAAGGGCGCGTCCCAGGCGACGGTGTAGCCGTCGGTCAGGGGGGAGAGCTCCACGGCGTCGGTCGCGAGGCCGTCCTCGGCGAGGACGAACGCGTCGATGATCAGGTTCTTGTCGGTCGACTTGGAGTTCTTCGTCCCCGTGTAGGAGATGGTCACGGTGTGCGTGCCCTCGGCGAGGTCGGTCGTCTCGTAGACCGGCACCTGGTACTGCGCGGTCGAGCTGTAGCGGTCGACCTTGGTGACGGGTCCGCCGTCGACCGAGACCGCGGCGATGCCGGAGGAGGAGGTCTTCCGGCTGATCCAGCGCCACGACGTGCCGACGAAGGTGAACTTCACCGATCCGGCGGAGGTCAGGTACTTCATCCCGCCGCCGCTGTCGCCGCCCGCCATCGATCTCCACGAGCCGGTGTACTGCAGCGCGGGGTCGGTCTCCTGCACGAGGAGGCTGGTCGCTCCGGAAGGATCGAGCACGGGGCCGTCGTCCTCGCCGCCGCCGGTCTCGTCGGTCGGCTCCTCGGTGGCGGGAGTCGCGCGGGTGATGTCGAACGCGTCGATGACCAGGTTCTTGTCGCTCGCGGAGCTGTTGGCCGTGCCGCTCCAGGCGATCTTGACCGTGTGGACGGTGTCGGCGAGGTCCTTCTTCGTGAACACCGGGACCTGGTACGCCGTGGTCTTCGTGTACCGGTCGACCGAGGTGCTCGCGCCGTCGACCGTGACGGTGGCGATGCCGGCGGAGGCGGTGGTGCGGCTGACCCAGCTGAAGCCGGTGCCGCGGAAGCTGAACGAGACGGAGCCGGTGCTGTTGAGGAACTTGATCCCGCCGCCGCTGTCGCCGCCCGTCATCGTGCGCCACGAGCCGCTGTAGGTCAGCGAGGAGTTCGTCTCCTGGATCCGCGTGCTCTGCCCGGCGCCCGGGTCGAGAGTGGCCGCGGAGGCGGCGGGCGCCGTGAGGGGGGCGACCAGGATGCCGAGAGCGGCGATCAGAGCGGTGGTGAGGGAGAGGCGTGCGCGTCGTCGGCGAGGGCGGGTCGGGTCTGGCGTCGTCTGAGGATTCACGATCGGCTCCGGGTCTTCGAGGGGGCGTCGGGGGCGGTTCGATGGGGCTGCTCAAGGGGGTGGTGCTGGTCCTCCCGACGCTATAGACGGGCCTTGCGACTGATGGCTGGATGAGACGGATTCAGGTTGTAGTACCCCATTCGGGCGTGGTGGTCGGGCTTATATCAGCGATTCCGCTGAAGGACTGGCGGACCGCCGCGCATGCGTGTATACGGAACGGTCACACGCGCTGTCGACGACGGATCGGAGGGCGGATGTCGGATCGGGAGGGGACTCCGGGAATGCCCGTCCGCGGAATGGACGAGGGGGAGTGCTGCTCGGTCGAGGAACGGCGACCCTACCCGGCGACTCTGGACACGGCCCCGGGCCGGGCCGCTGGGCGAGAGAATTGACCGGGCGTTCACCGGGCCGACCCCTCGCCGAAACACTGCGATGATGGGCTCTCCACTGGTGATCGCCGTCGCACCCGCGTCGCGGATCACCCGCCGCGGGCGAGCGGCGGTCCCGACGAGAGGGAGGACGCGATGGACACGGCCACGACCGCGACCGGCGACCGCCCGTCCACCCCGCCGTCCCGGGAGCGCCCGAGATGCCCCCGGGTCCGCGCTCGCACCGTGATCAAACGGCTCCTGCTCGTCCCCCTCGTGGTGCTCGCCCTCTTCGGCGCCGGGATCCCGCTCTACGTCACGCCCCCGATCGACCCGATCCCTGAGCAGGCGGACGCGGTCTTCGTGCTGGGCCCCTCCACGAGGGCACGAGTCGAGTTCGCCCGCCGGATCATCACCTCCGGGGCGACGGACACGATGGTGCTCTCGGTCGGCCCCGGCGAGATGAACGCTCCCTACGAGGCCAAGAAGTACAAGAAGTGCAACGAGCCCGGCGGCGACGTCCTCTGCTACTCCGCCGACCCGCTCACGACCCAGGGAGAGGCCCGGCAGCTGCGCGACATGGCCGAGCAGTACGGCTGGGACCACGTCATCGTGATCACCAACGCCTCCCACCTCGTGCGCGCCGAGATGATCATCGAGCGCTGCTACTCCGGCGAGCTCTCGATGGTGCCCTCGGGCGAGCCGATGGGCCTGGACTACCTGGTGAACCAGTACGTCTACCAGACCGGCGCGTTCCTCAAGGCCTTCCTGGTCACCAACGGCTGTTGACGCGAGCACTCCTCCTCGAGCCGCCGAGCCCGCCTGCGCTAGTCTGCCCGGGGCGCCATCGGCCCCGAGCCCGCTCCTGCGGAGCCCGGCCGGCCCGGCCCACGACGGCAGCGCGGCAGGAGGATCGACCGGGGAGACCCGCGACGATCCCCGCTCCGCACCGGTCACCCCCACGCGAACCCCTCCGAAAGGCCCGCCCGTGACACCTGCCCGATCGATCTTCGCCGTCGGCCGCGGCCAGTACGAGAACATCGGCGACATCATCCTGCGCCGCCAGCTCCTCGACTGGCTCCGCGAGTCGGGTCCGCTCCACGTCTACGTGGGCCACTCGCCGTGGGGCTACGACGACGGCCTGCGCCTGGGCCCGGACGACACGGTGTACCGCTCGCTCCTGCGCTGGTACGCGGCGCTCGCCCGCGAGGCCCTCGCCGGCCGGGCGAACTCGGTGTTCAAGCCGGGAGAGATCCAGCTGACCCTGATCGGGATGAAGGAGCACCTCGTGATGCTCCCGGGCATCGCCCTGGTGCGCCTCGGCGGCGGCCGCGTGATCCGCGCCGGCGTGGGCACCCGCAACTTCGCCCCGCTGCCCCGCGCGATCATGTGGCCCTCGATGGCGCTCTCGAGCTACACCCGCTGGCGCGACGACAAGACCGCCGGCTACATGCGCGTCGGCGCCGCCATGCCCGACCTCGGCTACGGCGAGGGCTCGAGCGACGCGGAGCTGACCGCGTTCGCCGCGCAGCCCGACGAGGAGCGGCGTGTGCTGGTCCTCTCCCTCCGCGAGGACCACGAGGTGGACGCCCGCCCCTATCCCGAGCAGGAGTGGCTGGCCGCGATCAAGGGCTTCGCCGAGCGCGAGGACCTCGACATCGTCGTGGTCACGCAGGTCGCCGTCGACGCCGAGCGCTCCCGCCGTCTCGCCGCCGACCTCGACGCGGACATCCTCGACTGGGATCCGGCGCACACCCACGACGAGCACGAGATCCTGCTGCGCGAGCTCTACCGCACGGCCCGCGTCGCGATGAGCGACCGGCTGCACGTGATCATCATGGCGTTCACCGAGGGCGCGGCCCCGGTGAGCCTGCAGATGGACGGATCGACGAAGGCCTCGCGCCACTTCGAGACCATCGGGATCCACGACGTCACGGTCGACATGTCCCGGACGACCCCGGCCGCCGGCGTCGAGACCTTCTCCGCCGTGGTCGCCCGCCGGAGCGAGCTGCTCGAGAAGCTGCTCGTCGCCCGCGGACGCCTCCGCGGCGTCCGCGACGACATCCAGGCGCTGCTCGCCGTGCCGCCCCGCAGCCGCCCGGCCGCCGCGGCAGTCCCTGCCGGCCCGAAGACCCGGGTGTACCACGTCGGCCGCAGCGGAGAGGTCCCCGGAGGCATGACGCAGGTCGTCAACGGGTACCTGCGCTGGCCGTTCGAGCGCTCGGACGTCCGGGTGATCTCCTCCCGGACCGCTCCGGGCGAGCACGTCGCCGCGGCCCGCCTGGCCGCCGGCGCCGCCGCCCGCATCGTCGCGATCGCGCGACGCGAGCCCAGCGCCGTGATCGTCGTCCACCTCTCGGAGCGCGGCTCGTTCCTCCGCGAGGGGTCCCTCCTCCGCCTCGCGCACCGCCTGGGCCTGCGCACGGTCGCCCACCTGCACGGCAGCGAGTTCGCCGCCTTCACCGCCGCGCACCCGCGCCTGGTGAAGGACGTGCTGCGCAGCGCGGACGAGATCATCTCGCTCTCGGAGGAGACCTCGGCGATCTGCCGCCGCTACGTCCCCGCCGAGCGCGTGCACCTCGTGCCCAACGCGCTCGAGCAGGGCACCCCGCGCGAGAAGACCCGCACCGTCGTCTTCGGCGGGGTCGTCAGCCACCGCAAGGGCGTCGACGTGCTGCAGAAGGCGTGGGCGCAGGTCGAGGGCAAGGAGGGCTGGCGCCTGCTGGTCGCCGGTCCGATCCGCGAGCCGGAGGTCGTCGACCGCGGCGTCCCGGGGATCGAGTTCCTCGGCTCGCTCGAGAACGCCCGCCTGCTCGCCCTGCTCGACGAGGCGTCCATCGCCGTCCTGCCCTCGCGCGACGAGGCGATGCCGATCTTCATCCTCGAGGCCCTCGCCCGCGACGCGGCCGTCGTCTCGACCGCGGTCGGCGGCATCCCCGAGGTCCTCGGCGACGGCTGCGGCCGCGTGGTCGCGCCCGGAGACGTCGAGGGCCTCGCCGCCGCGCTGACCGAGCTCATCACCGACGAGGACGCCCGGGCCGAGGTCGTCGAGAAGGCCGGGGCGCGCTTCCGCGAGCGCTTCTCCGCCGACGCCGTGTTCCCGCGGGTGGAGGAGGTCTGGCTCGGCTGAGCCGCCTGCGACTTCGCCCCGGATTGCGCCCCCGGCCCCGCTCCGGGCCTGGGCGGAGCCGCGGGAGCGTAAAATCGCTGGAGTCCGCGTCGCCGTGCCGTCGCGCGCCCAGCCGTCCGCTCCCGGACGCCTTCTCCCTCCATCCCAGAGAGGCTCGACCGTGGCCATCGCCGCCGACTCCGACCGCCGCCTGTGGACCCTGCCCCTCGCGCGCGCCGTGATCGCGGCGGTCGCCGGCTGCGTCGTCACCTTCTCGCCCGACCACGGGCCCGCCTTCGGCCTCGCCGTCTTCGGCGGCTTCGCGATCGCGACCGGCGCCGTCTCGCTCGCCCTCGGGCTCCGCAGCTGGAGCGGCCGGGCCCGCCCGCTCGCCCTCGGCTCCGCGGTGCTCACCCTGGTCGCCGGAGTCGCGGCGCTCGTCGCGCTCCCGGTCGCCAACCTGCTCTCCTTCGTCGCCCTCGTCGCCGGCTGGGCGCTGCTCTCCGGCTTCCTCGAGTTCTCGAGCGGCCGCCGCGGTCAGGGCCTCGCCGCCCGCGACTCCGTGATCGTCGGCGTCGGCACGATGCTGCTCGGCGCCGCCTTCGGACTCCTCCCGCCCCACCCCGTCGTCACCGTCGGCCTCCTCGGCGCCTACGCCGTGATGGTCGCCGTCTTCCTCGCCATCGCGGCGTTCTCGCTCAAATGGGCCGCCGGCGCCGACGCAGCCACCGGACACGATCCCGTCGCCCCCACGACACCGACCTCCGGAGGAGACCGATGACCGCCGAAGGCCAGCAGCCCGACCCCGCCTCTCCCGCCGACCGCGCCTCGGCGGCCGACTCCGCCCCGGCGCGCGACCCCGGCGAGTTCACGCCCCGCACGTTCCAGCCGACCCGCAAGGACCGCCTGCGCCCGCTCGAGCTCATCGGCTTCTCCGCGGTGATGGCGGCCTTCGTCGGCCTGGTCGTCATGCTCTCGACCCGCGAGCCGGTCGTCGCGCTCATCTCGTTCGGCGTCGCCTTCATCGTCGTGCTCGTCGCGATCGCCATGTTCTCGCTGACCTTCAAGCCGGACGAGGCCGAGATCGCGGACATCGACGAGCAGGACTCCGCACACTAGGCGAGGGACGGCTCCGCCGCTCCCAGTCGGCCGGGAGCACGCCGCGCGGGCGGATAGTCCCTTCCGCCGCGCATGCTGATGGAGCAGCCCGGAGGGCGTCTCGAGATCCCGCCTGCGCATGCGGGCGCCGCTTCCGCGTCGGTGGTCGCGCGTAGCGTGCGGAGGGTGGCGGAGGCGATCGGGCGGTGGTGGCAGCGGCGGCGGTTCTCGCGCGGCGCCGACGTCCCCTACGCGGTCGGCACCTACCGGGAGGCCTGGGCGTCCTACCCCGTCCTGGTGCGGCAGTACCGGCCCGAGTACAACGAGGGCATCGTGCTCAGCCAGATCCCGCCCGCGGCCGACGTGTACCTGTGCTGGCTCTGCGACGCCGGACACGTCTTCGTCGCCACTCCCGAGGAGCAGCGCCACCGTCCCGGCCGGGAGCGGCGCCGCTCCTCCTGGTGCCCCGACTGCGCCGAGCTCGCCTCGCCGCGCCTGCCCCGGGCCGCGCCGATGATCGGCGGCCGGCTCGCCGAGGTGCTCGCGCCGACGTCCGCCCCCGACGACGACTCCTTCGTCCTCCTGGCGCCGCCCGCCGTGATCGCGCGGGGGCTCCCGACGTCCGCGTCGCCCACCGGTCGCGGGTCCGCGTCACCCGCCGACCCGAGCGGATCCGCGCCCGCCGCGTCGCCGACTCCTCCGTCCGCTCGATCGAGCCCTCCAGCTGCCGCCGCTCCGGCCGCGCGCCCGCCCGCTCCTCCCGCCTCCGCCGTTCCGGCCGCGGTCCCGTCCACCGGCCCCGCCGCCCGCCCGGCGCGCTCCCGAGCCC